>NZ_JBGGGT010000001.1:422500-737500 GCF_041276405.1 Microvirga sp. TS319 | reverse complement strand
GATGGTGGGCGTCTCAAGTCAAGCGCAGGGTTCACTGACCGTCATGGCAGGACTTGATCCGGCGACCCACGTCTTGCTCCTGCACGGTTTCTCAAAGCGTGGGTGTCCGCGACAGGCGCGGGCATGACGATACGAAGCGTATCCCCCACACGAGGCCGAGAAGACCGCGGCCCTACAATCCAAGCCGCGCCCAGGCCGCCCGTTCCTCCAGGGCCCCGACGATTTCGCCCGGATCGATCAGGCTTCCCCCGGTTACCGATCGGCGTCCAAGGAGACGGCCCAGCAAAGGCGGGCGGGCGGGCTCGATCATGCGCAGCTGCACCTTATCTCCGAAGCGCTCGCGCAGGACGGAGCGGGTATCGCCCAGGCCGTCGACGAGGCCGAGGTCCAGAGCCTCCGCTCCGACCCAAAAAGCACCGGAAAAGAGGTCCTCGTAGGAATCATTGAGCCTCCCGCCCCGGCGGGTGCGGACAAGATCGACGAAGACCTCGTGGATCTTGCTCTGAAGGCCTTTGAGACGGGCGACGTCCTCCGGGTTTTCCGGTCTGAACGGGTCGAGCATCGCCTTGTTCTGGCCGGCCGTATGAACGCGCCGCTCCACGCCGATGCGGGCAATCAGCTCCTGGAAACCGAAGCCCGCCGAGACCACGCCGATGGAGCCCACGATGGAGGCGGGATCCGCGAAAATCTCGTCCGCCGCGCAGGCGATCATGTAGCCGCCGGAGGCGGCCGCATCCTCCACGAAGGCGAGGACCGGGATCTTCTTCTCGTCCGCCAGAGCGCGGATGCGCTTGAAGATCAGGTGCGACTGAGCGGCCGATCCGCCGGGCGAATTGACCACAACGGCCACGGCCTTCGCCCCCGGAACGGAAAACGCCCGTTCCAGCATCTGCGCCACGTTCGCCATGGTCAGCCCCGAGCGAAGCGGCATGACCGCCCCGATGGGACCCGACAGGCGAACGATCGGCACGATGGGGTCGCGATAGCTACGGAACCGGCTTGGCAGAAGGAACTGAAGACGGGCGGGAAGCACGGATGAGAGGGATGTCTGGGCCATGGCTCACATGTAGGGCATGAAGCACAGCTTCCCAAGATGAACCTCTCGTTAGGGAAACCTTCGGCATTCGTTCAGTTGAATCTCCCTAGAAAACGGGCATCGAGGAGATTCACCCACCGGCCGCTCCGGATACGAGCCCGAAACGGCCAAGGAGAAACGTTATGCGCAAGCTTCTTTTCGGACTTCTGGGATTTGCCGCCCTCGGCGTCGCCGGCCTGGCCGCCCCCCAGGCAGAGGCTCAGCCCTATTACGGCCACGGATACCGGCCAGGTCCCGACGTGGTGCGCCAGGACTATCGCCGACCTTATTATCGCGGTCACGGCTACGGCTATCGGCCGACCCGGGTGGTTCGCCGCTGCTGGGTCGAGCCCCGGCGGGTCTGGAACGGCTATCGCTGGGTCCACCGTCCCATCGAGGTCTGCGGCACGGTCCGCAGGCCCGGCCACCGCTGGTAATCTCGAGAAGGGCGCCCGAAGGCGCCCTTTTCATCGTGTCAGAGGAGATCCGCCTCTCCCAGATGCAGAGCCTGAGCCCGAGGCGTGAAGCGCCCGTCGTGCCCGTTGAGGATGAGAGGCGGCAGGATCGTCAAGGGAGCCCGGCTCCCCTTCGTGCCGGAGATGAGGACACGAATGGCAGGTTTCTCGGCGCTCGGATGCACGAAGCGCAGCTTCAACTCCCCCAGCGGACCGCACAACCCTTCAAGGCACTGGGCCAGCCGGTCAGCCCGGTGAATCAGGACGAAACGGCCCTTGGGCTTGAGCAGGCCCAGACATGCCTTGAGCCAGGCTTCCAGCCCACCCGCTGGCAGCGCATGGGCGACCGCCCTTCCCTCGTCCGGAGAGATTCGCGCCTGTCCCTCTTCCAGAAAAGGGGGATTGGTCACGACCAGATCGGCTGTTTCGGGATGCAGGCCCGCTGAGCGGCGGGCAGCTTTGTCCAGGACGTCGGTAACGTAAATTTCGGCCTCGACCCCGTTCGCGCGGCAATTCCGGCGGCACAGCTCGGCGAGAGCCGCGTCCCGCTCGACGAAGGCGAGTCTCACCTGGCGTTCGCGGGCCGCCACCATCAGGCCCACGGCCCCGGTGGATGCGCCGACGTCGACCACGCTGTCCCCAGCTTTTACGAACGCCGACACGGCGAGCAGCACGGCATCCGTCCCGGCCCGATGCCCTTTGGCGGGCTGGACCAGGGATACACGCCCGCCGAGCAAACAATCTTCCGTGAACGCACTCATGCAACTATCCTTGGCGCAGCTCGCCTTCGAGCCCCGCCTCGCGGATCAGCCGCCGGGCCTGATCCGCATCGTCGTCAGGCACCAGGAGCCGCCTGGGAAAAGCCCCGATCATCCCCTCCAGAGCGCTCATATGCATGTCTGCCACAAGAACGGAGATATTGGCGTTCTCCAATAAGGATTGTAGGAAGCCAACCAACACGAGATCGTTGGTGCGGACGATTTCGACCATTGGCTGACAACTTTCCTCTGTGGCAAGCGTTTGCATTGCGGCATGGAAAGTGCCATGCCACGGTGAATCATATTCCTACCGGCCATGCCGGCCGGCAACCCGGGTTTGAGACGTGGGCGTCGTCGTTCCTTTCGAAGATAAGCATCCTGAAAAGAATGCGGGCATCGAGAAGCTCGTCTCCCTTGTGGCCGCCGACATGCAGCGGGTCAATGCGATGATCCTGTCGCGGACGGGATCCGAGGTCACCATGATTCCGGAGGTGGCCAACCATCTCATCTCCTCCGGCGGCAAGCGCCTGCGCCCCATGCTCACCCTCGCGACCGCCGGCCTGTCCGGATACGAGGGCGACGGCCATGTGAAGCTCGCGGCCGCCGTCGAGTTCATGCACACGGCCACCCTGCTCCACGACGATGTGGTGGACGAGAGCGACATGCGTCGCGGCAAGATCGCAGCCCGCATCAAATGGGGCAACGAGGCGAGCGTGCTCGTGGGAGATTTTCTCTTGGGCCAAGCCTTCCGCATGATGGTGGAAGTGGGCTCGCTGCGCGCCCTCGACATTCTCTCCGCCGCCGCGACCGTGATCGCGGAAGGCGAGGTGATGCAGCTTGCCGCCGCCAAGAACACCGAAACCACCGAAGACGAATATCTCGCGGTGATCCGGGGCAAGACGGCGGAACTCTTCGCCGCCGCCTGCGAGGTCGGTCCCGTGATCGCCAGCCGGTCGAAGGCGGAGCAGGCCGCCTGCCGCTCCTATGGCATGAATCTCGGCATTGCCTTCCAGCTCGTGGACGACGCCCTCGATTATGGCGGCAAGGCTGCGATGCTGGGCAAGAACCTGGGCGACGATTTCCGCGAAGGAAAGATTACGCTTCCGGTCGTTCTGTCCTTCCGCCGCGGCTCGGCGGAGGAGCGCACCTTCTGGAAGCGCGTGCTCGAGCAGGGAGAAATCCAGGACGGCGACCTCGAGCAGGCCGTCGCGATCATGCGCCGGCACAGGGCCCTGGAGGACACCATCGAGCGCGCCCGCCATTACGGCTCGATGGCGCGGGATGCACTCGCCCTCTTCCCGTCGAGCCCCATGAAGCAGGCTCTGCTCGACACGGTCGATTTCTGCATCGCCCGAGCGCATTGAGCATGGCAGGATTGTTCTTTTTACAGAACAATCCGATTGACATAAAAATCAGCCGATATACAAATATCCCTGTCCCGAGGCGGCCTGTCCCCTTCGGGCCCGCGGTGATTTGAGACGAGCAGCTTGCCCCGCGTGATCAAAGGCTAAAGCGCCACGAGCGGCTTCCGCCTCGTGGTTCACGAGGGACGACTGGCCATGACGCACTCACCGTTCATGTCGATAGCGAGACCGATCCATCGGCATTCCCGCACCGAGCGGTGTTGTCGTCTCGCGTCCTGACCGTTCCTCGCCTTCCCCGAACCACATGTCCGGCCTCGTGTTGAAGTCCGGACAGATCTTGCCCGAAAGGTAGTCTTATGTCCGTTTTCAACCGCCGCACGCTCCTGTCCGCGACCTTCGCGCTCGGAGCAGCTCTGGCCGTGGCACTCCCCGCCGCCGCCCAGCAGAAAAGCATCAAGGTCGGCGTCATGTCCGGCGCCGAGGAAGAGGTGGCGCAGGTCGTCAAGAAGGTCGCTGCCGGAAAGGGGCTCAATGTCGAGCTCGTTCCCTTCTCCGATTACGCCCTCGTGAACGAAGCGTTGGAACGCAAGGATCTCGATGCCAACGCCTTCCAGCACAAGCCCTATCTCGATGCGCAGATCGCAGCGCGCGGCTACAAGATCGTGCCCGTGGGCTTCACGTTCGTGCAGCCGATCGGCCTCTACTCGTCCAAGGTGAAGTCCGTCGCCGACCTGCCGAAGGGAGCGAAGATCGGCATTCCGAACGATCCGAGCAACGGCGGTCGTGCGCTGAACCTCCTGGCTCAGGAAGGCCTGATCAAGCTCAAGGACGGCAAGGGCCTGTCGCCGAGCCTGCTCGATATCGCCGAGAACCCGAAGAACATCCAGTTCTCCGAGCTCGATGCCGCGCAGCTGCCTCGCGCCCTGCCCGATCTCGATGCGGCGGTCATCAACACCGACCATGCGCTCAATGCCGGTCTCGACATCCGCAAGGACACGATCGCGGTCGAGAAGCGCGAGGGCAATCCCTACGCGAACTTCATCGCGGCCCGTCAGGGTGACGAGAACCGTCCGGAGATCAGGACCTTCGTGGAATCCTACCAGTCTCCGGAAGTCGCCAAGTTCCTGGAAGAGCGCTTCAAGGGCGCCATCATCCCGGCTTGGTAAGATTCTCGAGAGGTTCGAGCCTTCATCGACGTCATGGCCGGCCCTGCGCCGGCCATTCAGGTCTCAGGCCCCTGTCCCGAGAAGGACCGGGATGGCGACTGAGCGGCCAGCATCGGGTCAAGGCTCAACCGAGGCTCGTGGCCTCTACCCACCACTCCGGCCTGTGGCCAAGAACGAAGCGAGCGGCATCCGTCGCGCCCCGAGAATCGTCATAGAGACCGAACACGGTCGCGCCCGAGCCCGACATGCGCGCGAGACGGCAGTTCCTGGTCCGGGCGACGAGGTCGAGCGCCTCCCCGATCACCGGCTGAATCGTTCGAGCAGGCGGTTCGAGATCGTTGCGCGCAGCCTCCAGGCTTCCCATCCAGGACCGAATCGAACCCGCTTCCGGAACAGGATGCGCCGCGCCGTCCAAGGATTGCCCCGTCTGCAATCCGAGTGCCCTGAACACGGCAGGCGTTTCGACGGGCACACGCGGATTCACCAAAACGGCGAAAAGCGGCGGCAGCGCCAGAGGCGGTCCGAGTTCCTCTCCGACCCCGCGCATCATCCGGGCCCGAGGATCGAGGCAGACCGGCACATCCGCGCCGGTAAGCCGCGCCGCCTCGCGCAGCGCCGGATGCGACAGGGGGAGATCGTTGAGCTGCGCCAGCAATCTGAGGGCCGCCGCCGCGTCGGATGAACCACCGCCGATTCCCGCGGCGACGGGCAGGCGTTTGATCAGGTGGAAAGCGCCGGTCTCGAGACCTGGCATCCGTTCGGCCAGGAGGCGCGCGGCCTTCAGAACGAGATTGTCCGCGGCGGTGCCCGCCGATGCGGCCGTCGGACCGCCAACCCGCAGCGAGAGATGGGGGCCCGGCACGAGCCGAAGATCGTCCCCCACCCCCGCGAAGGCCACGAGACTTTCGAGTTCGTGATAGCCGTCCGCCCGCCGCCCCAGGACATGAAGCGTCAGGTTGATCTTGGCGGGCGCGTGGTCGGCAAGGGACACGGACATGCTCATTCCATGCCCGAGGGAAAGTCTGATGGGAAGCAGGATCCTATGCCGTCATGCCAGGCCCCGTGCCGAGCACCTACCTCTTGTTCCGATGCTCCCTTCTTAGATAAGCGCATCGGTTGAGCGGACCCGAAGGGCCACGTTCGTGAAAACGGGTCCACTTTTCGCTCGCGCGGCTCGCTGGGCCTGCACGATGCGCCAGGCACAAAAATGTGGATGGCCGGGACAAGCCCGGCCATGACGAGGAACGGAGAGATAATCCGGATTAACCGCCGCTCTGCGGCATAGGCACCGGAGCCGGAGCGGGCGTGCTGTCGGCGGCGGCGGGATTCGGATCCTCCTCCAGACCGTTGTCGATCTTCTTGAGGATCTTCACGAGATCCTCCGGCTCGGGATTCGACGCCTTGGCGTGATCCCATTGGAACTTCGCTTCGATCTTGCGGCCGACCTTCCAATAGGCATCGCCCAGGTGATCGTTGATCGTCGGGTCTCCCGCCTTGAGGTCGACGGCCTTTTCCAGCTCCCGCACCGCATCCTCGTAGCGTCCGAGTCGGTAATAGGCCCAGCCGAGAGAATCGATGATCATGCCGTCGCGGGGGGCGAGTTCCACGGCCTTCGTGAGCATCTTGAAGGCATCGTCGATGTTCTCGTTCCGGTCGACCCAGGAATAGGCGAGATAGTTCATCACCTGGGCCTTACCGGCCGGCAGGCTGTCGGGCACCAGCTCCAGCGATTTCTTGAGGTCGGCTTCGGCCTTGTCCCACTGCTTCGCCCGCTCATAGGACGTGCCGCGATAGAAGAACAGGATCCAGTGGCCGCGCTGCGGCGTTCCGACGAGCTCGATGGCCCGGCCGTAGGTCTCGGCCGCCTCCGCGAACTTCTTGCGCGAACGCTGCACGTTGCCGAGCGCCATCACCACTTCGACGTCGTCCGGGCGCTCCTTCATGAGCTTGTCGAGATAGGCCATGGACTCTTCGCCGCGTCCCATCTGCTCATAGTTCTGCCCGATGGCGATGTCGGCGCTCGTGCGGATCGGCGCGTCCTTCGGAACCCGTTCGAAGATCGCGTTCGCCTGCTCGTATTGCTTGAGGCGCTCATAGACGTCCCCGAGGGTGATCAGCGCGAGGGGATGATCCGGCTTCAGGTCCAGGCCGAGCTGGAGATAGATGATGGCGGTCAGCTCGTCACCCTGCGTGTTGCCCACCACGCCAAGGCCGTAGAGCAGCTCGGCCGCGCCGTCCTGCGCGTTCGTCACGAGGGGCGTGAGCGGCTTGCCCTCCTGCAGGGCCGCCAGCGCGGACCTGACGATGGGATGGCGCGGAGCGAGTTCATCGAAGGCCTTGTAGACGGCGATCGCCTCGTCCTTCTTGCCCTGCTTGGCCAGAAAACGGCCATAAGCGTCGACCACCTGCAAGGTGTTCTTCTCGCCCTCATAGGCGGCCTTGAAGCGCTTCTCGGCCTCCTTCGTGTTGCCGACCACGTCGGCGATCAGAGCCGCGTGGTATTCGCGGAACTGGTTGAAAGCGCGCTCGCTCTTGAGCTTGTCGACCGTCGCCAGCGCCTGTTTGCCGTCCTTCGCCCCGGCATAGGCCCAGGCCGTCAGGAGCGTTGCGGTGAGGTCCGCCTGGCGGCCGCGCATTCCCTTGCTGAGACGAGTGCGGGCATCGGCGTATTTCTGCGCCTTCATCGAGCGGACCGCGAGGGCGAACTGCGCGAGATTGTTGGACGAATCGCGCTTGGAGAGACGCTCGGCGACCCGATAGGCCTCCTGCATGGAACCGTTGCCGAGGAACGCCACGAAACCACGCTCAAGCAGTTCCTGATTGCCGGGATCGGCCTGGATGGCCTCGCGGAAATACAGGGAGGCGGCTTGCGTGTCGCGGGCGGTACCGGCCACATAGGCCGAGAGAAAGTTGCCCTCCAGGCTCTGGGCAGGTGTCAGAGCCTCGTTTGGATCTGTGTTGACCGCCAAGGCGGGCGAAGCCAGAAGGCCGGCCGCCACCAAAACGAGTGCAGGTAAACCCTTGCGGGCCAAAGGCAATTTGAACGTGGGCACGAAGCGCGGCTCCAATCATCGCGACATCTCAGGGCAAGGAAGGTAGGAGATGTGCGCCAAATCAGGCCGGAGAATGGCGTTTCCCCTTAGCGGCGGCAAGGGGGGAGATTGCCGCTGGGAGCGTAAAAGCCTCGTGAGGAGCCGATCGGGTTCGCTGCCCAGACCCTGAACGGTCGATCAGAACCTCGTTATCCCCGACCCTCGGCCGGGGATCCATGTCCCTGGCCCGTTGCGGTCCGTGAGGACGGGAACGGCCGGGTCGAGCCCGGCCCGGACGCGAGAGGATCATGGAGGCAGGAGGCGGCCAGCTCACATGTTCACGTAGTTGGGCCCGCCGCCGCCTTCCGGAGTGGTCCAGACGATGTTCTGGTTCGGATCCTTGATGTCGCAGGTCTTGCAGTGGACGCAGTTCTGCGCGTTGATCTGGAACCGCACCCCGCCCTCGCCTTCCACCCATTCATAGACCCCGGCCGGACAGTAGCGCTGCGAGGGGCCGCCATAGACGTCGTGCTCGGAGGCCTTCTGCAGGCCCATGTCCTTCACCTTCAGGTGGACCGGCTGGTCCTCCTCATGGTTGGTGTTGGATAAGAATACCGACGAGAGCTTGTCGAAGGTCAGCACCCCGTCCGGCCGCTCGTAGCGGATCGGCGTCACCTGGCTGACCGGCAGCAGGCACTCGTGGTCCGGCTTGCCATGCTTCATCGTGCCGAACGGCGACCAGCCGAACAGCTCCGTCATCCACATGTCGAGACCGCCCAACGCCACGCCGGCCGCCGTACCGTAGCGCGACCACAGCGGCTTGACGTTGCGCACCCGCTTCAGGTCCGCCCCGATGGGCGAGGAGCGCCAGCCCTCTTCGTAGGACGAAACCTCGTCGTGGGCCCGGCCCGCCTGCAGGGCCGCGAAGACATGGTCGGCGCATTGCATGCCCGAGAGCACGGCGTTGTGGCTGCCCTTGATGCGCGGCACGTTCACGAAGCCGGCACTGTCGCCCACGAGGCAGCCGCCCGGGAAGGACAGCCGCGGCACCGACTGCCAGCCACCCTCCATGATGGCCCGCGCGCCGTAGCCGATGCGCTTTCCGCCCTCGAACACGTCGCGCACCATCGGATGGGTCTTGAAGCGCTGGAACTCGTCGAAGGGCGAGAGCGTCGGGTTCTTGTAGTTGAGGTGCACCACGAAGCCGACCGACACGAGATGGTCGTCGAAATGGTAGAGCCAGGAGCCGCCGCCCGCGTTGTTCGGCAAGGGCCAGCCCATCGAATGGCGCACCAGCCCGGCCTGGAACTTCTCCGGCCTCACGTGCCAGAGCTCTTTGATGCCGAGGCCGTATTTCTGGTGGTCACGGCCGTGGTTCAGGCCGAAGCGCTCGACCATCTGCTTGGTGAGCGAGCCGCGCGCGCCCTCGCCGAAGATCGTGTACTTGGCGCGCAGTTCCATGCCGCGGGTGAAATTGGCGTTGGGCTCGCCGCCGCGGCCGATCCCCATGTCGCCCGTGGCGACGCCCACCACCTTGCCGTCCTCGATCAGCACCTCGGACGCCGGAAAGCCCGGATAGATCTCGACCCCGAGCTCTTCCGCCTTGCGGCCGAGATAGCGCGCGACGTTGCCGAGGGAGCCGACGAAGTTGCCGTGGTTGTTCATGAGCTTGGGCATGAACAGGTTGGGCAGCCGCACGCCGCCCGCGTGGCCGAGATACATGAACTCGTCGGCCGTCACCTGCGTGTGGAGCGGGCGGTCGGGATCATTGCGCCAGTCCGGCAGCAGGGCGTCGAGGCCGATCGGGTCGATCACCGCGCCGGAGAGAATGTGCGCGCCGACCTCGGATCCCTTCTCCACCACGACTACGGAGATGTCCTGGCCCTGTTCCACCGCCTGCTGCTTGAGCCGGATCGCGGCCGCCAATCCCGCAGGACCGGCGCCGACAATGACGACGTCGAACTCCATCGCTTCACGGGCGGGCAGATCGGACATGAGTGTTCTCCTGTACGCGACTTCAAAGCCGAGCGCTTCCGGCGGTTTACATATGAACCGTCCGCCCGCCTTCTCAAGTCCTGTCTTTGTTAGGGACTGTTCCTAACTTCATCGGCCCTGCGCTGAAAGTTCCCTTTCAGTATAAGGTTATGCCGAAATCCGATCATGACCACCGATGCGGAGATCCCGGCCGAGCGAATCCTTCGGTTGTCCCTCTCCTCCGGGTCTCTTACAATGGGCGCATGCAGGATGATCCTTCCGACCGCAAGGCGTTCTATGCGCTTTTCGACACATCCATCGGCTTCTGCGGCCTCGCCTGGAACGGCCGCGGCGTCGTCGGCGTGCAGCTGCCGGAGGACGATGCGTCCAGGACGCGCAGCCGCTTGGCGAAGCGTTTTCCGGGAAGCTCCGAAGCTCCTCCTCCGCCCGCCATTCAGGCGATCATCGCCGACGTGATCGCCCTGCTGCAGGGCGAGGCCCGTGATCTGTCCGCCGTGCCTCTGGACCTGGAAGGCGTGCCGGATCTTCACCGGCGTGTCTACGACGTCGCCCGGACTATCCCGCCCGGCCGGGTCCTGACCTACGGCGAGATTGCGTCGCGGCTCGGAATCGACAATGCCCGGCTGATCGGCCAGGCACTCGGGAAAAACCCTTTCGCCATCATCGTGCCCTGTCACCGGGTCGTCGCGGCGGGCGGCAAGCTCGGCGGCTTTTCGGCCAATGGCGGTGGCATGACGAAGCGCCGGCTGCTTGCCATCGAAGGCGCCAGGCGCGACGATGGCCCGACGCTTCTCGACCTGCTATCCTGAGCGCCAGAGCATCGGGCCCAAAAGCGGGAACCGGCTTTGGGATTCCATCCGATGCTCCCTTCTGAGATGAGCGCATCGTTCTTGCGAAAAAACCGGGGCCACTTTTTCGCACGATGCGCTAGTTGCGGACCTGAGTTGTTCATCCGGCCGAGGATGCTTACATACACCCCATGCAGGATCTCCCGTCCGACCGCGATGCTTTGAAGGCGCTCCTCGACTTCCATGTCGAGGCGGGGGTAGATCTTGCCCTCGACGAGACCCCGCACAATCGCTTCGCGGAGCCGAAGCCCGAGCCCGCCCAATCCAGAGGTCAGGCCCCTCAGCGCGCCGCTGCCGCTGCCCCTCCTTCCGCCTCGTCTCCCCTGCCCCAGGCCCTGCCCCGAACCCTGCCCAAGGCGGCCGCCGGCGCGCCCGACGAGGTGGCGAGCCTCGCCCGCGAGCAGGCCCGCCACGCGCAGTCCCTGGAAGAACTCGAGGCGATCCTGGCAGGGTTCGACGGCTGTACCCTGAAATTCTCCGCCAAGAATCTGGCCTTCGCCGACGGCAACCCCAAGGGCCGCGTGATGCTGGTGGGCGAAGCCCCGGGAGCTGACGAGGACCGGATCGGCAAGCCTTTCATGGGCCGCTCCGGCCAGTTGCTCGACCGGATGCTCGCCACCATCGGTCTCGACCGCAGCCAGGTCTACGTGGCCAATATCGTGCCCTGGCGGCCGCCGGGCAATCGCACTCCGACCCCCCAGGAGGTCGCGATCTGCAAGCCGTTCATCGCCCGTCAGATCGAGCTGGCCTCGCCTGAATTCCTGCTCTGCCTCGGCGGCCCGGCGGCACAAAATCTTCTCGGCCTCAAGGACGGCATCCTTCGCACCCGCGGGCGCTGGTTCACCTACAAGACGGAGGACGGCCGCGAGATCCGCGCCCTGCCGACGCTGCACCCGGCCTATCTCCTGCGCCAGCCCCTGCAGAAGCGCCTCGGCTGGCGGGATTTCATGGCCGTGAGGCGGGCTCTCGACGGACGGGAATGAGGAGCCTCCTTCGGCTCCGGCCGGAACCGAGCTATATGCTCACGCCTTAAGTTCGTGCGGCAAGTGGCGCCGCTGCTTGTAGGTGAAACATGCGCTGGGAAGACTTTCGAACCTCGTCCAATGTGGAAGACCGTCGCGGCATGGGCATGGGTGGCGCAGGCGGTCTCGGCATCGGCACCATCGTGGTTCTGGGCCTGATCGGCTGGGCCCTCGGCATCGATCCGCGCATTCTGATCGGCGGCGCCGAGATGCTCAACGGCGGCGGATCGGGCTATCAGCAGAGCCAGCCGGGCCGCCAGGGCACGCCGCAGGACGATGCGGGGCGCTTCGCCGCCGCGATCCTCGGCAACACGGAAGACGTGTGGAAGGTGGTTCTGCCCCAGCAGGCCAATAAACAATACACAAATCCGAAGATGGTGTTGTTCACAGGGGCAACGCGCTCAGGCTGCGGCGGCGCGCAATCGGCCATGGGCCCGTTCTACTGCCCGCTCGACCAGACCGTTTACATCGACCTGTCCTTCTTCCAGGAGATGCAGCAGCGCTTCCAAGCAGGAGGCGACTTCGCCTATGCCTATGTGCTCGCGCACGAGGTCGGGCACCACGTGGAGAACCTGCTCGGCATCCTGCCCCGCGTCCAGGAGCGCCAGCGCGAGGTCGGCCAGTCCGAGGCGAACCAGCTCTCGGTGCGCGTCGAACTGATGGCCGATTGCCTGGCGGGCGTCTGGGCTCACCATTCCAACCAGCGCTGGCAATCCCTCGAACAAGGGGACATCGAGAAAGCGATTCGAGCCGCCTCGGCCATCGGCGACGACAAGCTGCAGCAGCAGAGTCAGGGTCGGGTCGTGCCGGATTCCTTCACCCACGGCTCGTCGCAGCAGCGTACGACCTGGCTCACGACCGGCTTGAAGAGCGGCTCGATCCAGGCCTGCGATACGTTCAGAGCTGCGAAGCTTTAAGGCTGCATTTCCTTACGGAGCAATTAGCCCATAACTGGCGGCGATCTCCGTCAGGCGACCATGCTCATCAGCGCGCCATACAATGGTCGCGCTCTCCCTAGAGCATCGGACGCAAAAGTGGGAACCGGTTTTGCGTGAAAAGATGCTCAAAACATAGACTTATAGCATCAGACGTGAGTTCGATTTCACGTCCGATGCTCTAATGACTGGAGAAGCAGACCTCGTAAACTTTACGTAGTACTGACGATCAAGAGTCAGTACTTCGCCCCATCCTTCCTGCATAAGTGCGGCTCTCAATGCTGCTTCACAGGAGCCTAAGGGAAATTGCTCTTGTACGCGATGGCTGAACTCGTTCTCTGCCTCCTTGAGATTATTCGACAAACCCGCGGCCAATGATGGCAAGGGATTAGAGTATTTGAAGAATATGTCGATGCTTGCGATGGCAGCGGTAAAAAATCCAATTATGATGGCCAGTGTCTTCAATACCCTCGTGGCTTATTGCTAACCCCAGGAAAACTTACCTTGCAACTAAATTGCAAGGTTGATCTTCACCCAGTTCTACAGAGTCAAAGCCAATCATGCCCGGCATCGACGAAACGCTCACCTTCGTTCCCTTGTCCATCGCGGTGCTCACCGTGTCGGACACACGCTCCCTCGATGAGGACAAGTCGGGGTCGACGCTCGCGGAGCGCCTCACGGGGGCCGGTCACCGACTCGGAGACCGGGCCATCGTGCAGGACGATGTGGAAGCCATCCGCGCGAAGGTGAAGGGCTGGATCGCGGATCCGGCCATCGACGTGATCATCACCACGGGGGGCACGGGCTTCACGGGCCGGGACGTCACGCCGGAAGCCGTCGAGCCCCTGTTCGAGAAGCGCATGGACGGTTTTTCCGCCGTCTTCCACCGGATCTCCTACGACAAGATCGGAACCTCCACGATCCAGTCGCGCGCGACGGCGGGCGTGGCGAACGCGACCTTCATCTTCGTGCTTCCGGGCTCGCCGGGAGCCTGCAAGGATGCGTGGGACGGCATTCTCCTCACGCAGCTCGATTACCGCTATCGCCCATGCAATTTCGTGGAAATCATGCCGCGCCTCGACGAGCATCTGAAGCGCGGGACGCTTAAAGGCTGATCAGCCGAAGACAGGATCGCGCTCGATCCGGGCCGAGAGGCGCACCGGTGTACGGGCCTTGACCTCATTGAGCAGCACGCGGCGATGAACCAGATCGCCGGCCATAATCGACGAGCGTGCGAAAACACGGCGCATGAAGCCCGCGGGGCCAGTGCTCCGACGGTGGAACCGGGCGAGCCCCCGCTCGGGCGTCGAGAGCGTCACGAACCGGTCGAGAACCCGGATCCAGCCTTCCTGCGGAATATCCCCGTCCTCGAGGCAAAGCAGCCAGTCGCGCCGGGCGATTCCCGCGCCTTCGCCCCAGCAACGGTTCTCCGTCACGACCAGACCGGCCCCCATGGCATCGGCGACCGCAGCGACGGTCTCGTCGTGCCGGGCGGCCAGAATGACCGCGTCGCCCACGAGCCCTGCCGCGACCGCGGGCACGAGAGCGCTCAAAGTGGCGGCCAGAGCCTCGGGCCCATGCGCGACGCGGACGAGAACGGTGATCATGTCTCTCCTTATAGCTCCTTCGGGTGGAAACGTCGCCGACAAGATCATCCATGAGGGATCTTGATTTTGTTCCTCGTTTGTTCTGTTCTAGTTTCGTTCTTTCCATCGATTCGCCCGAGGCTACCATGTCCATCCGCCTGCACGACTCGCCGGCTCCAGCAAGGCCTGTGAAACGCTCGCCCGCCGAGGCGGCGGAAGCGGCGCGGCGGCGCATGGACGACCCGGCCTACCGGGTCGAGATGGAGCGCAGGCGCGGACGGGGCGCGGCGTCGAACCCGAGCGGGCGTTACGAGCCCGCTCGGCGAGAGAGCTTCGACGACGGCTGGGACATCGAGGAGGACCTTCCTTCCTTGCCGACGGAAGTGATCATCGAGAAGCCGCGCACGATCATCACGAAGAACGATTCGCCCGACATCCTCTTCGAGAAATCGATCAATCCCTATCGCGGTTGCGAACACGGCTGCTCCTACTGCTTCGCGCGTCCGACCCATGCCTATCAGGGCCTGTCCTCGGGACTCGACTTCGAAACCAAGATCTTCGCCAAGCCCAACGCCGCCGAATTGTTGGAAAAGGAGCTGCGCGCCGCCAACTATCAGCCCACGACCATCGCGCTCGGCGCCAATACGGACCCATATCAGCCGGTGGAGCGCAAGTTCCGCATCACGCGGTCGATCCTGGAGGTGCTCGACCAGGCGGGCCACCCGGTCGGCATCGTGACGAAATCGGCGCTCGTCACGCGCGACATCGACATCTTGAGCCGGATGGCCGACAGGCAGCTCGCCAAGGTCGCAATCTCGATCACGACCCTCGACCCGAAGCTCGCCCGCAGGATGGAACCCCGGGCGGCCTCGCCCGCGAAGCGGCTAGAGACCGTACGCAGGCTCTCGGAGGCCGGCATTCCGGTGAGCGTGCTGGTGGCCCCGATCATTCCGGCCGTCAACGACCATGAGATCGAGGCGATTCTGAAGGCTTCGCAGATCGCCGGCGCTCAGGAGGCGGGCTATGTGCTGCTGCGCCTGCCGCACGACCTGAAGGACCTGATGCGCGACTGGCTGGTGGAGCACTATCCGGACAAGCTCAAGCACGTGTTCTCGCTGCTGCAGGAGGCCCGCGGCGGCAAGGACTACGATTCGGACTGGAGCACGCGCCAGTCGGGCGTGGGCCCCTATGCCTGGATGATCGGCCGCCGCTTCGAGACCGCCGCGGAGCGGTTGGGGCTGAACAAGCGCAACCTGTCCCTGCGCAAGGACCTGTTCAAAGCACCGGCGAAGGAGGCAGGCCAGCTGAGCCTGTTCTAGAGCATCGGACGCAAAAGTGGGAACCGGTTGTGCGTGAAAAGATGCTTAGAAAACCATAGACTACAGCATCGGATGTGGGGTCGATGTCACATCCGATGCTATAGTTGTAGTCGAACCCTCCCGCCTCGAAACATCGATGGATATGGATCCCTGCCTGCACGGCGATGACAGCAGGAGGACGCGGACCTGGGGCTCCGTCCGATGCGCTATCGCCGGAGCTGGCTGCGCAAGGTCTCCTTCACGACCTCGTCGAAACTGTCGGCTTTCGGACCGGCCTTGGCCTGCGCTTCGGCCATGTAGGCGTCGCGCTGTTTGACGAGCCCGTCCATCCTGAATGAGAGCTCCTGACGCTTCATCGCATTGGCTTCGACGATCTTCTTCTGCTCGGAACGATCGAGGCTGCGCAGTTCCTCGGGAAGCTCGGCCTCCTTGATATTATCGAGCTCAACGGTTCCGGAAGCCAGATCCCCCACGAGATCGCCGTCGCCCGTCACGGCCTTTGCACCCTTGCCGGACTTGCGCATGTAGGTCGCCATGTCGCTCGCCACCGAAGGCGGCTCGTTGGCACCCGCCAGCGTCTTGTCCCAGATCTCGGCTTTCTGGCGAGCGGAACCATAGGGCAGCACAGTCTTGTTGATCTCGATCTGCAGATTGAGGATCTCGCGATCGTACGGCGTTTCGGTCACGACCATCTTGCCGCCATCCTGCGGGATCGGCATGTAGCGCCCGCCTCCCAGCTGCGCGATGCTGCGCCAGACACGCTGCGTATCCCTTGCGCCACCGGCCTGCACCGCGTTGAAGAGGATGCCGCGCTCGCGCGCCGTTTTCATCACCTCCGGATATTTCCGGTCCTGCCTGTAATCCATGTGCGGCGGCGCATCGCCGACCAGGAAGGCGATGCGGTCGGTGCGGCCCCCCTGCGTCCAGTCGATCTTCGTGACGGCTGCGTCGAGAGCCTCGTTGACGGATTCCGCCCAGTCGCCTCCCCCATCGGCCTGGAAGGCAAGGAGTTCGCCATAGAGCTTCTGGATGTCGCGGGTCAGCGGGTGGACCTTCGTGACATAATCGTCCCCGCGGTCCCGGTAGGCGATGAGGCCCATATGCACCTCGGCATTCGGGTTCTCGTCCACGATGGAGGTCGCGATCGACCAGATCTTGCGCTTGGCGCCCTTGATCAGCGGGCCCATCGATCCTGTCGTATCGAGAACGAACACGACCTCGACCCGCCTCGGCTCCTGAGGCCCGCCCTGAATTTCCTCGGCTGAGAGAGGGATGACGGCAAGGCCGCCCGCGACAAGGCAGGCTGCAGCGACAATCGGGCGAAGTGAGTGGGCCATGAAGACTCCCGTCGAAGTGACGAGAGGCAAGCTCGGCTATAAATGCGACAAAAATATGAAATATCATTGCATTAACTGCCCCTTGACGGGACCTGTGGCCACTCGTCACTGAGGAGGCGAGCTTCGAATGCCCTACAAGACGCTCGCTCCTGCAATTGCCTCCATGACGCCCATGACCGCACCGATTCGCCCTTCCAAGACAGCAGGCCTCGCCAAGACATCCGGCCTCGGCCTCGAGCGCGAGCTTTTGGCCAAAGCGGCCGGCTATTCCTGCATCGCGGGTCTCGACGAGGTCGGGCGCGGCCCCCTGGCCGGGCCGGTGGTCTCGGCGGCGGTCGTGCTCGATCTCGACAACGTGCCGCAAGGCCTGGCGGATTCGAAGGCCCTCTCCGCGCAACGGCGCGAGGGGCTGTTTGCGCACATCCTGGCGACCGCGAAGGTCGGTATAGCGTCGGTGTCCCATGCGGAGATCGACACCATCAATATCCGGCAGGCGTCTTTGCTCGCCATGTGCCGCGCCATGGCGGCCCTTCCCTGCACGCCTGACATGGCCTTCGTCGACGGCAACGATCCGCCGCACCTGCCCTGCGCGACGGAAGCCGTCGTCAAGGGCGATTCGCGCATCGCCTCGATCGCGGCCGCTTCCATCGTGGCGAAAGTGGTGCGCGACCGCATGATGGCGCGCTTGGGCGCGGCTTATCCGGCTTACGGATTCGCGAGCAATGCGGGCTACAGCACGAAAACGCATCTTCAGGTGCTCGCCAGCGACGGTCCTTGCCCCTTTCATCGCCTGAGTTTCTCGCCTTTACGCCAAGGGTTACTGGACCTGTAACCAAACCTAACGCGCGTTAACCTGAAAAGCTCAATCTTTTCAATAAGTCGGCAAGTTTTGCCGACCCAAAATAAGACGCATATTTTTCAGTCTGGAAACCTGATCTTTACCCTAACGGACGATGATCCTGAGTGTCAGTTGCGTAACCGGTGATCACCCATGGGTACCTTGCGTACCGGGGCTGCCGGCGCCGCCTCCCGGATCAGTGTCTCGCGTACCGGGCGGTCTGCGCCGGCTCCTCGGACGGGGCGTAAAGCCTCCCTCTCCGTTTTGCCGAAACCTCTTCCTCTCAACGAGATTCTTCTCGGCGATTGCATCGCCAATCTCGAGAAGCTCCCTCCCGAGAGCGTGGACGTGGTCTTCGCGGACCCGCCCTACAATCTCCAGCTCGAACAGGCGCTCACGCGCCCGGACCAGAGCCTCGTCGATGCGGTCGACGACGACTGGGACAAGTTCGCGAGCTTCGCCGAATACGATGCCTTCACCCGCGCATGGCTGTCTGCCGTGCGGCGCGTCATGAAGAAGAACGCGACCTTGTGGGTGATCGGCTCCTATCACAACATTTTCCGCGTGGGCGCAGCCCTGCAGGATCTCGATTTCTGGATCCTCAACGACATCGTGTGGCGCAAGGCCAACCCGATGCCGAACTTCAAGGGCCGCCGCTTCACCAATGCGCACGAGACCATGATCTGGGCCTCGAAGAGCGCGGATTCGAAGGGCTACACCTTCCATTACGACGCGCTGAAGGCGGGTAACGAGGACGTGCAGATGCGCTCGGACTGGTTCATCCCGATCTGCACCGGCGACGAGCGTCTGAAGGACGAGCACGGGCGCAAGGTGCATCCGACTCAGAAGCCCGGATCCCTGCTCGCTCGCGTGCTGCTCTCCTCGTCCAATCCGGGCGACGTGGTGCTCGATCCCTTCTTCGGCTCCGGCACGACGGGCGCCGTGGCCAAGCTGCTCGGGCGCAACTTCATCGGCCTGGAGCGCGATCCCACCTACGCGCAGGCCGCGCGCAGGCGCATCGACGCCGTCGTTCCCCTCGACGACGTCTCCGTTGCCGCACCCCCGGAAAAGCGGGCGGAAGTGCGCGTGCCGTTCCTGGCTCTTGTCGAGGGCGGCTACGTGAAGGCTGGCGAGACGCTCGTGGACGAACGCCGCCGCCACAAGGCGGTGGTGCGCGCCGACGGCACGCTGGCGCTCGGTCCCATCGTCGGCTCGATCCACAAGATCGGTGCGCTCACGCAGGGCTTCCCCTCCTGCAACGGCTGGACCTTCTGGCATGTGGAGCGCGACGGCAAGCTCGTCTCCATCGACGCGTTCCGCTCCAAGGTTCGGGCGGAGCTTGCCGCCTGAAGACGGCTCCGATATTGAAAACCCGTGATGGGGCCGGCTATCGCTGGCCCTTTTCGCGTCCTGCCCTAATCTTTCGTCACAGGGGCGTCATCCAAGGCCGTTAGCGCGGGGACACAGCCTTAACCGAAAGAGGAACTGCCCGTGCTCATCAAGCGTCTGCTTCCCTTGCTCGCCGCCCTCGTGCCCGCCTTCGCGCAGGCGGAAGGGATCTCCGGCAATCTGGTGCTCTACACGAGCCAGCCCAACACGGACGCGCAGCAGACCGTCGACGCCTTCAAGACGAAATACCCAGGGGTCAACGTCACGTTCGTCCGCGATGGCACCCCGAAGATCCTCGCCAAGCTGAGCGCCGAGTTCGAAGCGGGACAGCCCCAGGCCGACGTGCTGCTGATCGCCGACAGCGTGACCATGGAAGGCCTCAAGAAGGACGGCCGCCTCCTCGCGCACGAGAAGGCCGATGTCTCGGCCTATCCCGCAGGCACGCACGATCCCCAGAAATTCTGGTTCGCCACCAAGCTGATCACCACGGGAATCGCCTATAACACGAAGGCGAGCTTCAAGCCCTCCTCCTGGCTCGATCTCACCCGCCCGGAGGTGAAGGGGCAGCTCGTCATGCCGAGCCCGCTGTCCTCGGGTGCCGCCCTGATCCATGCCGCGACCCTGACGGGCCATCTCGCGGGCGGGTGGAAATACTACGAGGACCTCAAGGCCAACGGGGCCGTGGCCGGCGGCGGTAACGGCGACGTGCTCAAGCAGGTCGCGGGCGGGCAGAGGCTCTATGGCGTCATCGTCGATTACATGCCGATTCGCGAGAAGGCGAAGGGCGCTCCGATCGAGTTCGTGTTCCCCAAGGAGGGCGTCTCGGCCGTGACCGAACCGGTCGCCATCCTCAAGACCGCGAAGAACCCCGAAGCCGCCCGCGCCTTCGTGGATTTCCTCATCTCGAAGGAGGGGCAGGAATTGGCCCTGAAGCAGGGCTACATCGCCGCACATCCCACCGTGGCGCTGCCGGCCGGCTATCCCCCGCGCGAACAGATCAAGGTCATGGGATTCGACGCCGCGAAGGCGCTCGCCGACGAAACCGAGAACAAGGCGGCCTTCGCCGACATCTTCGGACAGTGAGACACCGCACGACCAACAAGCCGTTCCTGGAGCGGGGAGGTTTCGGCCTCCTCGCTTTCGTTGCTCTGGTGGTCTTCGCTTTCGAGATCCTGCCGGCCTTGCGGCTTCTCCTGACGGCCCTCGCCCCCGGGGGAAACCCGGATCCCGCAAAGGCGCTCGCGGCCCTCTCCGGCCGGTCCGCCCTGAAGGCCGCGCAGGCGACGCTGGAAACCGCCTTCTTCTCCACTCTGCTGGCCGTTCCGCTCGGCACCGCGATGGCGCTGGCGCTGGGCATCACCGACATGCGCGGTCGCCGCCCCGCCTCGTTCCTTTTCGTTCTGTCGGTGATGATCTCGCCCCAGGTGATCGCCCTGGCCTTCCTCCATCTCGCAGGCCCAGCCTCGCCGATTTTGAATACCTTGAGCCTCGCGCCCGAAGCCGGCAGCGCCAATCCGATGCTCGGACGCGGCGGCATCATCCTGGTGCTCGGACTGCACCATGCGCCGCTCGTCTATGTGGTGATGAGCGCGGGTCTCAAGCGCATCCCGCTCGCGGTCGTCGAAGCCGCGCGCGTGGACGGCGCCCGACCGCTGAGCATCGTTATCGATCACGCGCTGCCGCTGTTGCGGCCCCACCTCCTCGGTGCGGGCCTCCTCGCCTTCGTGGCGGGCATCGGCAATTTCGGCATTCCCGCCCTTCTGGGAACGCCGGTGAATTATCTCACCCTGCCCGTTCTCATCTATCGCCGCCTGTCGAGTTTCGGCACCGGCATGCTCGGCGATGTGGCGGCTCTCGGCCTTCTCGTCGCGGCCATTGCCATCCTCTGCGTGGCGGTCAGCCAGATCCTGACGCACCGCGGAGAGGTCCTTCTGGAAGAAGATGCCCCGCTGCAACCGTTCTGGCACCTCGGTCGGGCCCGCGCCACAGCCGAGGTCTTCGTCGCTTCGGTCATCGCACTCGTTCTGATCCTGCCCATGCTGTCCCTGGTGACGGCGGCGCTCGTACCGTCCTACGGCATGCCGCTGAATCTCGGCACGATCACCCTCGACAACTTCGCAGAAGTGTTGACGCGGCAGGACGCGACCATGCGGGCCTTCGCCAATTCCCTGGCCTATGCGGGCAGCGCAGCGGGGTTGCTGGCCGTCCTCGCGATCCCGATGGCCTATACGCTGGTGCGCCTGGCGGGGCCTGCGCGGATCCCGATGACGGCTGTTCTCGAAACCTCCTATGTCCTGCCCGGAATCGTCCTGGCGATCGCCTGCATTCTCCTGTTCCTGAAGCCGCTGCCGCTGATCGGCCTTTCGCTCTACGCCACCCCGTCGATCATCCTGTTCGCCTATCTCGCCCGCTTCCTTGCGGTCGTGCTCAAGCCGGTTCTCGCGGGGATGGCGCAGATCGACGTGGCGCAGGAGGAGGCCGCCGCCCTCGACGGTGCGGGACTGACCCGACGGCTGATCGACGTCGTCCTTCCCTCGCTCCTTCCGGCCGCCGTGGCAGGCGGCCTAATGGCGTTCCTGCTCGCTTTCAGCGAACTCACCGTCTCGGCGCTGCTCTGGTCGGCGGGCACCGAGACCATCGGGGTCGTGCTCTACAGCCTCGAAGAAGCGGGCCTCGCGAGCCAGTCATCGGCCGTAGCCGTGGTAATCGTTGCGGTCGTGACGCTCGCGATGCTGGCGCTCCACGCCCTCGGCCGGTATCTGCCGGCCGGCACCCTGCCCTGGCACTGCCCGACGGAAGGCACGGCGTTCGCCGCCGGAGAGCCGGTCCGGGCGGATCCTAACGCGGAAGCTCCGAGGCCAGCCGGAGCCAGGCCGGCACTGACCGTCTGACGACCGCGCCAGGAACGTTGAGCGCTCCCCCATCGATGCGGGGCTGCGAGCGGCACGGGGACGGAGCATGGTGCGGATCGTCCTCAACCGTGGAACATTCCCCTATGCCCGCAAGCGGCGAACGCTTTACCATCCTGTCATGGCTCATGCGTCTCACGACCCCTTTCATCTCGCCCTCAACGAACCGTCCTGGGACGATCTCAGGATCTTCCTGGCCGTGGTGGCTCATGGATCGATGAACGGCGCAGCCAGGGCGCTGGGGCAGAGCCAGCCGACGATCGCCCGACGCGTGAGGGCGCTGGAAGAGGCTCTCGGGCTCGACCTTTTCCAGCGCGGCCCGAACAATCTCGAGCTGACGGAAGCCGGCCAGGCGATCCTCGACGCGGCCGTTCCCATGGGCGAGGCGGCGGGCGCGGTGTCGCGCACGGCCGCCGCCTATCGGCCCGACCCGGACGCGCCCGTGCGCGTGACTGCGACCTCCTCCGTCGCCCTGTTCCTGTCGCTGCATTCGGCCGAGCTGCACAAAGCCGCGGAACCCGTGGAAATCGCCTATATCCCGACCCGCCGCAGACTCGACCTCGCCTCGGGCGAGGCCGACATCGCACTTCGCATGCGTGTCCTGCCCGAGGGAACGGACGATCTCGTGGCGCGAAAGATCGGGCAGATCGCCTTCGCGATCTACGCCACCACCGAGGATCCGGCCACTGTCATCGCCCCGCCGGAGGACCCGACCCTGTCCCGGCAGGCGGCCTACGTCGCCGAGTTCGCGCAAGGGCGCACCATCGCGGCCCGCATCGGCGACATGCCGATCCGCTATCAGGCCGCGAAGGCGGGCTTAGGGGCGGCCTTCCTTCCTTGCTGGCTCGGCGATTCCGATTCCGATCTCGTTCAGGTGGTGAAGCCCGAGGGCGAGTTGATCGAGGACGTCTTCCTGGTCATGCATCGCCGCAGCCGCAATCGCCCGAACGTGACACGCGTGGCGAATGCACTGGCGACCTTGTTCAGGCGCAATCAGAGGGCACTGGTGGGGGTGTGACTTCCGGCTTCCTACTCGTCCGTTGTCTCTGCATCGTTGCCGATGGGGAGCAGCGCTCCCTGTCCCAGGACCAGTGTTGGCGATCGCCTCCCATGCACGGCAGACAAGGACTGCAACACGCGCAGATTCATCAGCTCGGGATTGCCTTTCAGCATGCGGGCCGCATTCGCCAATGAGCGCAAGGCGGCATGCTCTCCCCGGGCACGCTCCAGGGTAGCCAAGCCTTCGAGCTTTGCCCTCTCTACCTCCGTGATTAGGCGTCGGATTTCAGGCGGCAAAGTAACTGTCGTGATTGTGCCGGTCTTGATCGTGCAGCCGGCAACCGGAGCCGAGAGCGCAGCGAGCAGCCTTTCATCCAAAGCCCCGCGTTCCGTCATGAACGCCTCGAGGGTGTGCTCTGCGGCGAGTTTGGCGAGGGCAGCCGTCACCGCGAGCCGGACATGAGCCTCAAAATCATTCACTTCGACGGCCTGTCGAGGATCGACAATCTCGTAGGTTACTATCGCCGCGAGACGAAAGACGAGCTTGTCCAAGGTCGTGACATCCAGGAGAGCCGTCGTGAGAAACCGATCATGCCGGCGCAGCGTATAGATGTCGCGCTGTCGCAAGCCGAGATTGAAGTAACGACCGGGCGGCAGGAGCCGCAAGAATCGACCATCAACATAAAGAAGAGCGTGTTCCCATTCGTACACAGTGAAAAAGATGCCGGTACGACGCTGTCCCGCCGTGAGGCCCTTAGAAGTGCGCCTCAGCCCGGACAGCACAAAGGCGAGAAACCCAAGGCCGATCAGGATGATCAGGATCCCATCGAGGCTCCAGTTTTCGTGCATCACGATGTACTCCCCCTATCGACTGCGATTGGCCTCCTACACCACAACGAGAGAGCGGGAGCCCGAAGCTCGCAAAGCCCAACCCTTGTTTGCCGCTTGGCCGATGCAGGAGGCCCTGCGCGGTTCCGATCCGGTAAGTCCGCTCCTCTATAAACTGGCCGCGCCCGTGCGAGCGTCGCGTTGAGAAAGAGAGACTCGAACATGGGGGTTCGAACCCCAATCCTCATTATCATAACCATGTATCGTTTCAATGGGCTATCAATCGAGTTCGGATGAGTAAGCCTTGGCTACTTCTTCACCGAAGCCCTGGCCTTCGCCCCCGGCAGATCGCCCAAGGCATGCACGAGCACCTTCTTCATGGCGCCGGGCAACGCCTCCTCGTGAAGTTCCAGGCGCGGGGTCCAGCGCATGTCGTCCGGCGCGGGGGTGCCTTTGGGGACTTTCGCGAAGAGCACCGTCAGCTCCAGCGGAAAATGCGTGAAGACGTGGCGCACCGTGCCCGGCAGGCGCTGCCAGCGCGCATCGATCGGGGCATCGAGAACCGCGCGGGAGGCTTCGTAATTCGGCTCCCATTCGCTCGTCGGCGGCTCCGCCATGCCGCCGAGCAGACCGGTCGGCGGCCGGGTGCGCAAGAGGATCGTGTCGTCGGCGCGCAGCACCACGAAGGCCGCGCCCTTGCGCAACTGCCCCGCTTCCTTCTTCTGCTTCTTCGGAAATGTCTCCTGGAGGCCCGTGGCTCGGGCCTGGCATGGCTTCATCCAGGGGCAGAGCGCGCAGGCGGGGCGCCTGGGCGTGCAGATGGTGGCGCCGAGATCCATCACGGCTTGCGCGAAATCCCCGGACCTGTCTGCGGGCACGAGGTCTTCCGTCAGCGAACGGATGAGAGGCTTCGCCTTGGGCAGCGGCTCCTCGACCATGAAGAGGCGGGACAAGACCCGCTCCACATTGCCGTCCACCGCCGCGGCCTTCCGGTCGAAGGCGATCGCCGCCACCGCGGCCGCCGTATAGGCCCCGATCCCCGGAAGCTTCAAGAGCTCGGCCTCGGTCGAGGGAAATGCGCCACCGTGCTTTTCCACGACCGCCTTGGCGCAGGCATGGAGGTTGCGGGCGCGGGAATAATAGCCGAGGCCGGCCCAGGCCTGCATGACCGAATCCGTGGGCGCCTCGGCGAGAGCCTCGACGGTGGGGAAGCGATCGAGAAAATTGAGATAGAACGGCTTGACCGCGGCCACCGTGGTCTGCTGCAGCATGATCTCGGAAAGCCAGACGCGGTAAGGGTTTGCGGCCTCGCCCGCCCGGGCGCGCCAAGGCAGCTCGCGCCGGTGACGGTCATACCAGGCAAGCAGGTCCTGCGGGTCGGGCTTGGTCGCGCTCGAAGCGGGCGTTAACATGTGATGTGGAATAACGGTCTAAACGGAATATTCCAACGCGGCTTTTGGACATTCAACATGAGACGACCGAGCCCCCTGGCCCGCCCCCTCGCCGAGTTCCTCGACGTCTGTCTTTCCCCGAGCCTTGCGGCGCAAGGCTTTGCGACTTCCGACATCATCATGGCCTGGGCCGATATCGTGGGCGAGCGGCTCGCAGCCTTCACCCAGCCCCTCAAGATCGAGTGGAAGCGAAAGGCGCCCCATGCGGATCCGGAGGCGCGCCCGGAGCCCGCAACCCTGGTGGTGCGCGTGGAGAGCGCCTTCGCGCTCGAGCTCCAGCACATGGCCCCCATGGTCATCGACCGGGTGAACACCTATTACGGCTGGCGCTGCATCGGAAAGATCGTGTTGAAACAAGGCCCCGTGCGGCGGCTCGCACCGAAGAAGCCCCCGGCCCCGCCCATCAGCCCGGCCGACAGGGCGAAGGTCGCCTCCGCCGTCGGCGGCATCGAGGAGGATCGCCTCAAGGAGGCCCTCGACCGCTTGGGTCAGGCCATCGTCAGCTCCGGTTCACGCACGAAAGCGTGAGATGGGCGGCGCTTGCCTTCGCCATCGTCTCATTTTACCGCAAAGCAGCATCTCTTCAGGAGTTCTCTTCCCATGATCACCCGGCGTCAGACGCTTCAGCTTCTCGGGACCGCAGCCGTCACCGCTTACCTCGCGACCAGCCTCCCGGCTTTGGCGCAGAACGTCGCCGTTCAGGATCTCGCGGTCGCCGGCCCCCTCGGCGATGTCGCCCTCGGGCCGGAGAACGCCAAGGTCACGATCGTCGAGTACGCCTCTCTGACCTGCTCCCACTGCGCCCATTTCCACGCCACGACCTGGCCGGAGCTGAAGAAGCGCTACATCGATACGGGCAAGATCCGCTTCATCCTGCGTGAATTTCCCCTGGATCCGCTCGCGACCGCCGGTTTCATGCTCGCCCGCTGCGACGGCAACGACAAATACTACCCGATCACCGACATGCTCTTCGAGCAGCAGAAGAACTGGGCCTTTGTGGACAAGCCCCTCGATTCGCTGCGCCAGCTCATGAAGCAGGCAGGTTTTTCACAGGAAAAATTTGATGCTTGCCTCAAGGACCAGAAACTTTATGACGCAGTCAACGCGGTGAAGAACCGGGCTATGGAGCAGTTCAGTGTGGACGCCACCCCGACTTTCTTCATTAATGGCCAGCGTCATCCGGGAAGCCTGACGATCGATGAGATTGAAAAGGTCATCAAACCTCTGCTGGGCGAGTAAGCCCCGTCAACCGGCCCTTAACGGGCCGGGCGCGAAGGTGTGTCCATGAAGCTGACGCGCCTTCGCATCGCAGGATTCAAGACCTTCGTCGAGCCGACCGACTTCCTGATCGAGCCGGGCCTGTCCGGCGTGGTCGGGCCGAACGGCTGCGGCAAATCCAATCTCGTGGAAGCCCTGCGCTGGGTGATGGGAGAGAACTCCCACAAGAACATGCGCGCCACGGGGATGGACGACGTCATCTTCTCCGGCTCCGGCAATCGCCCTGCCCGCAACTGGGCCGAGGTGATGCTCACCATCGACAATGCCGAACGCACGGCGCCCGCGGCCTTCAACGACACCGACCTCCTTGAAATATCCCGCAAGATCGAACGCGAGGAAGGCTCCACCTATCGCGTGAACGGCAAGGAAGTGCGCGCCCGCGACGTGCAGATCCTGTTCGCCGACGCCGCCACCGGCGCGCGCTCCCCCGCCCTCGTCCGTCAGGGCCAGATCAGCGAAATCATCTCGGCCAAGCCCCAGGCGCGCCGCCGCATCCTGGAAGATGCCGCGGGCATCGCGGGCCTCCATGCCCGCCGCCACGAGGCGGAGCTGCGCCTCAAGGCCGCCGAGGACAATCTGGTGCGCGTCGAGGACGTGATCCGCGAACTCGAAAGCCAGATCGAGAGCCTCAAACGCCAGGGTCGCCAGGCCTCCCGGTACAAAAATCTCTCGTCCGAGATCCGCCGCCTCGAAGCCCTGATGTACGCCATCAGCTATGCCGAAGCGCGGGACCAGGCGGCCACTGCCGAACGCCAGGTGGCCGAGGATCTCAAGGCCGTCGCCGACCTTACTGAAGAGCAGACCCGGACGGCGACCGCCCAGGCCGTCGCAGCCCATGGCATCCCCGCCCTGCGGCAGACTGAGGCCGAGGCGGCCGCGGCCCTGCAGCGGCTCACGCATGCCCGCAACGAACTCGAATCGGAGGAACGCCGCTCCAAGGAACGCGTGATCGAGCTGGAGCGCCATATCGGCGACCTGAGCCGGGACATCGCCCGCGAGGCTGCCCAACGGGCCGATGCGCAGACCGCCATCGAGCGTCTCCAGGCCGAAACCGCCGAGATCGCCCAGACCACCGACGGGGCCGAGGATGCCCGCGCCGAGAGCGAGGAACGCCTCCAGACGGCGGAAGCCGCCCTGGCCGAGGCCGAGACGAGCTTGAGCGCCCTTCAAGCCCAGACCTCGGACCTGAATGCCCGCCGCGCCGCCCTCGAACGCGCCGTGCGCGAGGAGATGGAGCGCGCGACCCGTTTCCGGTCCGAGAAGGAGCGCCTGGAGCGCGAAATCGAAACCCTGTCCACCTCGGCAGAGGACGGACCTCCCATCGACGACCTGCGCGAGGACATGGCGATCGCCGAGGAGACGGCGCAAAGCTCGGAAGAGGCCGTCACGGAAGCCCGCGAGGCTCTCGCGGCGGTGCGCGAGGCGGAGCACCGGCTGCGCCAGCCCCTCAACGAGGCGGAACGCAAGGCCCAGCGCCTCGAAACGGAGGCGCTGACGCTCGCCAAGCTCGTCACCTCCGCGACCGGGGACCTCTGGCCTCCGGCGCTGGACCAGATCACGGTCGAGAAGGGCTATGAGACGGCGCTTGGCGCCGCGCTCGGGGACGATCTCGAAGCTTCGACCAACCCCTCTGCCCCGCACCACTGGGAGATGACCGGCGCGGGCGAGGGCGATTCGGCCCTGCCGGAAGGCGTCCGTTCGCTCGCCGATCTGTCCAGGGCTCCCGTGGAACTGCAGCGCCGCCTCAGGCAGATCGGCGTCGTGAGCAAGGCCGACGGCCTGCGCCTGCGCGGCCTGTTGAAGCCTGGCCAGCGCCTCGTCTCCCAGGAAGGCGACCTGTGGCGCTGGGACGGGTTCACCACGACGGCGGAAGCACCCTCGCCTGCGGCCCGCCGTCTGGCGGAGAAGAATCGCCTCGGCGACCTGGAGCGCGAAGCCGCGGAAGCTCGCGAGCATGCCGAGCACCTGCGCCATGAAGCGGAGGCCGCCCTGGACGCCGTGCGGCAGGCCGCCTCTCGTGAGATGCAGGCCATCGAGGCCGCACGCCAGGCGCGCCAAGCCCTCGACGCCGCCCGCACCCGGCTTTCCGCTGCCGAGCGCCGGGAGGCCGAACTCGGCCAGCGCCGCTCGGCGCTGCAGGAAGGCCTTGCCCGCCTCTCGGAAAGCGAGGCCGAAGCCCTGGAACGTGTGGAGGATGCGGAAGGCGCCCTGCAGGATCTGGCGCCCGCACCCGACCTGGAAAGCAGGCTGCTCGAAGAGCGCACCCGCGTGGCCGAGCGCCGCGCCGCCGCGTCGGAAGCGCGTGCCGCGCTTCAATCCCTGACGCACGAAGCCGAGCTTCGCCGCCGCCGCCGTGATTCGATTGCCGCCGACATCCGCCTCTGGACCGAGCGTGCCGCCCGCGCTGCCAAGGCTCACGAGGACCTGGGCGAGCGCCTCGAACGCGCCCAGGACGAGCACCAGCGCCTGCTGGAGGCTCCCGATACCTATCTTCAGCGCCGCCGCGCCCTCATGGCCGAGGTCGAGACCGCGGAAGCCAGGCGCAAGGAAGCCGCCGACCGTCTCGCCGATGCGGAAACCGGTCTCGCCGAGACGGACCGCGCCGCCCGTGCGGCTCTGGAGGCCCTCGCGGCCGCCCGAGAGGCTCGCGCCGGCTCCCAGGCGCGCCACGAGGCCGCCGTCCAGCGACTTTCCGAGATCACACGCAACATCGCGGAAAATCTCGAAACCACCCCGGCCGGCCTGATCGAGATGGCGGGCCTGAGGGAAGCGACCGAACTGCCCTCACACGCGGCAATCGAATCGAAGCTCCATTCTCTCAAGGCCGACCGTGAGCGCCTCGGCGCCGTGAACCTGCGTGCCGACGAGGAGCTGACGGAGCTCGAGGCCAAGTACACGAGCATCGCCACGGAGCGGGACGATCTCGTCGAGGCGATCAAGCGCCTGCGCCAGGCCATCGGAAGCCTCAACCGCGAGGGTCGAGAGCGCCTGCTTGCGGCCTTCGACGTGGTAAACGGCCATTTCAAGCGCCTCTTCGGCACCCTCTTCGGCGGTGGCACAGCGGAACTGACCCTCGTCGATTCGGACGATCCTCTGGAGGCTGGCCTCGAGATTCTGGCCCGGCCCCCGGGCAAGAAGCCCCAGAGCATGACCCTTCTGTCCGGCGGCGAGCAGGCACTGACGGCCACAGCCCTCATCTTCGCGGTGTTCCTCACGAATCCCTCACCAATCTGCGTGCTGGACGAGGTCGACGCACCGCTCGACGACGCGAATGTGGAGCGCTACTGCGACCTCCTGGAGGAGATGTCGAAGCAGACCGAGACGCGGTTCGTGGTCATCACCCACAACCCGATCACCATGGCCCGCATGGACCGCCTCTTCGGCGTCACGATGGCCGAGCGGGGCGTGTCGCAGCTGGTGTCGGTCGACCTGCAGAGCGCGGAACGCATTCTTGAGGTGGCTTAAGGCTTTCAGCCTTGCCTTCGTTCGGCCTCAAAAACGTGTGGGCTTTCGGGCCAAGCTCGCGCAAAATCGTTCTTTTATTAACTTTTTCAATAACTTAGATGTTTTGAGAGGGTCCTTGACAGGGTTGCCCCCCGCCCATATGTTGCGCCCGGCTTTCGGGGCTGGGCTTCCAAGCATTTTCCCGCAACGCTTTTAAGGAGATCGCAATGGCGGACCCTCACAAGCGGAATGGTGGAGATGAGCGGAAACCGGGCAGTGCCGATGACGCCGACCTGTCCGCGAGGCTGAAATCTCTCGATGCACGGATCTCTCAAGCATCCGCTCATCGGGCAGAGCCTGAACCTCGCAACCGTCAGACTTCTGATTCCCGTGCATTGGGCCAAGCCTTCCGGCTTTCGGCCGAATTCGTCGCAGGGGTCGTCGCTGGCGGGGTCATCGGTTGGCTCGTCGATCACTTCGCCGGGACTTCACCTTGGGGCCTGATCGTTTGTCTCATACTCGGCTTCTGTGCCGGCATGCTCAACCTCTTGAGGGCAGCCGGACTGGTCAAGCCGGCAAAGTATGACGAGAAACGGTAATCCGAAGCCCGACTTTCAACAGCCTAACGGCATTGAACAACAGCGAGATTTAAGAGCTGATCATGGCGAGCCCGATCGAACAATTCCAGATCAAGCCCATCATCCCGGCGATCAGCTTCACCAATTCGTCGCTGTTCATGATCGGCGCAGCAGCCCTGATCGTGGGCGGCTTCATGGTGGCGACCCGCAAGCGCGCCCTCGTTCCGGGCCGCGGCCAGTCGGTCGCCGAGGTCCTGCACGATTTCGTGGCCGGAACCCTCACGGACGCGACGGGCAAGGAAGGCATGAAGTTCTTCCCTCTCGTCTTCTCCCTCTTCATGTTCGTCTTCACGGCGAACATGCTCGGCATGATCCCGGGCTTCTTCACCGTGACGAGCCACATCATCGTGACCTTCGCGCTCGCGATGCTCGTCATCGGCACCGTCGTCGTGTACGGCCTCGTCAAACACGGCACCCATTTCTTCGGCCTCTTCGTCCCGTCGGGCGTGCCGGTCTGGCTCCTGCCCTTCATCGTGGTCATCGAGGTCATCTCGTTCCTGTCGCGACCGGTTTCGCTGTCCCTGCGTCTTTTCGCGAACATGCTCGCGGGGCACATCGCACTGAAGGTTTTCGGCGGCTTCGTCGCCGCGCTCCTGGGCGCCGGTGGAGCTCTGACGATCCTCGCTCCGCTGCCGCTTCTCATGGCGGTTGCTCTCATGGCGCTCGAGTTCCTCGTCGCCGCTCTGCAGGCCTACGTCTTCACTGTGTTGACCTGCATCTACCTTAACGACGCGCTGCACCCGGGCCACTAGGTCTGCGCTGCGTTAGCTTCTTCCCTTCCCCCTCCCGGTCAAAGACTACTCAAGGAGTTCACAATGGATCCGGTTGCTTTCAAGTTCCTCGGCGCGGGCCTTGCCTGCATTGGCATGGGCCTCGCCGCCATGGGCGTTGGCAACATCTTCGGCAACTTCCTGTCGGGCGCGCTGCGCAACCCGTCGGCTGCTGACAGCCAGTTCGCCCGCGCCTTCATCGGTGCGGCGCTCGCGGAAGGTCTCGGCATCTTCTGCCTCGTCGTCGCTCTCGTTCTGCTTTTCACCTAAGTCCAAGACGGTGATCGGGAGGTCGGGGCGCGGCCAGTGCCTCGCCTCGACTCGAGTGACGGCGGCATTCCGCCGTCATTCGTTATTTTCAAGCATCGTGCGCGCAGACGGGCCCCGGTCCTTCGCGGACACGATGCGAAAACAAAGATGAGCGTGTAGTCCGGCCCGGCCGGAAGGTACTATGCTCCAGGATAACTCATCCTTTTAGGATCTGCTCCATGGCCCAGGCTCAGGCTCAGACGACCCACGCCGAAACCCAAGCGCACGGTGGCGCTCATGAGGATGTCGGCTTCCCGCCCTTCGAGACGCACACCTATGCCGGTCAGCTCCTCTGGCTCTTGATCACCTTTGCGGTGCTCTACACTCTGATGTCCAAGCTGGTCCTGCCGCGCCTGTCCGGCATCATCGAGAACCGGCGCTCCATCATCGCCCGCGACCTCGACAACGCCGCCGCGATGAAGACCCGCGCCGAGGAAGCCGGTGCTGCCTACGAGAAGGCTCTCGCCGAGGCCAAGGGCCGCGCCCAGACTCTCGCGCAGGAAACCCGCGCCAAGCTCGCCGCGGAAAGCGACGCCAAGCGCAAGGCTCTCGAAGCCGACCTCAACAAGCGCCTTGCCGAATCCGAGGCCACCATCGCCGGCCGCAAGGCGGAAGCCATGGGCCATGTGCGCGGGATCGCGCGCGATACGGCGAGCGCCATCATCGAGCGCCTGACCGGCAAGGCTCCGGCCCCGCAGGCTGTCGAAACCGCCCTCGACCAGATCAACGCGTGATCGGAGACACACCATGTTGCAGAGTGCTGAATTCTGGGTCGCCGTTGCCTTTGTCATCTTCTGGGGCATCCTGTTCTATTACGGCGTTCCCGGGAAAGTGCTGAATCAGCTCGATTCCCGCGGCAAGCGCATCGCCGATGAACTCGCCGAGGCCAAGCGCCTGCGCGAGGATGCCGAGAAGCTCCTCAGGGAATTCGAGTCCAAGCGCGCCGCCGCCGAGCGCGAAGCCGCGGACATCGTCTCCGCCGCCAAGGACGAGGCCGAGCGCCTGGCCCACGAGGCCCAGGAGAAGATGGCCGACTTCGTGAAGCGCCGTACGGCCACCGCCGAAGCGAAGATCGCGCAGGCCGAGGCTCAGGCCTCCGCCGAGGTTCGCGCCGCCGCTGTCGATGCCGCGATCAAGGCATCCGAGCGCGTACTGCGCGAGGAGATCACCGGCAACACGGCTGCCTCGCTGGTGAGCCAGGGTCTCAGCGACGTACGCACGAAGCTGCAGTAAAGCTTCCCGCGCACCCGCGCCGACGCTTTCAAGGCCGCCTCCGGGCGGCCTTTTGCATTCGGCCTGCGCCCTATAGTATCGGACGTGGAATCGGGCCCACATCGGTTGCTGCAAGCCTGTGTTCTTGAGCATCTTTGCACGCAAGACCGGTTCCCACTTTTGCGTTCGATGCTGGAGCCTTTTGGTTTGAGCATCTTTGCACGCAAAACCGGTTTCCACTTTTGCGTTCGATGCTCTAAGTGGCCGTGTAGCGCGATCCCGGCGCCGGCGGATCGGCTGGCGGGCCCGCGAAGCATTGAGCGATCCGCATCCATTGGGCCGCCGCCTCTCCCTGAACCGAGAGATTCGTATCGCGGACATTGCGAACCTGCGTGACCACCTGGCAGAACTCCACGGCTGTCCCGCAAACAACATCGGCCGATGCATCCTCGTTCCAGACCCACAGTGCTCCCGACGGGGCGGTGAGTTCGACCCGTGGCGGCTGTTCCGGTACCGGAAGGCCCCGGTTGGAGAAGCTCCAGCCGAAGGTTTTCACGCCGATGACCGCAATATTCCTGATGCGATCGTGGGCAACGCGCTCGATTCCCATGGCGTCGTAGATCTCCTGGCCATGGGCCCAGGTCTCCATCTGCCGCGCCGTGACGAACATGCGCACCGCCATCCCGGGCCCCGACCAGGTGAGCCGCTCCGTCGGATCCTTCGCGGCGAGGAGGCGGCACAGATCCTCGACCTGCTCCTTCCAGCGCTCGAACAAGCCCGCGCCCCTCAAGTCCGGAAATCGCAGCCGCGTTTCCTCGATCATGGAGAGGCCGCTTTCGCGCCTGCGGCGCACGTCGCCGCGGATCTCCTCGTACGCGTGGGCCGATCGGGCTGAGGCAGCCGCCATCCAGTCGCTCGCATAGAGATGGAGGATCACGTCGTTGATCGTCCACTCCTTGAACTGGGTCACCCGCTCCCAATCCCCCTCGTTCAACCGCGCCAACAATCCGGCGAGCGCGGATGCCTCATCTCGGAAATCGACGATCTGCTCCAGCATTCTCCACTCCCTGGCGCATCGTGCGGACCCGGAGGGCCGCTCGAACGCTGCGCTCTTTCCAAGAAGGGAGCATCGGATGCGATCCCAAATGTGGACCCACTTTTCAGTCCGATGCTCCAGTCGGTCCGCATACGTCGCATTCGTCACGCGCCGTCAGGCCGGTAGCGATATCCATCCGCCTCCCGCACAACGGTTCCGAAGCCGGGAAACGGCAGATGGGCTCCTGCGACGGTCAAACCTTCCCGGACAACTCTTTCGAAGGTTTCGGTGCGCATGGCACGAGCGGCGGCCTGATCGACGTCGAAGACGAGCGAGACCTCCGGACGAGCCGTTTGAACGTTTGCGAAATGCACGATGTCGCCCCACAGGAACAAGCGCTCGCCGCCCGACTGCAGAAGCCATCCGGTATGCCCGGGCGTATGGCCGGGAAGCGCGACCGCCGTCACGCCGGGCAGCACCTGCTCCGCGTCCTCGATACGGCGGATACGCCCTCCGTAAGGGGCCGTCGCGCGCCTGGCTGCCGCCATGTTTCTCTGGGTTCTTTCGCTGACGGAACGATTGATGGCGCCGTCGAGCCAGAATTCCGCCTCCCGCGCATGAAGCAGGAGTTCCGCCTCCGGATAGACGGCATGGCCGTCCTGATCCACGAGGCCGTTCGAATGATCCGGGTGGAGATGCGTCATCAACAGAGTGCGGATCTCGCTTGGACGCACACCGAGCCGCTCCAGGTTCTCGATGACCTTGCCGAGTGCCGGACCTGCCGCGCGACCGGCGCCCGCGTCGACCAGGGCGAAATGCGACCCGAGTCGAATCAGGAAGGTGTTCACCGGCAGAAGCACCTGGTCGAAACGGCCAACGCCCGTCAGCCGCCCGGCCTCCTCCGGTTCCAGATTGGACAGGACGGAAAGGTCCGCCGCGAGATGTCCATCGCTGACGGCCCAGACGGTCAGGTCACCGACCTGCCTTTCGGCGGATGAAGAATGGTGCATGTCGTCTCGCATCAAGGGTCCCACGCGCCCTTCTGATCGTCCGGTGGACGGAACGCCGGCGCTATTCGCCCCGACGATAGCTCTCAAGACCGGGACGGTAGGATTTCTCGTCGAGGAACTGTTGCATGCCGCGCTCCCGGCCACGTTCCGTGTCCTGGAAACGGGTTTGGTCCTGCTTGGCGCGCAGATAATCGTCGGCGATCTCCCAATCCATGACGTCGATGTTCTTAAAGGCGGTCTTGGCGTGCCGCAGCACGACGGGATTCTTGTCCATCAGCACCCTCGCCAGAGACAGTGTTTGCGCGCGCAGGTTGCCCATAGGATAGGCCTCGTTGACTAGTCCCAGCGTCGCAGCACGCCTGCCGTCGAACACCTTGCCGGTCATGATGTAATAAAGTGCCGCACGGTTGCCGACGACCGTCGCGATGGCCTTCGTGACGTTACCGGCCGGGATGATGCCCCAGTTGATCTCGGACAGACCGAAATGGGCCTCCTCCGCGGCGAGAGCGAGATCGCAGGCGATGAGCGGCGTAAAGCCGCCGCCGAAGCACCACCCGTTCACCATGGCGATCGTCGGCTTGGGATAGGATCTCAACCGACGCCACTGCCAGTCGGCCGCCGCCCGGAAGATGCGGTCCCGAACGGCCGCAGGCTTGCCGTCCGTCTCCCTGAAATATTCCTTCAGATCCATGCCCGAGGAGAACGAATCCCCTGCCCCCGTCAGAACCAGCACCCGGCAGCGATCGTCCGTCTCCAGTGCGTCAAGGATCTCGACCATCTCCCGGTTGAGCTCCGGATTCATCGCATTGCGCTTCTCCGGGCGGTTCAGCGTCACCCAGGCGACCCCGTCCTCGAAATCCACCAGCACATTCTTCCAGGACATGCGCGTCGCCTTCCAGCTGTTGAGTTCGTATGTCACGAAACCATTCCCGCCGCGCCGCCGGCGGGCTCATATACCCTCGCGACACCGGCCTTACGAAATTCCTGGATGTCGCCCGCCGAAAAGCCGAGTTCCGAAAGAACGGATCGCGTGTCCCAGCCGATGGGCCCGGCCGCCCTGCCGACAGGCGCGACGGCATCGTCGTTAAGGATCGTCGGCCGGATGCCGCGAATGCGCCCTTCGGTCGGATGGACCATGTCGCCGAGGATCCCGACCGCCGTGAGATGCGGGTCATCGAGCAGCGTCTCCAGGGTGTGGCACGGCATCGCCGGCACGTCGTATGCGGCGAAGAGCTCCAGCCATTCCGCCGTCTTCCGCGCCTTCAGGGCGTCGTTGCGCAAGGCGAACCACTCACCGACGTGGCGATACCGGTCGGCGGTCGTCCTGAAACGTGGATCGTCTATGGCGTCTTCGCGCCCGATGGCCTCGAGGAAGGCCCGGGTCTGCGCATCCGTGTTCGCCGTCAGGCTGATCCATCCGTCGGCGGTCTGGAGCGGCCGGTTGTCCGGATTGAGCACGCGGCTGTCGCCGACCGCGCCGAGCGCCGGCTCGAAGGTCTTCGGGCCAAGATGCTGCTGCAGTACGAAGGCCGCCATGGTCTCATACATGGGAATTTCGAGCTTCGTTCCGCGGCCCGTGCGCTCCCGGTCGAAGAGTGCCGACAGAATTGCGCCAGCCGCGATCTCACCGACCACGTGATCGCAGATCAGGAGAGGCACATATTTGGGGTGGCCATCCCGCCGATTGAACAAGCCGGCGATTCCGGACGCACCCTGGAGGGCGCTGTCGTAAGCGGCGCGGCCGCGATACGGACCTCCCGGGCCGAAGCCCGTGATGGTGCAGTGGACGAGGCGCGGATGCTCGTCCCTCAAGCGGTCGGCATCGAGACCCAGACGAGCGAGCGCATCCGGACGCATATTGGAGACGAACACGTCGGCGACGTCCAGAAGGCGCGACACGATCTTGCGGGCGGCCGGTTGCTTCAGGTTCAAGCAGATCGATCTCTTGCCACCGTTGAAATGCAGATAGGATCCCGAATGCTCGCCCGTCGGCGATGGTCCTCCCAAGACGCGCATCTGGTCGCCTTCGAAGGATTCCACCTTGACGACATCCGCCCCGTAGTTCGCCAGCCGAACCGTGCAGGCAGGGCCGACGACGACAGAGGTAAGATCAAGAACCCGAATTCCCGAAAGCGGCATAGCAGACATGGATGTCACAATTCTCCGAAGTGAAACCGAACGACCTGCGCGACCATGCGCGGAATGGCGGCGGCGACAGCTCGAGAGAATGTCGCTTTCCGTCGGTCCGGCGCAGGAATGCCGGTCATCGCGCGCGGGGCATTCCTCTTTCCGCCAGCGAGATGAGCCAGTTGATGAAGCCTGCAAGCACGAAGGTGATCACCAGAACGGCGTAGAGCTCGGTGATCTTGAACGCGTTGTAGTATTGGATCGCGAGATGCCCGAGGCCGTGGGACGCGAGCTTGGTTTCGGCGAGCAGAACGCCGATGATGGCCAGCCCCGTACCCAGACGCAGTCCGGTCAGCGCGGAAATCCAGAGACACGGAACATAGATCTTCGCGATCATCTGCCATGGGGTGAGCTTGAAACTGCGGCCCACATCGAGATAGACCGGCTCGATCCGTACGAGGCCGGCCAGGATGCTGATCGCGATCGGGAAGAAGGCCGACAATGCCCCGATAGCGATCTTTGAGCCGGTATCGACGCCGAAGACGGTCAGCGCGATCGGAAAGAAGATGATCTTCGGCGTCGGCGCGAGATAGTAGAGAATTGGTGAGAGTCCTTCGCGCAGAAAGCGAACCGCACCGCACAGGGTCGTGACGGCTGCGGCGGCGATCAAGGCGAGTGCGATGGATGCCACGACCTCCACGAGCGTGGTCACCAGATGCGGGTAGAAGGCCTTGCTGAACACGAGGAGGCCAACCGTCCACACGATCTCGCTGATGCCGGGAAGAACCTGTCGAAGCATCAGTCCCGATACCGCCGCAAGCTCCCAGGCTCCGATCACGATGAGCGCGAAGCTCGTGCGCAGCCACAGGACGTCCATCGCCGTCGTTGTCGAAGGAGCGCTGATCCTCAGAAGGGACGTAGGCATCGCTCGATCCTCTCCGTGACATAGTAGAACAGAGTGCTGACCGTGATGACCGCGAGAATGGCTCCATACATTCCCGGGATCTCGTAACGATCGGCCATCTCCCCGACGAGGTATCCGATTCCGCCGTAGTTGATGATGAACTCGACCGCCACGACATTCGCGAGTGCGAAGATGATGGCCAATCGCAGGCCGTTGATGATCGATGGAGCAGCGGCAGGAAGCATGATCATGCGAAACAGCTTCTGCTCCGACAATCCGTAGCTGCGCCCGACCTCGATCAGCACCGTCTTGACCTCGGTGAGGCCGTCCCTGGTTTTCAGGATGATCGGGGCCAGAGCCGACACGGCCCCAATCGCCACGACGGTCCCCATGTTCCGCCCGAACGCGACGAGAAAGAGCGGATACATGAGGATGAGCGGCGCCGAGGATGCGACTGCCACCCAGCCGCGGAAAGCCAGATCGAGCTTGGCGTTCCTCGCAAGCAGCCATCCGATAGGTCCACCGATGGTCATAGCGAGAGTCGTCGCCAGCAGGGTCTCGGCGAAGGTCTGAAGAAATCTCAGGCCGATATGCTCGTCCCACAGAAGCGGGAAACTCCCCACGACCTGCGACGGCGCGGCGACGATGAGAGGCGACACGAGCGAGAGGCGCATCACCCCTTCGAGGATCAGGACGCATAGTCCGACGATCACGATGGGTGCAAAGGATTGGAACGGAACCGGGTCATTTCGCATGGATGATCTGAATCAGTTCGTTGGTTTGCTGCTGGGTCAGCGGCTCGGAGAGACGCTTGAGTTCGACGGCCTGCTGCATCGTTGGCTCGAGACCGCGGACGACATCCAACCTCAAGGCATCCTTGGGGTAGTTCTGGTCGCGCGCCGCGAGGGCGAGTTCGAACGGTATCTTGAGTTCCGCGGCGAAATACTCCACCGACTTCGTGCCGCCATAGGCCCAATCGAGGGTCTTGTTATAGGCCCGCATGAAGCGTTCGAGTGCGGGGCGCTTGGCCGCGAGCACGTCGGCAGTCGAGATGGAGACGCGGGTCGTCTGGTCCGCCATCGCCTTGGCGTCGGAGCCTTTTGCCACGATGCGCAGCTTGCCTTCCTTGACTTCCTGCAGCCCGATCGGAGCCTGGGACCAGCCGATATCGATCTGTCCCGAGAGAACCTGAGTCATCGTCGCGGCCGTGCCACCGGTCGGAGTCGGCTTGGCCTTGACCTTGGATTGGTCGAGAAGAGCAAGAACCACGAGGTTGCTCGAAGAGCCGAGTGTCGAGAATCCGATGGTCTTTCCGTCCGCATCGGCAAGGCTCTTCACCGGGCTGTCGCTTTTCACATACCAGAAGAAGTCGCTGGCGCCCGTCCATTCGCTCGCGATCACGCGCACGGGAGCGCCTTTTGTATAGGCGGCCAGGAGCCCGAGGAATCCGACCCCGATGCCGACGTCGACGCTGCCTGAGATCACGGCCTGCTGTGTTTCGGCGGTGCCGTTCGTATAGAACAGCTCCAGCTCGATGCCTTCATCGCGAAAGAATCCTTCGCGCATGCCGAACTCGGCCATCGCGGTGTCCCATTGCCCCTTCTGGCTGATGGCCAGTTTCAGTTTATCCGCGGCCGAGGCCTGCGAAATCGGCAATGCGAGCAATGCGAGAATGCAGAGTGTTGAGCGTAGTGCCTTGATGGTCATGACAAGTCCTCCCTTACGGTTTTTACCGTTCCGATGCGGCCAGTCCCTTGCTGGCTTCTTCCCTTAAGTCGCCCCAGATCGACGCCACGTAGCGCCCGAATTGTTCGCTCGACACGATTTCGGAGCTGCGCGGCCGCGGCAGATTGATATCGAGCATCCGTTTGATCCGCCCCGGCCGGTAGGTCATGATCGCGACCCTGTCCGACAGCTGCACGGCCTCGGTGATGTTGTGCGTGATCAGCACCGTCGTCTGATTGAGCTTGCTGTGCAGTTGCAGAACCTTGTCGCCCAGGAGCAGCCGGGTCTGTTCGTCCAGCGCGGCGAACGGCTCGTCCATCAGAAGAATGCGCGGCTCGTAGGCCAGCGTGCGGGCAATCGCCGTGCGCTGGCGCATGCCGCCGGAGAGCTGCGCCGGGTAGCGGTTCTCGAAACCATGAAGGCCGACGAGTTCCAGGAAATAGCGGGCGCGCTCCCGTCGCTCAGCCTTGCCGACGCCCGCGACCTCCAGCGGGAACTCCACATTCTCAAGCACCGTGCGCCAGGGAAACGTCGAATCCTCCTGGAAGACCATGCCGATGGCCCGATCGGCTGTCGCGACGGGCTTGCCGTTCACCAGCACCATGCCGCTCCAGTCGTCGACCAAGCCTCCCAGGATCCGGAACAGGGTCGACTTGCCACAGCCGCTCGGGCCGATGATGGACAGGAACTCCCCTTCCGGAACCTTGATGGAGATATCCGCAACCGCCAGAACCCCACCGTCTTCGGTGGCATATGCCTTGGAGACATGATCGAGAACCAGAGCCGAAGAACCTGTCCGTCTCTGAATCAGTGCGGTGGCAGTTTCGGTCATCGTTCCTCACCCTGTTATTTCGATCAGCATAGAAATCGTGGGAGAAGGAATCCAATCGGAAATACCTATGCGAGCCAAAGGTGTCGGACCATGGGCACTGGCGAGACGAGGGGCCAGTTGGCATTCGGCGAAGCAACCGTGATATAGATAGGCGCGAGATTACGAAGGCGCGGTCAGGTGAGATAGGAACCCGGCAATGGAGCTCCGTCAGCTCTCCTACTTTGTAAAGGTGATCGAACTGCGCAGCTTCACGAAGGCGGCGGAGGTTCTGCGTATATCCCAACCCGCGATCGGCGAGCAGATCAAAAACCTAGAAGCAGAACTGAAGGCTAATCTCCTCGTGCGGCATTCCCGTGGCGTCGAGCCGACCGAGACGGGGCGGATTTTCTTCAATAAAGCTAGGACTATTCTGGAATATGTCGCCGAAGCGCGGAATGCGGTGCGGGACTATGAGGAGGGCCTGAGAGGGCAGGTGACGCTGGGGCTGACGCCCGGTCTCAGCGAAGCGATCTCGGCTTCCGCCATCGAGCGCTGCTCGCGCGACTATCCGGGCATTTCGATCAATGTGATCGAGGATCTGAGCTCGTCCCTCCTCGCCCGCATCTCGAAGGCGAACGAAGGAATCAGTTTCGCCGTGATCAGCGGCTATGATCTTGCAAAGGCCGAGAACATTACCGCAACGCGTCTGTTCGAAGAGAATTTGTATGCTGTAGGCAGCCCGAAGGTGATCGGCAAGACGACCGACCCCATCGACTTCTCGGAACTGGCTCAGTACCGCCTCATCCTGCTCGGCAACGGTTCAGGCGCCCCGCATGGACTGAAGGCGCAGATGAGCAAGCTCGCCCAGGGGAACAGCATTCCGCTCTCCATCAGCCATGAGATCCAGGCGGTGTCCGTGGTCAAGCAGCTGGCGGAAAGAGAGATCGGCGTTGCGGTGCTCCCGTTGGACAGTGTCCGTGACAGGGTCAGCCAAGGCCGGCTGAGCGCCAGACGGATCGTCTCGCCTGCCGTCACCCGGGAGCTCAATCTGGTCTGGAACACCGACCGTACCCTGTCGGCCGCCGAGGAGACAATTCGGGACGTCGTCCATCAGATGATCCTCGACAGCCACCCGAGCCTCATCTCCAAGCGGCCTGCCTGACCGGCTGTCGCTTCATGCAGGAACAGCCGGAATGCCGGGACTTCAGAGATAGGATCCGGGCGGGCGCAGCATGGTGAAGAGCGCATCCGGAGCGACCTGAACGTATTCGCCCCGGTATCCCGCGCGCATGATAGGCCGCGCGGCCGCGAAATCGAATAATCCGTTCCGCAGGAACGCGCGGTCGATGTGCACGCCGACGACCTGGCCGATCACGAGCTTATATTCGGTCTTCCGTCCCTCGATATCGTGCAGTTCGACGATGTTCATCAGCTTGCATTCGAGCACCGCCGGGCTGTTCGCCACCCGTGGGACCGAGATCTTCCGGCAGGCCTTGCGCTCTATCTCCACTTCGGAGAACTCGTCGGTGCCCTTCTCGAACCGGACGGAGGACCGGTTCATGAGCTGTGCATGCTCGTGCGTGACGAAGTTGAACGCGAATTCGCCCGTCTCCGCGATGTTCCGGGCGCTGTCCTTCCATCCGTCACTGGCGAAGGCGACGGCCGGAGGCGCATCGCAGACCGCGTTGAAGAAGCTGTAGGGCGCGATATTGGCCCGCCCCTTGGAATCGCACGTGGAGATCCAGCCGATCGGACGAGGGCAGACAATCGCTTTGAACGGATCGTGGGGCAACCCATGGCCCAAGGCGGGCTCATAGAAGTAATGATCTTCGTTACCAGAGGTCTTATTCAGAGACACGGACTCCACTGAAACTCCCCCTTGAGGCATGCGTTCATCCAACCGTTTGGAACTGACCTCACACACGGAGCGGAGGCGGATTTTCCCCACTATGGGACGCAGACCCGGATGAGGACCAACACGAAATTCCTTCCGATGCTATAGATTTTACCTATGAGCCGGGTCAGGTGCCGCGCCATCGGCGGGCTCGGCTGTAACCCGGCACCGGCTCCGGAATCGGGTCCGATGCTCCAAGATTCCCGGTCCTTTCTCCCAGGTGCCGACGATGATAGAGCTACGCTTCCCTGTGCCGACTTCATGCGAGTTCCAACATGCTGCTGATCTTCGACTGCGACGGCGTCCTGGTTGATTCCGAGCCCCTCGCCTGTCAGGTCGATGCCGAGGTTCTGACGGCTCTCGGTCTGCCCTACACGGCGGACGAGATCACGAGGCAATTCGTGGGCAAGAGCATGAGGGACATGATCGGCCGCATCGAAGCGGATCACGGCTGCACGCTGCCGGATGATTTTGCCGAGCGGGTCAATAGCGCCCTCTTCGCGCGCTTCGAGACGGACCTGAAGCCGATTGCAGGCGTGGGCGAGGCCATCCGGTCCCTGCCCCATCCGCGCTGCGTCGCCTCATCCTCCGTGCCGGAACGCATTGCCCTGTCGCTGCGTGTGACCGGACTGGCGGACCTCTTCGGCAACGTCTTCAGCGCCACGCAGGTCGCCCGCGGAAAGCCGGCACCGGACCTGTTCCTTTTTGCGGCCCAAAAGATGGGAGCCCTCCCCGAAGAATGCCTCGTGATCGAGGATTCTCCGGCAGGCGTTCAGGCGGCGATCGCTGCCGGGATGCGTGTCATCGGCTTCACCGGTGGAGGACATTGCAGCCCCGGCCATGCCGAGCAGCTTCGGCAAACGGGTGCGCCTGTCACGATTTCGAAAATGGCGGATCTGGCGATCACGGTGCAGGCCTACGCGTAAAAAAGCGCAACGCAGAACCGGCATGGTTCAATCAACGCCCCTCTCATCCCCGCGAGGGCGAGAAGCCAGAGCCACGATATGGCAGAGGATGAGCACGGCGGCCACCGCTCGCCTCATGAAAATGCCCGGCTCATGGCCGGGCATTTGCGCTTGGTCGGGATCTTCACTCGGCCGCTTCGGCCACCGGCGCGGGCGGCGTCCACTTGAGAACCGGGTTGCGGGCGGCCCGGGTTTCGTCGAGACGGCGGCGCGGGGCGTGGTAGGGCGCGCCGGTGAAGCGCTCCGTCTCACCGTTCTTTGCCGCCATCGCGAGATCGCGCAGCGTCGCGATGAAAAGATCCAGCGACGCCTTCGATTCTGATTCCGTCGGCTCGATCAGCATTGCGCCATGCACGACCAGCGGGAAGTACATGGTCATCGGATGATAGCCCTCGTCGATCATGGCTTTCGCCACGTCGAGCGTCGTCACGCCCGTGTCCTTGAGCCATGCGTCGTCGAACAGCACCTCGTGCATGCACGGCTTGTCGCCGAAGGGCAGCGACATGAGGTCCGACAGGCCCGCGCGGATATAGTTGGCGTTGAGCACCGCATCTTCCGACGCCTGCTTCATGCCGTCCGCGCCATGCGAGAGCATGTAGGACAATGCGCGCACATACATGCCCATCTGGCCGTGGAAGGCCGTCATGCGGCCGAAAGGCTTCTCGGCCGCATCGGAGGCCTGCTCCACCAACTCGAAGCCGTCCTTCCCCATCCGCACGAACGGCACGGGCGCATAAGGCGCGACACGCTCGGAGAGCACCACCGGGCCGGAACCCGGGCCGCCGCCGCCGTGAGGCGTCGAGAAGGTCTTGTGGAGGTTGATGTGCATGGCGTCGACGCCGAGATCGCCCGGACGCGCCTTGCCGACGATGGCGTTGAAGTTCGCGCCGTCGCAATAGAAATAGGCGCCCGCCTCGTGAATCGCCTTCGCGATCTCGGCGACCTGCGGCTCGAAGAGACCGCAAGTGTTAGGATTCGTGAGCATGATCGCGGCCACGTCCGGCCCGAGACGCTCCTTCACGTCGTCCACATGCACGAAACCGTCCTCACGGGCGGGAACGGGCTTCACGACGAAGCCGATCAGCGCGGCGGTCGCCGGGTTCGTGCCGTGGGCCGAATCGGGTACCAGGACCACGTTGCGGGTCTTGCCCTCGCCACGCGCCTCGATGGCGGCCTTGATCGCCATCATGCCGCACAATTCGCCATGCGCTCCGGCCTTCGGCGAGAGCGCCACGGCGGTCATGTTGGTGAGCGTAACGAGATAGCGGGCGAGCTCGTTCATGAGCTCCAGCGCGCCCTGCACGGTGGAAACCGGCTGTAGGGGATGCACGTCGGAGAAACCCGGGAGGCGCGCCATGCGCTCGTTGAGGCGCGCATTGTGCTTCATGGTGCAGGAGCCGAGCGGGAACAGACCCGTATCGATCCCGTAGTTCATCTGCGACAGACGCACGTAATGCCGCATGGTCTCCGGCTCGGAGAGGCCTGGAAGACCAATCGCTTCCTTGCGTTCCAGGCCGCCGAGGCGCGGCTCGAAATCCTCCGGCTCGTCGATGTCGACGCCGGTGGTGTCATAGCGACCGATCTCGAAGAGCAGCGGCTCGACCTGCGCCAGCGCTTTGTTGCCCGTGAAGGTCGGATGCTCGGTCGTGCCGGCCTGACCGGCTGTGGTGGGACGTCCCTGGCGGTTCAACATCACAGAACCTCCTTCAAGGCGGCGACGAAGGCCGCGCGATCATCATCGGTATTCACTTCGGTGGAGGCCACGAGCAGCAGGTCGTCGAGACCCGCATTCGGCAGCAGGCGGGACACGGGCACGCCCGCGACCACGCCCTTCGCGACCAGGAGCTCGACCACTTCGGCGGCGGGTTTGGCGAGTTTCACGGTGAACTCGTTGAAGAAGGTCCTGTTGAGAACCTCGGCGCCCTCCACGCTGCCGAGCTGATCGGCAAGCTTGACGGCGTTGGCATGATTGACGCGGGCGAGGCGCTTCAATCCGGTCTCGCCGAGCAAGGTCATGTGAATGGTGAAGGCCAAGGCGCAAAGGCCTGAATTGGTGCAGATATTCGAAGTCGCCTTGTCGCGACGGATATGCTGCTCGCGCGTGGAAAGGGTGAGCACGAAGCCGCGGTTGCCGTCCGCGTCCACCGTCTCGCCACAGAGACGGCCCGGCATCTGGCGGATGTATTTCGACTGCGTGGCGAAAAGGCCCACATAGGGACCGCCGAAATTCAGCGCATTGCCGATGGACTGGCCTTCGCCCACCACGATATCGGCGCCCTGGCTGCCGGGGGAGGCCACGAGGCCGAGCGACACGGCTTCCGTGAAGACCGCGATCAGCAGCGCACCATGCTTGTGCGCCTTCTCGGCGATCGGCTTCAGGTCGCGCAGGTTGCCGAACACGTCCGGCGACTGAACGACGACACAGGAAACGCTGTCGTCGATCTGCGAGAGGATGTCCTCGGCGCCCGCAACATCCGGCTTCATGGTAACGACATTGTCGCTCGCCATGTCGGAAAGAGTGCGCACCACCTCGGCATAATGCGGGTGCAGGCCGCCGGACAGCACGGCCTTGCGGCGCTTCGTGACGCGGTGCGCCATGAGCACCGCTTCGCCCGTGCCGGTGGATCCGTCATACATGGAGGCGTTCGCCACATCCATGCCGGTGAGAGCGGCAACCTGCGTCTGAAATTCGAAGAGATATTGCAGCGTGCCCTGAGCGATCTCCGGCTGATACGGCGTATAGCTCGTCAGAAACTCGGACCGCTGGATCAGATGGTCGACGGTCGCCGGAACATGGTGCTTATAAGCGCCCGCGCCCACGAAGAACGGCACGGACGAGGCAGGGACGTTCCTGGCGGACATGCGGGAAAGGATACGCTCCACCTCCAACTCGCCCTTGTGGCGAGGCAGATCGAGCGGTTCCTTCAGAAGCAGATTTTTCGGCACGTCGGCGAACAAGTCGTCCACCGTTTTGACGCCGGCGCGCGCGAGCATCTCGCTGCGGTCGGTGTCGGAGAGAGGCAGATAACGCATCGGTTAAAACCTTGGTTCAGTGCGAGGGGACGCCCGCCACCACGACATCCGTGAGCACGGAGTTGGCGATGAAGCATTCCTTGTGGGCGAGGTGATGCATGTCGGCGATCTGTTCGGGCGTCGGGAGCCTTTCGCCCGAAAACGCGATGACGGGATCAAGGATGATCCTGGAAATGAAGAGCTTGCCCTTCTCGTTCGGCGTCATGAGGCCCTGCGCCTTGTCCTCGTACGCGTCGACGACGAAGCGCTTCTTGGCGGCGATCCCGAGAAAGGTCAGCATGTGGCAGCTCGACACCGCCGCCACGAATGCCTCCTCGGGATCGACCGCGTCTTCGCGGGAGAGAGGCAGCGGCACCACCAGGGGCGATGCCGATGCGATGACTTCGATGCCTCCGTCGAACGACCACCGATGCGCGCGGCTGTAGCGATTGTCGGAGAAGGCCTCGTCCTCTCCGCGCATCCAGCGCACATGGGCCGTGTAGACGTGCGACATCGGGATCTCCCGTCTTTTAGGATATCGACTTCACGAATTCCTGGTACTGCTCTTCGGTCAGGAGGCCGTCGAGCTCGCTCTGGTTCGTGAGACGGATCTTCATGAACCAGCCGCGGCCGGCCGGATCCTCGTTCACGGTGCCGGGCGAGGCTTCGAGTTCGCTGTTGACCTCGACGACCTCGCCGGAAACCGGAGCATAAACCTCGCTCGCGGCCTTCACGCTTTCGACAACGGCGGCCTCGTCGCCCTTCGCGAGCGTCTTGCCGACGCTCGGCAGCTCCACGAAGACGACATCGCCAAGCTGGCTCTGGGCGTAGTCGGAGATGCCGACGATCCCGGCGTCACCTTCGACGCGGACATATTCGTGATCCTTGGTGTAACGCGTGGTCATGATCGATTCCTCTGGGTGTTAGCGCTTGTAATGATGCGGTGCGAACGGCATGGCTGCGACCTTGGCGGGAAGCGGCTTGCCGCGGACGACGAGATGGAGATCCGTGCCGAGGGCGGACACGTCCCTCGACACGTAGCCCATGGCGACCGGAGCGTTGACGGTCGGACCGAATCCGCCGGAGGTCACGATGCCGACCTCGCGCCCGTCAGGCGTGGTGATGATGGCGCCTTCGCGGGCCGGAGCCCGGCCCTCGGGCCTGATGCCGACCCGCACGCGGGCGGAGCCATCCTTGATCTCACGCTGAATGCGCGAGGCGCCAGGGAAGCCGCCTTCCTCGCGGCGGCGCTTCTGGATCGACCAGATCAGGCCGGCCTCGATGGGCGAAGTCGCGGCATCGATATCGTGCCCGTAGAGGCACAGCCCCGCCTCGAGACGCAGCGAATCACGCGCGCCGAGGCCGATGGGCTTCACCTCCGGGTCGGACAGGAGCCGGTCCCAAAGCCTCGCCGCGTCCTCCGCGCGGCATGAAATCTCGAAGCCGTCCTCGCCCGTGTAGCCCGAACGGGACACATGGCACGCGATTCCGTCGATCTGCACGTCGGCGGACATCATGAAGGGCAACTCGGCAACAGCCGGCGCGAGCTTGGCCAGCACGCTCTCGGCGGATGGGCCCTGGAGGGCCATGAGCGCGAGATCATCCTTGGGGGCGAGCGTGACGCCCTTGGGCAGCCGCGCCTGGATATGGGTGTAATCCGCCGCCTTCATGGAGGCGTTCACCACGACATAGAGCCAGCCCTCGTGTCCCGGCGCGCCGACGCGGGTGACCATGAGGTCGTCGAGAATGCCGCCATCCTCCGCCGTGAGCTGGGAATAGCGCTGCTGATTGGGCTTGAGGCTCAGAACGTCGGCGGGAACCAGGGCTTCGAGCGCCTTGGCGACGGTTTCGTGGCTCTTGTCTTCGGCCACGAGGAAAGCCTGGCCCATATGGGACACGTCGAACAGGCCCGCATGCTCGCGGGTCCAGGTGTGCTCGGTCAGAATGCCGGTGGGATACTGCACCGGCATGTCGTAGCCGGCAAAGGGCACCATGCGAGCGCCAAGCGCCACGTGGGCGGCATGAAGCGGGGTTTGCAGAAGCGGCTGGTCGCTGTGCGCTGGCTCGGCCATCGGATTCCTCAAAGGTGCGCGTTTCATCGAGCCTTGCGGCCCGCTGCTTTGCGCCCCCTCTGTCCCGAGACCTGAGAGATTTCCCAAACCGCTCTAAGCGGCAGGTTACGCCCGTCGGTGGGCGACGCGTTTGCATGCATCGCCGCTTTCCAGAGTGCCAGCTCCCGCGCGGTCCTTTGGCCTGAGCGTTTCCGGGGCGGTTGCGCCTTCGGCGCCGGGCTTGGAAAGCCCGGTCTCTTCCGCGGGGATCATCGGCGCCTTTAGCTCTGAAGAGGAAATCGGATCCTGTCAACAAATCAGGGTGCCGCATCGGATCTCTCCCCGCCTTAATTGACGGATCGCACCGGAACCCTCATGTTAGGGTCATCATCCACAGAAGGGGAAAGCGCGGCCTGATCCGGTCGGCAGCTCCTGGCACCGTTGCTCGAACTGGTCATCGCTCTTGCTCTCGTCGCTCTGAACGGCGTCTTCGCGCTTTCAGAACTCGCTATCGTTTCGGCCCGCAGGCCTCGCCTCAAGGCCATGGCCGAACAGGGGCGCTCCGGGGCCAGCACGGCCCTTGCCCTCATGGAGGATTCGGGGCGGTTCCTGTCCACGGTCCAGATCGGCATCACTCTCGTGGGGATTCTGGCCGGCGCCTTCTCGGGCGCGGCCCTGGGCGATCGCCTCACCCAGATCCTCCGTGCCGAGGGCGTGCCGGACGGGTTTGCCGAGCCCCTCGGCTTCGGCGTCGTGATCGGCCTCATCACCTACCTGTCGATCGTCGTCGGCGAACTGGTGCCCAAGCAGCTTGCGCTTCGTCACCCCGAGGGCATCGCCTGCACGATGGCCCCGCTGATGCTGGTGCTTTCGAAGGTCGCCGCCCCCGCGGTATGGCTTCTGAATGCTTCGACGCGCTTCATCTTCAGCCTCCTGGGCACGTCCTCGGGCGAGGAAGCGACCGTGACCGAAGAGGAGATCAAGATGCTCGTCGGGGAGGCCGAGAGCGCCGGCGTAATCGAAGAGGAGGAGCGGCGCATGATCTCCGGTGTCCTGCGCCTCGGCGACCGGACGGTGCGCGGCCTCATGACCCCGCGCACGGACGTGGACTGGATCGACGTCGCCGATGATCCGGAGGCGATCCGCAGCTTCCTGCTGGAGACCCCCCACTCCCGCCTGCCCGTCAGCGAAGGCTCCCCCGACAACATCATCGGCGTCGTCCAGTCACGGGCACTCCTGGCCGCCATGCTTACGGATCAGACCCTGGACATCCGCTCCCAGATCCAAAGCGCCCCCGTCATACCCGACACCCTGTATGCTCTCGATGCGCTTGCGGTTCTGCGCGATTCGGAGGTGCCTATGGCCCTCGTCCATGACGAATACGGGCATTTCGAGGGCGTCGTCACGCCGGCGGATGCCCTGGAGGCGATCGTCGGCGCCTTCCGGTCCGACGGCGAAACGCCCGAGCCCGATGCCGTGCGCCGCGAGGACGGCTCCTGGTTGCTCGCGGGATCCATGCCCGTCGACGAAATGGCGGACGTCCTGGGCGTGCCCCTGCCCGAGGCCCGCAGCTATCACACGGTCGGCGGGCTGGTGATCAGCGAATTGCAGCGCCTGCCCGGCACGGGCGAGCAGGTGGACGCGCTCGGCTGGCGTTTCGAGGTGGTGGACCTGGACGAGCGCCGGATCGACAAGGTTCTCGCGATGCCCTTGAACCAGAGGGCGGGTTCCGTCACCCGCTTCTAGCGCATCGGACCCGAAAGTGGATTTCACTTTTCAGATCAGATGCTTAGAGACGATTCCGTTTATGGAAGATCAGCTCTTTTCTTCGGCTGCGCCGCATTTTTGGCGGCAGGACTCTGATATTCGTTGAAAGGTCCGGCAATGCAAAGAAAAGGGCCGGCTCCGCTTGAGCGGAACCAGCCCGACTGCCTCTGATCGTGCCGCCCTCGAGTGAGCCGGCTTAGCCGCGCCGCCCTCGGGCACCGAGCCCGACTTCGATCTCGAAGGTGTTGGTGAGCGCCGCGGGCACGACGATGTTGTCCTCGACGACGGTCACGCTCGCCTGGGTGCTACCGGCCGGAATGGTCGCCAAGCCGCTGCGGCTTCTGTTCGCGATGATGGTCGAGCCGTCCTTCACCACGAACTGGACCGGGACATTGTAGCGCCCCGCCGATCCGCCGGAGCCCAGGAGGACACGGGCTTCGACGCCGACCTTCACCAGGGTCGAGCCGTCCGGTTGCCCCACGCATTCGCGGGCGAGATCGGCGATCGCGATCTGGCTGCGCGGGGACGACGGATCTCCGGACCGGAGCGTTGAGCCCCCCTCGAAGACCGTCACCGGCGGGCAGTACACATCGTCCAGAGCCTTGGCCTGCACCGGCGCGAGCGACGCGCCCCCCGTCAGCAGCATTTCGCCGATGCCCATGCCGCCGCCCTCGCCGGAAGACGTGCATCCGGCCAGAGTCGAAACGCCCAGAACGGCCAATGCCACACCGGCCCTTGCACCCAAACCCTTTATCATCGAACTCCCCCGGCTCTCTTCCTGCCGTCTTGTCTCTTTACGGAAGCGCATCGAAGCCGGTCGCGAATCCGTTCAGCGACACGGGAATTCCGATGCCCTCCTCGGGCGTCTGGAACACGATGAAGGTGGCGGACTGCCCGGTCTTCATCTGATTGATGAGATTATCTTCCATGACAACCTCGGCAACGCAACCCGTGGCCAGGCAGCGCACGAACCCCGCCCGGCCGATATCCGTCTGGTCGATCTTCAGGCCCAGCCCGGACGGCAGAAGAATACCAAGCGGCGCGACCACGCGGAGAAGGCGGCTTTTGCCGTCGGCGGTTTTCAACACAATAATGACGAGGGTGACGTTCGGCCGGTCCTCCGCCACCACGTTCTGAACGAGAGCGCATTGCTCTGCGGTTGCCCCCGCGGGGGTCTCGCAGCGCATCTGCCAGTCGCCAAAGGTGTTCTTCACCATCCCTTGGGCGCCGGCGCCACTCGCAGCGGCCAAGGCTGACAGGCCAAGGAATGCCGTCACCCCATAGCGGACCCATCGTGAAACGCCCATCGGTTTCTCCTTGCTTGAACCCTCTATCAAGGGCAGCGGCACGGCCGCTCCGATCCAAATCCTCGGCCCGTTGGGACCATGGCAGAGGCTATAATGTCAAGCGAGAGGGAGATATGTGGGGACCACAATCGCTTTTGGCGGTTATGACGCACAAATTGCGGCCTCGGAACCGTTGCGCTTCGGCGCGTACTGTGGTCTTTGGCGTGGATCAAAGGTGATGGCGCAAGCCGGGCGCCGCTATTCGCACGCCCGCGTCGTATCCTTTATGCTTTCGTGGCCTCCCGGCCACCATATCTTTAGGAGCTTTGGAACGCCGATGCGGATCGAGACTGGACGTCGATCGGTGACCGCCCTCTCCACGGCAGCGGTCGCACTTGTGTTGGGCATAAGTGAGGCATGGGCTGCCGCAGGCCGCCCCTCTCCCTGGGAAACCGGCATGCAGGAGATGGTGACCGAGTTGGGACAGAGCGTGTCCAACTTCCACACCTACCTGCTTTGGCTGATCGCCCTGATCTGCCTCTTCGTTGCGGCGCTGCTCCTGGTGGTCATCGCCCGTTTCAACGAGCGGAAGAACCCGGTTCCCTCGCGGACCACTCACCACACTCTTCTCGAGGTGGCCTGGACAATCGTTCCGGTGCTGATCCTCGTCGCGGTCGCGATCCCGTCCTTCCGCCTCCTCCGCCAGCAGCTGGTTCCGCCGCAGGCGGACATCGTGATCAAGGCGACGGGCTATTCCTGGTACTGGGGCTACGAGTACCCGGCCGATCAGGGCGGCTTCAAGTTCGATTCGAACATGGTCACCGACGCGGCCGCTCTGAAGCCCGACCAGCCGCGCCTTCTGGGCGCCGACAACGCCATGGTGGTGCCGGTCGGCAAGGTCGTGCGCGTCCAGGTGACTTCGGCGGACGTGATCCACTCCTTCGCCATGCCGTCGTTCTACATCAAGGTCGACGCCATTCCCGGACGCCTGAACGAAACCTGGTTCAAGGCCGAGAAGGAAGGCGTCTATTACGGTCAGTGCTCGGAACTCTGCGGCAACGGCCATCCCTATATGCCGATCGAAATCCGCGTCGTGAGCGAGCAGCAATATGCCGCTTGGCTGGCTGAGGCGAAGCAGCGTTATGCTTCCGCCGAAGGTTCGGCTCCGTTCCAACTCGCCGACGCCCAGTAATTTAGAAAATCAAGGACCATAGAGGTCGCATCATGGCACATGCAGTTGATGCCGCTCACGCGGATCACCACGATCACCCGACGTTCTGGCGGCGCTGGTTCTATTCGACGAACCACAAGGACATCGGCACCCTCTACCTCATCTTCGGCTTCACGGCGGGCATCGTCGGCGGCCTTCTGTCGATCGCCATGCGCCTGGAACTCCAGGAGCCCGGTCTGCAGTTCTTCTCCAATCCGCAGGCCTTCAACGTCTTCGTGACCGGCCACGGCCTCATCATGGTGTTCTTCATGGTGATGCCCACCCTGATCGGCGGCTTCGGCAACTGGTTCATCCCGCTCATGATCGGGGCGCCCGACATGGCCTTCCCGCGGATGAACAACATCTCCTTCTGGCTCACCGTCTCGGCCTTCTGCCTGATGCTGTGCTCGCTCTTCGTCGAAGGCGCTCCGGGCTCGCTCGGCTTCGGCGGCGGCTGGACGGTCTATCCGCCGCTTTCGACCATGGGCCATCCCGGCCCGGCTCTCGACTTCGGCATCCTGGCCCTGCACCTCGCCGGCGCGGCCTCGATCCTCGGTGCGATCAACTTCATCACCACGATCCTCAACATGCGCGCACCGGGCATGACGCTGCACAAGATGCCGCTCTTCGCCTGGGCCATGCTGGTCACCGCGTTCCTGCTGCTCCTGTCGCTGCCGGTTCTCGCGGGCGCGATCACGATGCTGCTGACCGACCGCAACTTCGGCACGACCTTCTTCGACCCGGCCGGCGGCGGCGATCCGGTGCTCTACCAGCACCTGTTCTGGTTCTTCGGCCACCCCGAAGTGTACATCATGATCCTGCCGGCCTTCGGCATCGTGTCGCACATCATCTCCACCTTCTCGAAGAAGCCGATCTTCGGCTATCTCGGCATGGCCTACGCCATGGTGGCAATCGGCGTCGTCGGCTTCGTCGTGTGGGCGCACCACATGTACACGGTCGGCCTCTCGCTGCAGACCCAGGCCTATTTCGTGTTCGCCACGATGGTGATCGCGGTTCCCACCGGCGTGAAGATCTTCTCGTGGATCGCCACGATGTGGGGCGGCTCGATCCGCTTCACGGCGGCCATGCAGTGGGCCGTGGGCTTCGTGTTCCTGTTCACGGTCGGCGGCGTCACCGGCGTCGTGCTGGCGAACGCGCCCATCGATCGCTACATGCACGACACCTACTACGTGGTGGCGCACTTCCACTACGTGCTCTCGCTCGGCGCCGTGTTCGTGATCTTCGCGGGCATCTACTACTGGTTCCCGAAGATCACCGGCTACGTGATGCCCGACTGGATCGGCAAGCTGCACTTCTGGATCGCGTTCATCGGCGCCAACGTGCTGTTCTTCCCGATGCACTTCCTCGGCCTGTCCGGCATGCCGCGCCGCTACGCGGATTATCCGGATGCGTTCGCGGGCTGGAACCTGGTCTCCTCGATCGGCTCCTATATCTTCTTCGCCGGTCTGTTCGTCTTCATCGGCGGCGTGATCTACGCTTTCGTCCGCAAGGAGAAGGCCGCCGGCAACCCGTGGGGCGAAGGTGCGACGACGCTGGAATGGACCCTGTCCTCTCCGCCGCCCTACCACCAGTTCGAGACCCTGCCCCGCATCGTCGATACGGGCCACTAGATCCATCGAGCCGGGCGGCTTTTGCCGCCCGCTCTTCCCCCGAGGGCTTGGATCCACATCCCAAGCCTTCCGGCGAGGAGCTGACATCGAGAGGCGCTCTCGCCTCACCCTTCGGCGTTTCGGAAGATTATTGGATATGAACACCCTGTCGAACAGTTTGACCGATTCCCAAACCGAGAGCCTCGACCAAGCGGGCCTCTCCCAAGGAGACGTGTCCGACTTCTTCGCTCTCCTGAAGCCTCGCGTGATGTTCCTCGTCGTCTTCACGGCGCTCGTCGGAATGGTCGTGAGTCATCCGGACGTGAATCCCGTGCTGGCTTTCGTCTCGCTCCTGATGATCGCCGTCGGCGGCGGCGCGTCGGGTTGCCTGAACATGTGGTGGGACGCGGATATCGACGCGGTCATGACGCGCACGCGCAAGCGTCCGATCCCCGCCGGCAAGATCCAGCCCGGCGAGGCTCTCGCCTTCGGCATGACCCTGACGGCGGGCTCGGTGCTAATCCTGGGACTCGCCAGCAACTGGCTCGCGGCCGGCCTTCTGGCCTTCACGATCTTCTTCTACGTCGTCGTCTATTCCATGTGGCTGAAACGCTCGACGCAGCAGAACATCGTGATCGGCGGCGCGGCGGGTGCCCTTCCCCCGATCGTCGCGCAGGCGGCCGTGACCGGACACGTGGCGTGGGACAGCGTCATTCTGTTTGCCATCATCTTCATGTGGACGCCGCCCCATTTCTGGGCCCTGGCCCTGGTGAAGTCGGGCGACTACGAACGTGCCGGCGTTCCCATGATGCCTAACGTCTCCGGTCCTGCTGCGACACGGTTCCAGATTCTCGCCTATACGGTGCTCCTCGCCCCGCTCGGAATGGCTCCGGTCTTCGCGGGCTTCGGCGGCCTCGCCTATGCGATCGTCTCGCTCGTCGGCGGTCTGGGCATGCTGGCGCTCGCGATCCAGGTCTACCGCCTGCGTAAGGGCGAGCCGGCCATGCGCGTCGCCCAGCAGCTCTTCGGCTTTTCGATCCTGTATCTCTTCCTGCTGTTCGCCACGCTCCTCGCGGAGCATGGCTTCGGCTTCTTCCGTCCGGTTCTGGGGTGAAGAGAATGTCGGATCCTAACTCCTCCTATCGCCTCACGCCCGAGGAACAGAAGCGCCGCAGGCGCCGATCGATCGCCCTGGGGCTGACGCTCGGAATTCTCTGCATCCTGCTTTTCGCAATCACCATCGCGAAGCTGGGCCCGCAGGTCCTGAACCGTCCGCTGTGAGATGAGAATGGCTGAAGCTCCCAACACCCAACGCAAAATGCACCGCACGGCCTTCGCCTGCTTCGGCGTCGCCGTTGGCATGGTCGGGCTCGCCTATGCCTCGGTGCCCCTCTACGATCTCTTCTGCAAGGTCACCGGCTTCGACGGCACGCCCGTGGTGCGCACCAACAATGCATCACAAGTGGTGGACCGCACGATTTCTGTGCGCTTCGACTCCAATGTTTCTCCCGCGCTGAGCTGGAGCTTCGCGCCCGAGAAGCCCGAAGTCCAAGTGAAGCTCGGCGAGACCACGACGGTCTATTACAAGGTCACCAATACCGGCAACAAACCCGCTACCGGCATCGCCACCTACAACGTGCAGCCAGACCTTGCGGGCAGCTACTTCTCGAAGCTGGAATGCTTCTGCTTCACCGAGCAGACCCTGCAACCGGGGGAAACCCTGGAATCGGCGGTCGTGTTCTACGTCGATCCGCGCCTGGCGCAGGATACCGACGTGAAGGATCTCACTTCCATCACGCTGTCCTACACCTACTTCCCGTCCAAAGCGGGCAAGCCGGTGGCGGAGGCGACCTCATCAACCAAACCCATCGCTCAATAAGGGACGTGACAAGCTGGACTGAAACGTCTTAAAGCGAGTTCACATTCGAGGCACGGAGACGACAAAAAATGGCCGAGGCCCACGCCAAGAACCACGACTTTCATATTCTTGAACCGAGCCCATGGCCGCTCATCGGCTCGATCAGCGCCTTCCTGATGGCTTCCGGGTTTGTGACCTGGTGGAAGGGCATCGCGTTCGGCGGCATGCACCTGGGCCCCTATATCTTCGGCGCGGGCATCATCGGCGTGCTCTACACCATGCTCAGCTGGTGGACCGACGTCGTGCGCGAAGCCAATACCGGCTCGCACACCCGCGTGGTTCAGCTGCATCACCGCTACGGCATGATCATGTTCATCGCCTCCGAGGTGATGTTCTTCGCAGCCTGGTTCTGGGCCTATTTCGATGCCGCGCTCTATGCCGGCGACCCGCAGCTCTACTCGCGCGTCGAGGCTCTGGGCGGCGTGTGGCCCCCGAAGGGCATCGAGACCTTCGATCCCTGGCACCTGCCGCTGCTCAACACGCTGATCCTGCTGACTTCCGGCACCACGGTCACCTGGGCGCATCACGCGCTCCTGCACAACGACCGCCAGGGCCTCAAGGCGGGCCTGTGGCTCACCGTGATCCTGGGCTTCGTGTTCAGCTGCGTCCAGGCCTACGAGTACAGCCATGCGGCCTTCGGCTTCAGCGGCAACATCTACGGCGCCACCTTCTTCATGGCGACAGGCTTCCACGGCTTCCACGTGATCATCGGCACGATCTTCCTGGCCGTCTGCCTGCTGCGCACCTATCGCGGCGACTTCACGCCCCAGCAGCATCTCGGCTTCGAATTCGCGGCCTGGTACTGGCACTTCGTGGACGTGGTGTGGCTCTTCCTCTTCGCCTCGATCTATGTCTGGGGCTACGGCGGCCACTAACGCCTTTCACGAGACAACCTTGGCAGGGCGGCTTTCGAGCCGCCCTTCGCTTTTCGGCCTTTCCTTCCCATGTGAGGGAGGCATTTCACGGAGAATTATCGTGGCTCAGGACCAGACCGTTCCCCCGCCCGTCGTCACCGGCCTCAAGGGCCTGTGCCCCCGGTGCGGCAAGGGCCACCTGTTTCAGGGCTTCCTCAAAATGCGCCCGCGATGCGAGGTCTGCGGCCTCGATTTCGCCTTCGCCGATTCGGGGGACGGCCCGGCCTTCTTCGTGATGTCCATCGTCGGCATCGTGGTCGTCGGCCTCGCCCTGTGGGTCGAATTCGCCTTCTCGCCGCCGATCTGGCTCCATCTCGTCATGTGGTCGGCGCTCAGCATCGCCTTGAGCCTCGCTCTCGTGCGCCCGTCGAAGGGCGTTCTGGTGGCGCTCCAGTACCACCACAAAGCGGAGGAAGGGCGATTCCAGAAGTGACCGCGACACGTCCGAACAACGCCCGGTCGCTGATTCTGCCGGGGATCGCCACGCTGATCGCCCTCGCGATCCTCATCGGGCTCGGCACCTGGCAGCTCCAGCGCAAGGCCTGGAAAGACGGGCTGCTCCAGCAGATCGAGGCCCGCGCCTATGGCGAGCCCGGCTCCATCCTGCCCGAATCGGACTGGGCCGGCTGGCGGGCGGACCAGGACGAGTTCCGCAAGGTCCGCGTGACCGGAACTTTCCTGAACGACCTGGAGACCCCGGTCTATGGCCTGGCTCCCGGAACACGGCAGGGCGCGCCCCTCCAGGGCTATTACATCGTCACGCCGCTCAAGCTTCCCACGGGCGCCGTCGTGATGGTCAACCGCGGCATCGTGCCGATGGAGCTGAAGGATCCCGCCACGCGTCCGCAGGGCCGGCCCGAGGGCGAGGTGACGGTCACCGGCCTCGTGCGCGCGCCCGAGGCGCGCAATTTCTTCACGCCCAAGGACGATCCCGCGAAGAATACGTGGTTCACCCGAGACCCGCAGGCCATTGCGCAGGCCCGGGGCCTTGAGCGCGTCGCCCCCTTCCTCATCGACGCGGACGCCACGCCCAATCCCGGCGACTGGCCGCGCGGCGGGCAGACCCAACTCACTCTGCCCAACAACCACCTGCAATATGCGCTGACGTGGTACGGCCTCGCGCTCACCCTCGTCGGCGTCTTCAGCGCCTTCACGTGGAAGCGCATTAGGGGATGAATCCCGGCGGATCCGCCTGCCGGACCTCCGCCCTTTCCCCGGACGAAATACGAGAACCGGCTTGCCGCATCCTCCCCGGCAACCTATTGTCCCGCCGCATTTTCAGGAGATTGACCGTGCTCCACGTCTCGACCCGCGGGGAGGCTCCCGCGCTTGGCTTTTCCGACGCGCTTCTGACCGGCCTCGCCAGGGACGGCGGCCTCTACATGCCGGAAGCATGGCCGAGCCTGACCGCGGACACGATCAAGACCTTTGCCGGAAAACCCTACGCAGAGGTCGCCAAGGCCGTTCTCGGCCCTCTGGTGGACGGCGACATCCCGGCGGCCGCGCTCGGCCGCATGATCGACGAGGCCTACGGGTCCTTCCGTCATGACGCCGTCTGCCCCCTGACCCAGCTCGACGACAACCTCTTCCTGCTCGAACTTTTTCACGGCCCCACGCTCGCCTTCAAGGACGTGGCGATGCAGCTCCTCGGCCGCCTCATGGATCACGTTCTCAAGGCGCGCGGCGCGCGCGCCACCATCGTGGGCGCGACCTCGGGCGATACGGGCAGCGCCGCGGTCGAAGCCTTCAAGGGCCTCGATCAGGTCGATATCTTCATCCTCTACCCCCATGGCCGGGTCTCGGACGTGCAGCGCCGCCAGATGACGACGGTGGCCTCGCCCAACGTTCATGCCCTGGCGGTGGAAGGCACCTTCGACGATTGCCAGACCATGGTGAAGGGCATGTTCAACAATGCCCGGTTCCGCGACGAGCTCCAGCTCTCGGGCGTGAACTCCATCAACTGGGCCCGCGTGGCCGCGCAGGCGGTCTATTACTTCACCGCGGCCGTGGCGCTCGGCGGGCCGCACCGGCCCGTCTCCTTCTCGGTGCCCACGGGCAATTTCGGCGATATCCTCGCGGGCTGGGTCGCCAAGCGGATGGGCCTGCCCGTCGAACGCCTGATGATCGGCACGAACGCCAACGACATCCTGGCCCGCACGCTCCACTCCGGCGCTTACGAGATCACGGGCGTCGAGCCCACGACCTCGCCGTCGATGGACATCCAGATCTCCTCGAATTTCGAGCGCCTGCTGTTCGAAGCCTATGGCCGCGACGCCGAGGCGATCCGCCGCCTGATGGCCAACCTTGGCCAGTCCCGCTCCTTCCTGATCGAGGCGGCCCCGCTTGCCCGCATCCGCGAGGAATTCTCGGCCCGGGCCGTCGACGAGGCGAATGTCGCCGACGAGATGGCTCGAACCTACCGCGCGACCGGCTATGTGCTCGATCCGCACAGCGCCGTCGGCACCCGCGCGGCCCGCGCCCTCCTCGAGGACCGGCCCGACGTACCCGTCGTGGCTCTGTCGACCGCTCATCCGGCCAAGTTCCCCGACGCGGTCGAGCGCGCAACCGGCATTCGTCCCGCACTTCCGCCGCACATGGCTGATCTGATGGAGCGTCGGGAGAGCTTCACCGTTCTCCCGAACGATCAGGCCTCGGTGGAGCGCTTCATCCGCGAGCGCGCCCGGGCCATCAGAGGCGCGGCTGCATGAACCAGCATTTCGTCCGCGAGAAGCGGGTCGACATCACGAGACTGTCCAACGGCCTGACGGTCGCGACCGAGCACATGCCGGAAATCGCCACCGCCACCCTCGGCGTGTGGGTCGGCACCGGATCGCGCCACGAGCAGGCCCATGAGCACGGCCTGTCGCATCTCATCGAGCACATGGCCTTCAAGGGCACCTCGCGCCGCTCAGCGCGCCAGATCGCCGAGGACATCGAGAACGTGGGAGGCGACATCAACGCCGCCACCAGCGTCGAATACACCAGCTATACGGCGCGCGTTCTCGGCGAGAATGCCGATGTCGCCCTCGACGTGCTCGGCGACATCCTCATCAACTCGGTCTTCGACGACGGCGAGCTCGCCCGCGAGAAGGGCGTGATCCTGCAGGAACACGCCGCCGTCGAGGATACGCCGGACGATCTGATCTACGACGCCTTCATGGAGACGGCCTTCGCCGGCCAGCCCGTGGGGCGCCCCATTCTCGGCACCCCCGAGACGATCAAAAGCTTCGACGCCGCCACCATCCGGGCGTTTCTCGCGCGCGAGTACATCCCGGCCAAGATGGTGCTCGCGGCGGCCGGCAATGTCGATCATGCCCAAATCGTTGACGCGGCCGAGCGACTCTTCGGAGCGATGCCGGCCACCGAGATTCGCGCCCCCGAGGCCGGGCATTATACGGGCGGCGAACGGCGCATCCCCCGCAAGCTCGAGCAGGCCAATATCGTCCTCGGTCTGCCCGGGCTCTCCTTCAAGGATCCGGGCTATTACGCCACCCATCTCTTCGCCCATATCCTCGGAGGCGGCCTGACCTCGCGCCTCTGGCACGAGGTCCGCGAGACCCGGGGCCTCGCCTATTCCATCGACTCCTTCCACTGGCCCTTCTCCGATTGCGGTCTTTTCGGCATCGGCGCCGGAACGTCCGCATCCGACGTGGGCGAACTCACCGAGGTGACCCTCGACTGTATGCGCCAGGCCACGCAGGACATCAGCGACATCGAGATGACGCGCGCCAAGGCGCAGATGAAGGTGGCACTTTTGACGGCCCTCGAAACGCCCGGAGGGCGGATCGAGCGGATGGCACGCCAGCTCCTCTCGTGGGGCCGGATCGTGGGAAGCGACGAGATCGTGCGGAAAGTGGACGGTCTCGACGAGGGTCACGTCCGAGAGGCGGGACGCCTCCTCCTACAGGGAAAACCGACCGTCGCGGCCATCGGCCCGATCAAGGGCCTGCCTTCCCTTACGGCAATCACGGCGGGTCTGCAGGGCTGATTATTTTCTGCCCTTTCTTCCGTTACGTCACATCTTTTTCTCCTCAATCCCGCCGCAAACTGCCTCCATGCGCGTGGTTAACGATAACAAATGAGTCATGCGGACAAGTCGTGGCCTCTTGAGGCTTCGACTTGCCCTCAAGCTCCCTGACCGGTACCAATTCGCCTTTCACCTTTGGACCGGACGAAAGAACCGAAGCATTGCGGATCGTATCTTTCGCCATAGCCTTTCTACTGGCGGCGTTTCTGGGGCTCACTTGGCCATCGACCGGCTGGGCGGTGGAATCCGTCCGGGTCGACCCCAAGATGAAAGCCATCGATCTTACCCCGGCCATCGAGCGCTACAGGTCGGACGGCGACGAGATCCGCATCTCCACGGCCCCGGGACGAGACGGAATCGTGCGCCGTATCGCCGTGAAGGCTCGCGAGGCCGGCACCCGTCCGGACTGGATCGTTTTCGCGCTGACCAACGACACCGATGAGCAGGTGGACCGCCTCCTCGTGGCGCCGCATTTCAGGCTGACCGGCTCGGGCGTTCTCTGGCCGGATCTCGGCTCGTCCCGCATCGCCGCCGTCACGGCCAGCCAGGGCATCCGCCCGGAGCGCGACGACAGCCCCGACGCGGACGTCTTCCTCATCACGCTCGATCCGGGCACGACGGTCACCTTCGTGGCCGAGCTGCGCACCAACAACCTGCCCCAGCTCCATCTCTGGGATCAAGCCGCCTATAAGGAGCGCGTGAACGGCCTGACGCTCTACAAGGGCATCATCATCGGCATCGCGGGCCTGCTCGCCCTGTTCCTCACCATCATCTTCGTCGTGAAGGGCGCCCTGATCTTCCCGGCCGCAGCGGCTCTGGCCTGGGCGGTGCTCGCCTATGCCAGCATCGATTTCGGCTTCTTCCAGCGCGTGTTCCCGATCTCGGAGGCTACGGAGCAGATCTATCGCGCCGGAGCGGAAGCGGTCCTGGCGGCGACCCTACTCGTCTTCCTCTTCGCCTATCTGAACCTGAACCGCTGGCATGTCCGCTACAGCCATGTGACGGCCTTCTGGCTGGCCTTTCTCGGGGCGCTCCTGCTCCTTGCCGTCGTCGACGCCTCGGTCGCGTCGGGCGTGGCGCGCATGTCGATCGCCGCCGTCGCCGGCATCGGCTTCATTCTCGTGATCCATCTGGCGACGCACGGCTATGATCGGGCCATCATGCTCGTGCCGACCTGGCTTCTGCTGATCGCCTGGACGGTGGCGGCGAGCTTCACCATTCTCGGTCAGCTCGCCTCCGACCTCGTACCGCCCGCGCTGATCGGCGGTCTCGTGCTGATCGTCATGCTGATCGGCTTTACCGTCATGCAGCATGCTTTCGCCGGAGGCGGCTTCGCGCGCGGCTTCGTCAACGACACGGAGCGCCGCGCCCTCGCCCTCGCGGGTGCCGGCGACATCGTGTTCGATTGGGACGTGGTCTCCGACAACATTTTCGTCAGCCCCGACATCGAGCATCAGCTCGGGCTGAAGCGGGGTGCTCTCGAAGGCCCCGCCTCGGCCTGGCTCGATCTGATTCATCCCTTCGACCGGGATCGCTACCGGCTCGCGCTCGATACGGTCATCGAGCACCGGCGCGGCCGCCTGGTGCAGGATTTCCGCCTCCGCTCCTCATCGAACGCGCATCATTGGTACCGCCTGAAGGCCCGTCCGGTGATCGGGTCCGACGGCGAGGTGATCCGCATCGTCGGCACATTGGCCGACGTCACGGGCAGCAAGACCGCCGAGGAACGTCTGCTGCACGATGCCGTGCACGACAGCCTCACGAGCCTGCCGAACCGTCAGCTCTTCTACGATCGCCTGGAAGCCGCCCTCACCTTCGCAAGCCAGGACGATTCCCTGCGCCCGACCGTACTCGTGGTGGACATCGACAAGTTCAAGGACACGAACGATCAATCCGGCTACGCGGCCGGCGACTCGATCCTCCTCACGCTCTCCCGCCGCCTCGGCCGGCTGCTCAAGCCGCAGGACACGCTGGCGCGCATCTCGGGCGACGAATTCGCGATCATCCTGCTCTCCGAGCGCGAGCCCGATCGCATCATCGCCTTCGCCGACATGGTCCGGCGCATCGTGACGACCCCGGTCACCTATGCCGACCGCGAGATCTTTCTCACCGCCTCCATCGGCATCGCCCTGCACGATCCGCAGATCGCGGCCCGTCGCGAGGAAGTCCTGCGCAACGCCGAGATCGCCATGGCCCATGCCCGGCGCCACGGCGGCGACCGGATCGAGGTGTTCCGCCCCACGATGCGGTCAGACCGCAGCGACCATTTCACGATGGAGAGCGATCTGCGCCATGCGCTCGAGCGCAACGAGATGAAGGTGCTGTTCAAGCCGATCGTGAGACTCGAGGACCGGACCATCGCGGGCTTCGAATCCATGCTGCGCTGGGACCATCCGCGCCTTGGCCCCGTCTCCCCGAGCGACTTCATCTCCATCGCCGAGGAGACGGGTCTCATCATCAAGCTCAGCGTGTTCCTGCTGGAGCAGACCGCGCGGGAACTCGCCGTCTGGCAGGGCGCCCTGGAGGTGGAGCCTCCGATCTTCGCCAGCGTGAACATGTCGAGCCACCATCTCCTGCGGCACGACCTCCTGCAGGAAGTGAAGACGGTCATCGCCCGCACGCGGGTTCTTCCCGGCTCGCTCAAGCTCGAGATGACCGAAAGCCTCGTGATGGAAAACCCGGAATATTCGGCCCAGATGCTGGGCCGCCTCCGGGACCTCGGCGCGGGCCTTTCGCTGGACGATTTCGGCACGGGCTACTCCGCCCTCTCCTACCTGCTCCGGTTCCCGTTCGACACGATCAAGGTCGACGAGTCGTTCGTCCGCCAGATGGCCTCGGGCAACTCCGTCATTCTGCGCTCCATAGTCAAGATGGCGCATGAGCTCGGCATGGAAATCGTCGCGGAAGGCGCGGAAAGCGAATCGGAGGCCATCGAACTCTACCAGCTCGGCTGCGAATACGCGCAGGGCCCCGTCTTCGGCGAGCCGATGTCGGTGATGCAGGCGCGCCAGCTCGTCGGCGCGACGAGCACGGAAGCCGCGTAGAATCCTCAGGCGTGGCCGGCATCCATCGACAGCATCGCCGGCTCGATCCCGATCCGGCGCAGGGCCATCTCGTAGCGGATCTCGGCGGGCGTGCTGAAGATCAGCTCCGCATCGGCCGGGCAGATCAGCCAGCCGTTGGCCTGGAGCTCGTGCTCGAGCTGCCCCGCGCCCCAGCCGGCATAGCCGAGCGCGAGCACCGCCTGCTGCGGGCCCCGGCCCTGGGCGATGGCGCGAAGAATGTCGATGGTCGCCGTCAGGCACACCCCGTCGTCGATCGGCAGCGTCGACTGGGGGAGATGGAAATCCGGCGAATGCAGCACGAATCCGCGGCTCGTCTCCACAGGTCCCCCCATGAGAACCTGAATGCGGCCCACGGGCTCGGGCAGATGAATGCGCTCCGGCTCCGGCACGATTTCGAGCTGGACCAGAAGATCCGGCATGTTCAGGTTTCCGGCAGGCCGGTTGAGAATGATCCCCATCGCCCCTTCCGGCGAATGAGCGCAGACATAGATCACCGCTCGGGCGAACCGCTCGTCCATCATGCCGGGCATCGCAACCAGCATCTGCCCGTCGAGGTAGGGGCTGCCGGTGCCGTAGGGATCCTGCTGAAAGCTCATGTCTCGAATCTGCCTTGCTGGGCCGCCAAGCTGATCACGGGATCGTGGATGGCAGACCCAAGTAGAAACCGCATAAAGGAAGCGCCTCAGGGAGGCGTCAGTTCCATGACAAAGACATTCCGCATCGTCACATCTGCTTTTTTTGTGGCTCTGTCCTCGATCTCGGCCTTTGGGCAACCCCTCCCCGCGTCGACCTCCGCCCAGGGTTTCCACTCCCAGGTCCAGCTCCTGTCCGGGGGAAAGCTGGGCGAGACTTGGCTTGCGGGGATCGCGATCACCCTCGATCCCGGTTTCAAGACCTATTGGCGCAATCCCGGCGAGTCCGGCCTGCCGCCGAGCTTCGACTGGTCGGCATCGGAGAATGTCGCCGATATCGAGGTCCAGTGGCCGGCCCCGGAGCGCCACGAGGATGCGGCGGGCGTCGCCTATGTCTACAGCCGGGAGATAACCCTGCCGGTCGTCGTTAAGCCCAAGGCTGCGGACAAGCCGGTCAAGCTTGTGCTCACGGTGGATTACGGCATCTGCAAGGATATCTGCATTCCGGCCCATGCGGACCTGGCTCGGCCCCTCACGGCGTCAGGCCCCGACCGCGCCGCCATCGATGAGGCCATGGGGAGGGTTCCCCGCAAGCGGGATCTCGGCGATCCGGGCGATCCGGCCGTTCTGTCCGTGCAGCCGAAGAGCGGCGCGGACGCCGCCTTGACCGTCTCGGTCCGCGCCCCGGACGGTGCGAGGCCGGTTCTGTTCGCCGAAGCTCCGGAGAACTGGTATGTCTCGGTCACGCCCGACGACGAGCGCAACCGCTTCACCCTGACGGTCGAGGACAGGCCGAAGGACGCATCGGGGCCCGTTCCCCTCGTCCTCACGCTCGTTGCCGGGGACAAGGCCGTCGAAACGCATGTGAGCCTCGACGGCGACAGGCTGTCGCGCTAGCGCATCGTGCGGACCCGGTGGGCCAGGCTAGCGAAAAGTGGAGTCCACTTTTCACGTCCGATGCTCTACTGAAGCAATCGTAAACGACAGCTACAGCTTTGGAGCAAAGTGCATGGCCATCCAGGTCGGAGAACGCCTTCCCCAGGTCACCTTCCGCGTCATGACCCCGGACGGACCGGTCGCCAAGACCACGGACGATCTCTTTAAGGGGCGCAAAGTAGTGCTCGTGGCGGTTCCGGGCGCCTTTACCCCCACCTGCCACCGCAATCATCTGCCCGGCTATGTGCAGCGCGCCCAGGAAATCAAGGCGAAAGGCGTCGACGCGATCCTCGTGACCGCCGTCAACGACGTCTTCGTCATGGATGCCTGGGCCAAATCCGCAAGCGCCGACGGCATCGAATTCCTGTCCGACGGCAATGGCGATTTCGCCAAGGCGATCAAGCTGACCATGGACGGCACGGGCTTCGGCCTCGGCATCCGCTCGCAGCGTTATTCCATGGTGGTGGACGACGGCGTCGTGAAGGCCATCAACGTGGAAGATACGCCGTCCAAGGCGCAAGTATCGGGTGCGGAAAACATTCTAAAGGATCTCTGATCCCTTTTCGGCCCTCGGACATTCAGGCCCTTGCCCGCGCGATGCTGGCAGGGGCTTTTGTCTAGGCGCGCCTCTTCTTGAAGGGCTGCATGGCGGCGACCGCCAGTTCGTCGACGCGGATGTTGGTGGGATCGTCCGCATGCCCCTTCACCCAGTGCCAGGCCACGTCGTGCCGGGACGCGGCCTCGTCGAGTTCCCGCCAGAGATCCTCGTTCTTCACGGGCTTGTTGTCGGCGGTGCGCCAGCCCCGGCGCTTCCAGTTGTGCATCCATTGCGTGATGCCCTGGCGCACATACTGAGAATCCGTGAAGAGATCGACGGCGCAGGGACGCTTGAGGGCGTTGAGCCCCTCGATGGCGGCGCGGATTTCCATGCGGTTGTTGGTGGTATGAGCCTCCCCGCCGGAAATCTCCTTCTCGCTGCCCTTGAAGAACAAGATTGCTGCCCAGCCGCCCGGCCCGGGATTTCCCGAGCAGGCACCGTCGGTATAGATCAGGACGCGCTCAGGATTGCTCATGCCTCGAGCCCATATTCGCGCGCGTGCCGCACATGGCGGTGGAAGTGGAGCTTGCGGTCGTATTCCAGCGGGTCCTTCGGCTTCACGAGCGCGCCGGGCGGCACGTTGAGCCAGTCCACGAGGCGGGTGAGCATGAAGCGCATGGCCGAGCCGCGACAGAGGACCGGCAGGGCCTCGATTTCCTCGGTGGAGAGCCGGCGGACGGCCTGATAGCCCGTCAGCATCGCCTGTCCCTTCGTGAGATTGAACGACCCGTCCGGCTCGAAGCACCAGGCGTTCAGGCAGATGGCGACGTCATAGGCGAAGGCATCGGTACAGGCGAAGTAGAAATCGATCAGCCCCGACACCTCGGCGCCGATGAAGAACACGTTGTCGGTGAACAGATCGGCATGGATGATGCCGGTGGGCAGATCCGTCGGCCAAGCCTCGCGCAGATAGGCGAGCTCTCGCCTCGTCCGGTCGGCAAGACCACCCGAAACCGTATCGGCCTGCGCCTCTGCCTGGGCAAAGAGCGGCCCCCAGCTGTCGAGCGACAGGGCGTTGGGGCGGCCCATGGCGAAATCCCGGCCGGCCAGGTGGAGCTTGGCCAGCGCGCCACCCAGGGCCCCGCAATGTCTGGCGGTAGGCCTGCGGACGGCAATGCCGTCGAGAAACGTGATAATGACCGCGGGCCGCCCCGAGAGCCGCCCGAGCGGCTGCCCCTGGCGATTGTCGACCGGCAGAGGGCAGGTCAAGCCCTTGTTCGCCAGATGTTGCATCAACCCGAGGAAGAACGGCAGGTCGCCCTCCCGCACCCGCTTCTCGTAGAGGGTCAGGATGTAGGAGCCTTCCGTCGTGTGGAGGAAGTAATTGGTGTTCTCCACCCCCTCCGCGATGCCTTTGTAGGACAGCACCGTGCCGATATCGTAGGTTTCGAGAAAGCTTGCGAGCTCCTCGTCGCTGACTTCCGTATAGACTGCCACTGCTTACTCCGCCGCCTGCTCACGCAACTCGCGCGGCAAAGGAAAGAACACGCTCTCGTCCGCCGTCGAGACGCTCTCTACCGACACTTCATAGCGTTCGGCAAAGGCATCGATGATTTCTTCCACGAGGATTTCCGGCGCGGACGCGCCCGCCGTGATGCCGAGACTGCGAACGTTTCCGAACAGCGACCAGTCGATATCCTCCGCCCGCAGGATGAGGCGCACCAGGGAGCACCCTTCCCGCTCGGCCACCTCGCGCAGGCGTTGCGAGTTCGATGAATTGGGGGAACCCACCACGATCATGGCGTCGACCTGAGGCGCCACCCGCTTGACCGCACCCTGCCGGTTGGTGGTGGCGTAGCAGATATCTTCCTTGTGCGGTCCTATAATAAGGGGGAAGCGCCCTTTCAGGGCATCCACCATGTCCCGGGTGTCGTCGACGGACAGGGTCGTCTGGGTCACGAAGGCCAGGTTTTCCGGGTCGTCCGGCTGCAGCCGGGCGATATCGTCAACAGTCTCCACCAGGGTCGTCGCCCCCTCCGGCAGCTGCCCCATGGTGCCGACCACCTCCGGATGCCCCTCATGACCGATCAGGATGATGTGACGGCCCCGCTTGTGGTGGAGCTGCGCCTCCCGATGCACCTTGGTCACCAGGGGGCATGTGGCGTCGATGGCAAAGAAATTGCGCGCCTGAGCGGCCTCCGGCACTGATTTCGGCACGCCGTGCGCCGAAAAGATCACAGGAGCCTCGGTGTCCGGAATCTCGTCGAGCTCCCGCACGAAGACCGCCCCCTTCTGCCTCAGGTTCTCCACCACGTATTTGTTGTGCACGATCTCGTGGCGCACATAGACGGGCGCCCCGTGGATCGAAAGCGCCGTCTCGACGGCGTCGATGGCGCGGACCACCCCGGCGCAGAAGCCGCGCGGGGCACAGAGAAGGATGTGGAGGGGCGGCTTAGTCATGATCCCGCGATGTGGCGAGACGAGGCCCTCCCTGTCAAGCGGGAGTGGCGGTAATTCGCGGCTTGACCATTCGTAAGAAGGGCTCGCCCTTCGGGGCAAGACTCCCTAGAAAGGGGTGATTGCTCACCGGATCCGATTGCCCGATGGCCAGCCCAGCCTCCCATGTCAGCTTTCTCCCGCCGATCCTAACCTTCTGCGGGGCGGCCGTGATTGCCGTCCCCATGTTCCGCTTCATCGGCCTGAGCGCCGTGCTCGGCTATCTGGCAGCGGGAATTGCCATCGGCCCTTCGGGCCTCAGTCTCGTCGAGGACCCGGGAACGATCGCGACCGTGGCGGAACTCGGCGTGGTGCTCCTGCTGTTCATCATCGGGCTGGAACTGAAGCTGTCCCATCTCTGGTCCATGAAGCGGGACATCTTCGGGCTGGGCTTCGCCCAAATGGCCGTCACGGGGCTCTGCCTCGGCGGAGCCTCGCTCACCATCGGCTTCGGGTTCAGGGCAGCCTTCGTCATCGGCGTTGCGCTGGCACTCTCGGCCACCGCGATCGCCCTGCAGATGCTGGGAGAGCGCAAGGACCTTCAAACACCTTACGGACAGCGCTCCTTCGCAATCCTGCTGTTTCAGGATCTCTCGGTGGTGCCCGTGCTCGCCATTCTGCCCCTGCTGGCCTCGGGCACGGCGGTCGAGGACAATTCGATGCTGGACCGGCTTTCGGCCGCCGGCGAGGCCATCGCCGCCATCGGGGCCGTCATCCTGGTCGGCCGCTACGGGCTGAATCCTTTCTTCCGCATCCTGGCGCGCACCGGCTCCCGCGAGGTCATGACCGCATCGGCGCTGCTGGTGGTCCTGGGCGCCGCCCTGCTCATGCAGGAGGCGGGCCTCTCCATGGCGATGGGCGCGTTCCTGGCCGGCCTGCTGCTCGCCGAATCGAATTTCCGGCACCAGCTGGAGGCCGATATCGAGCCCTTTCGCGGCATGCTGCTGGGCCTGTTCTTCATGAGCGTGGGCATGTCGATCGATCTGGCCCTCGTCCGCCAGCAATGGGTGCTGCTGACCCTCGCGGCCCCGGCGGTGATCGTCGGAAAGACCATCCTGACCACTATTCTCTCGCGGCTGTTCGGCGCCACATGGCGCGAAGGCCTCCGATCCGGTACGCTCCTGTGCACGGCAGGCGAATTCGCCTTCGTACTCCTGCCCGTCGCCACGGGCGCCGGATTGATGGCTCAGGCCGAGGCGCAGTCTGTGACGGCACTGGCGGCCATCACGATGCTTCTCGGCCCCATCTTCTCGACCCTTGTCGAGAAAGTCCTTCTCGCCCGTCCCGAGCGATCCATGGGCCCGGGCATAGAGGATCTGCTCGGGCAGGAGGGCGAACTGTCGAGCCGCGTCCTCGTGATCGGCTTCGGGCGCTTCGGGCAGATCGTCAATCAGGTGCTGCTCGCACAGGACATCAACGCGACCGTCATCGACAACAACGTGGAACGCGTGCGCGATGCCGCCCGTTTCGGCCTCAAGATCTATTACGGGGACGGGACGCGCCTCGACGTGCTCCGGGCGGCCGGCGCCGAAAAGGCGGAAATGATCTGCGTATGCACGGATGAGCCGGACACCATCGAGAAGATCGCCGAGATCATTCACGAGAACTTCCCGAACGCCCGCAGCTTCGTGCGCGCCTATGATCGGATTCATGCGGTGAAGCTCTTGAAGATCGGGATCGATTATCAGCTTCGTGAAACGTTCGAATCCGCTATCGTCTTTGGCCGCTCGGCCCTCGAGGAGCTTGGAATCGAAGCGGAAACCGCCCTCGGCGCGGCTCACGACGTGCGCAAGCGCGACATCGCCCGACTCTTCCTCCAGAAGGAAATCGGCGCGAGTTTCGGAGCCGAGCTCGTGGTCGGAGCCAAGATCGCGCCGGAACCCCTCACATCTCCCACCGGGAAGGCCAAGGCCTTGAGTCCGGAAACACGAGATATTCTCGGCGAAGGAGCACTCTGATGGACGCCAACCCTGCCGAGCGGGCCTCGGAGGCGCGCGCCGATGCGCCTGTCTTCGTGCAGGGCTCGACCATGCGCCACGTGCTCGTGATGACCGGGACGGGCGCGGCCGGACTGATCGCGATCTTCATCGTCGACCTCGTGTCGCTGCTTTACATCTCGTGGCTCCACGACCCGAGCATGACGGCGGGCGTCGGTCTCGCGACGGTCGTGATGTTCTTCACGGTCTCGATCAATGTCGGTTTGATGATCCCGATCGGCGCTCTCGTGTCGCGCGCGCTCGGGGCGCGCCGGCACGAGGATGCGCGGCGGCTCGCGACCTCGGGCAGCATCCTCATGGTGGCGATCGGCGCGGCCGTCAGCCTGATCGTCATGCCCTTTCTGCCACAGATTCTCAAAGCCATGGGAGCGAGCGGCCAAGCCTATCAGGTCGCACACGGCTTCCTTTGGATCGCCTTGCCGACGAATGCGATGATGGCTGCCGGCATGGCGTTCTCCACCCTCCTGCGCGCCGCAGGCGACGCCAAGCGCAGCATGTATGCGACACTCTCCGTGGCCATCATCACGGTGTTTCTCGATCCCGTCACGATCTTCGTCCTGGATCTGAAATCCAACGGCGCAGCCCTGACCATCAGCCTCGCGCGCGTGGTCTATCTTTATGTCGGGTATCGCTATGTCACCCGCACCCATCGGCTTCTGGCAAAGCCCAGCCTGCAATCCGTGATCCTCGACGCGAGGCCCTTCTTCGCCATCGCCGTTCCGGCTGTTCTCACCAACCTCGCCGCACCAGCCGCCAACGCATTCTTCACCGGCGTCATGGCGCGGTTCGGCGATCAGGCGATTGCGGCCTCGGCCATTATCGACCGCGTGACGCCGGTCTCCTTCGCGGGCGTCTTTGCGCTGGCAGGAGCCATCGGTCCGGTTCTGGGGCAGAACTGGGGCGCGGGCCGGTATGACCGCATGAGGGCGACCCTGAAGGATTCTCTCACCTTCATGATCGTCTACGTCCTGAGCGTGTGGTTTCTGCTGTTCCTGCTGCAGGAAGCGATCGTCCTGGCTTTCAACGCCCCGCCGCTGACGGCGGAACTGGTGCGCTTCTTCTGCCAGCTGAGCGGTTTCATCTGGTTCTTCGTGAGCCTGGTCTTCGTGTCCAATGCGTCGTTCAACAACCTCGGCTATCCCCTGCTCTCCACCTTCTTCAATTGGGGGCGGGCGACGCTGGGAATGATCCCATTCGCCTATTTCGGGGCGCAGATCGGCGGGCCCAAGGGCGCCCTGATCGGCATCGGCGCCGGATCGATCGTTTTCGGGATCGCCGCGATCATCACTGCGTTCTGGACAATCCGGCGTTTGGAGAGGCAAGCTGTCCCCATCCCATAAAGGGCAACCGGGCGTTCAAGCCTTCGAGGAGCCTGCCATGTTCAACTGGTTCGATCTGATGCGCCAAGCGCAGACCCAAGCGGCTTTTGACACCTTGGCACGGCAGTTCCAGCTCTCGGCCGACCAGCAGCAGCGGACCATGGCCGCCGTTCTGCCGGCCTTCGCCATGGGGCTTCAGCACACCATGACCAACGGCGATCCGGGTCGCCTCCTGCAATCCCTGATGAGTGGCGGCTATCAGAATTTCTGGCAGCCCGCCGGACAACCCTATTCCCCGCAGGCGCAGCAGGAGGGCAGACGCCTGCTGGATCAGCTCTTCGGCTCCGACGAAACCAGCCGCCTGGTCGCCCATCAGGCAGCGAATTTTGCCGGCATCGGTGTCGACGTCATGCAGCAGATCCTGCCGATCTATGCCGGCCTCCTCGCAGGGGGATTGACGCAGTGGATGGCAGCGCAGTCGAAGGTCGTCCAAAGCTTTGCTTCGCCGAATACGGCCGAGACGTCCAAGCAGGATGCGGTCAATGCCTGGGCGGAACTCTGGTCCGGATGGTTGAAGGTCCCGGCGGCGGAGCAGAAGCCTGCCGCCAATCCATTCCAGGAGATGATGGCCGGCTTCCTCCCGAGCCCCGACACCGAGAAGCCTCCGGAGCCCTCGCCGTCCGCTTCATGGGGCGAGATGATGGAAAAGGGACGCGAGATGCAGATACAGTATCTCACATCCCTTCAAGGGATTCTGGAGGATGCCTGGGGAACGCGCCCGAGGAAGTCCTAGCCTCCTCACGCACGGGTCCACCGGCCATGACTGGCGTGCGGTGGCGGCAGATCCATGTGCCGGGCTGACGTCTCCACGCATCGCACGAGCATCGATGACGGGCGGTGATGAATGGGCTCCATCAGAGCGCTTTCAACGTCGCCGCGCGTAAGGCCGATATCCTTGAGCATGCGCTCGTCGAACTCGGCGAGATGCTTGACCTCGCGGCGATCCCCGACGGCCCTGGCGAATGAGACGAGCGCACGCAGAAGCCTGCCCAGCATCAGGGATACAGGAGAGATCAGGATAGGCGCCGCAGACCGGGACATGTCAGTCTCCTTTCGCTCGTGAATGATCTCACAGGGGCTCTCGGGATGCTCTGGAACGTTCCGAATCGTTCCAGGGAGTACCAAAGTCGTTCCAGTCGCGCTCCGGGGAGATATTATGGAACGTCACTGAGAACGGAGCTTCCTCTAAGCCTTTGTTTCTAAATACGAATCTTTTCGCCCTGTCGGAATATATAGCATGACTTGTTTCATCACTTGAAACGATTGTTTGAGATTTGTATCATAAGAATCGTTGATAATGGGATCGTGGCCATGCACCTGCTTGATATCGACCAGCTCCGCACCTTCGTGGCGATCGCGGATACGGGATCGTTCACCCGCGCAGCGGAGATCGTCCACAAAACGCAGAGCGCCGTCTCCATGCAGATGAAGCGATTGGAAGACCGAGTGGGGCGCCCGATCTTCGAGCGCGACGGACGCCTTTCCAAGCTCACGGACGAGGGCGAGCGGCTCCTCGACTACGCCCGCCGGATCGTGCGCCTGAACGCTGAATGCATGGCTTCCTTCAATGAGCACGAGCTCACGGGCCGCGTGCGTTTAGGCCTTCCCGACGACTATGCCGACCGCTACCTGCCGGAAATCCTGGCGCGGTTCTCGCGCTCCAACCCGAAAGCGGAGGTGACGGTGATGTGCGAACCCACCCACAACCTGATCGGGCGGGTGCAGCACGGCGACCTCGACCTCGCGATCATCACCCATGTGGACCGGCGCGGCCCATCCGAGATCGTGCGCATCGAACAGCTTTTATGGGTCACTTCGGGCCGCCATGGCGTGCATGAGGAGACGCCGATCCCGCTGGCCCTCGGCCGCCCGAACTGCGACTGGCGTCACTACGCTACGGAGGCTCTGGAGAGTGCAGACCGCGCTTTCCGCATCGCCTATGTGAGCTGGAATTCCACAGCCGTGGGCGCCGCGGTCCTGTCGGGCCTCGCGGTCTCGGTCCTCCCGGAAAGCGCAGTACGCCCCGGCATGCGCATCCTGGGGCCTTCCGACGGGTTCCCTGCCTTGCCCTCGTGCAAGATCGGTCTCATCCGGGCGCGTGGCGAGGAGAACCCGCTCGCAGATGCTTTAGGCCTCCAGATCAAGCAGTCGCTCGACAATCTGGGCTCCACGCGCCCGGTCTATCCGATCGCCGCGGAGTGAGCCTCAACGAGCAGGCCTGCGCAGCACCAGCACGTTGCCGATGAGCGCGAACACCACGCCGATCCCGGCGAGCGCCGTCCACTGGTAGCCTTCGAGCAGCGTGGATACGGCAAGCGCGATGATGGGAAACAGCACGGTCGAATAGCCTGCGCGCGCGGCCCCGAGGCGACGCAGCAGCGTGAGATAAGCCATGAAGGCCAGAACCGAAGCGCCGATCGAGAGATAGAGCAGCGAGCCGATATAGGTGGCCGTCGGCTCGATGATGAAGGCGTTGCCGCGAAGAACGTTCAGCGCGAGCAGCACGCCGCAGCCATAGGTCATGCCCCAGGCGGTGGCGGAGAGCAGCGGCACGCCCCGGCGCTGCACCACGGTCGAGATCATGTTGCCCGAGCAGAAGAACAGCGTGCCCATTACGCAGAGGCCGAGGCCCCTGAGCGCGTCCGCATTGAAGCCCGCACCCGCTATTTCCGGCCAGAACAGGAGCCCGATGCCCATGACGCCGATCACGCCTCCGAGCGCCACCCGCGGCTCAACCTTCTGCCGGAAGATGACGAAGCTCAGGACGAGATTGAACACGGAGGCGAGTGAGAACACCACCGAGAGCAGCCCGGACGGCACGCTCAAGCCACCGTAATAGAACGAGATGAAATTGAACGAGAACAGACAGCATCCGACCGCCGCGAAACGCAGGTGATCGGCGAGCCCGAACCGAACCCGGTGGCCGGTGGCGAGCACCCAGGCCCACATGAGGATGGTCGCAAGCAGGAAGCGCCACAGCACCGACATCTCCGGCGCCACCACGCCGAGCTGCGCGTGGATTCCGATCCAGCTCACGCCCCACAGGAAGACGGTGGCGGCGTAGAGCCCGAAGGTGGTTCCGTCGAAGCGCTTGGCATCGGGCGCAGACATCGTGGCGGTGGCCTGGGTCATGGGTCTTCCAAAGAATCGTGTGATAACCCGATTACGCTGAGCGGATCATCAATACAAATGATGAAATGTCATTGATTTTTCCTGGAATGCTGATGGGACGCTCAAGAAACACCCTGGCTATATTGTCGGAGGCTGCTTCATAAACGGTCCGAAAATGCCGTTTGGGAATGCAATCTGCGCAACAAAACGACTCGCGTCGCCTCAGACATTGAAGTCCCCGCAAGTCATATGTGACCGGGATTGTCGTCCTTCTGACCATTTGATCTGGCCACGTCTCCGGAGGTCCCGAGCAGGATGGCCTGGAATTCACAGGCGAGGGTTCGAGCGAGATCCGGATCGACCGCTGCCATAGTCTCCCGACCGGCAAGAGCTGGAGTGTCGGGATGTGCGCCTTGCAGCTTGGTTCCGAACTTTCTCCGCCGACCTCGGGGTTTTCCCCGATAGTCAGAGCGAACGGCAGAGGTCAAACTCCTGGCTCGTCGCGCCGATGGTCTCGCGCTGATGCGCAACCCGGTTGAAAAACCAGTTGGAGAAGTCATGCCTGCGGATCGACGGCCCAGAGAGAGCGGATATTCAAGCTGTACCGGCAAGAGGTGCGAGTTGGGGCTTTGCCGAAAACGGAGTATGGTTGCTGTTGATCCGCCCCCAAGGCATTGGCTCCTGGTCCAACAGTAAAGCGTTGCGTTCCAGCGTCGGCGACAGTGTTGAAGAGATCTCACGACAAAGAACGATTCCTGATGACTCTCAGGGTTAGACCGGATGAACCTGACATCCACCGGCAATATCCTCTGGCCTGATAGCTGAAAACTCAGCCATCACGTCTTGGAGTTCATTGCCGTCAGGTCCGACCGAGGTCGTCACCATCTCAGGGGCCGGGCGAGGCGGCGGGCATTGCATGACCTGTCCGATCATCCGTGATCCCGTTGGGCTTGAGGAGCGACGCCGACATGGGGGCGGCAACGCTGCGATCCGCAGATGGACAGACCAACGGAGACAAATGAAGCGCCGTCAAGGCCTGGAGAGAGGTCAATGGCGAAACAGGGACGCCTGAATCCGTGGATCCTGACGGGAACCCTTGTCCTCCTGCTCGCGGCACTGAAGGTTGCAAGCGCCGTTGTCACGCCGGTAGCCTTCGCTTTGTTTCTCATTGCACTTCTTTGGCCCTTGCAGAGACGGCTCCAGGTCCTGCTGCCGCGACTTGTTGCCCTCATGGCGACCATTCTGTTACTCGTCACGGCGTTCATCGCATTCGCCTCGCTGATCGCGTGGGGGTTCGGCCACGTCGGCCGCTGGGGCTTGGCGAATATCGGGCGTTTCCAGGCCCTGTACGACAGGACGACGGCATGGCTCGAGGATCAGGGCATTGCGGTCGCAAGCCTGTGGGCTGATCACTTCAATGTCGGCTGGCTCTTGGGATTGATCCAAAAGTTCACCAGCCACGTGAACACGACACTGAGCTTCTGGGTGGTCGTCCTGCTCTACGTGATCCTGGGCCTCCTCGAGGTCGAAGGAACAGCCAGGAAAATCAAGGCATTACCGGACGGAGCTACGATTCGCCTTCTGTGGGAAGGTAGTGAGGAAACGGCCGCCAAGATCAGACGATACATGGCGGTTCGCACGCTCATGAGCTTGCTGACAGGAATGCTCGTCTGGATCTTCGCAATTCTCTTCGGGCTGCCGCTCGCCCGGGAGTGGGGCATCATCGCCTTCGCACTGAACTACATCCCGTTCATCGGCCCGCTTGTCGCCACCGTCTTCCCGACTCTGCTCGCGATGCTGGAGTTCGACACCTGGCAATCGGCGGTCACTGTCTTCGTGTGCCTGAACGCGATCCAGTTCGTGGTCGGCAGCTACATCGAACCGCGCCTTTCCGGCTCGGCCTTGGCAATGTCGCCGTTTATGGTTCTGTTTTCGATTTTCCTATGGACGTTCCTGTGGGGGCTGCCCGGCACCTTCATCGGCGTGCCGATCACGGTGGCTGCCCTCACCTTCTGTGCCCGGCACCCGGACACGCGCTGGCTCGCAATTCTTCTCGGGCCGCCGGACGAACGAGAAAAGGCCATCGATATGGGGGCTGGAACCGGAGACGGCTTTCCCGGCCATGATCGTTCCGGCCATGTGTCGGGATCCGGCAGGAGGACATGATTTCGGTCGCAAGGACCGATCCGACCGCTAGAGCATCGTGCGGACCCAGCGGGCCGCGCTAGCGAAAAGTGGCCCCGGTTTTCGCTCAAACGATGCGCCCCGTGGAGCGTCTTGCCGTCCCGAATGGTTCGCCTGACGCGCCGCAATGATCGAACTGACGGATGTTTTTGTGCGGGAGAACGGCTCTTGAGATCGATCGTCTATACAGGACTGAGAAGAATCGCGATCGGCGCGACCGTATTGGCGGGCGTCTTGCTTTGCCTGATCGTCGCCGGTCTCGCCTTCCGTGCGTGGGACGCTCTCCGCGCCCCTCCGCTGGAGCCATGGCACACCTTCGTTCCGGACGAGCTCGATGCGGATGCCATCGACGCCACCGACTGGCAGGGCTATCTCCAGGCCGAGGACCGAATCCTTGCCGAGGTCAGGCGCGAAGTCTTCCGCAAACCCGGCGAAGGCGCCGCGATGCCGCTGAGCCGCTATGTTGCAGGCAGCCCGGTGGACCCTCAAGGCTTTCAGACCGACTGGAATCGCTCCTACGTCATGGAACCCAAGGGCGAGCCGACTGGCGCCGCCGTGTTTCTGCACGGCCTGACCGATGCCCCCTACAGCCTCCGTCACCTCGCCGCCCTCTATCGCGACCATGGTTTCGTCGCCGTTGGCATCCGCTTGCCGGGCCACGGCACCGTTCCGGCCGCCTTGACGACCGTTGAGTGGGAGGACTGGATGGCAGCGACCCGGCTGGCCGTGCGAGAGGCTGTCCGACGCGCAGGCCCAGGCAGGCCGCTTCACATCGTCGGCTTCTCGAACGGTGGGGCACTCGCGGTGAAGTACGCCTTAGACGCCATCGGAAAAGACGATCTTCCGCGACCGAAGCGTCTGATCCTTCTCTCACCGATGGTCGGCCTCACGATCTTCGCTCGCTATGCCGGCATTGCCGGATTGCCTGCCTTCTTCCCGGCCTTCGCCAGGGCGGCCTGGCTCGATGTGCTGCCCGAGTTCAACCCCTTCAAGTACAACTCTTTCCCCGTCAACGGAGCGCGGCAGGCCTTTCAGGTCACGCAAGCTCTTCAGGATCAGATCAATCGCGCAGTCGCCGATGGCAGCATTGCGGCCCTCCCGCCGATTCATACGTTCCAGTCGGTCGTCGACTTCACCGTCAGCACCCGGGCGATCATCACAAGCCTTTACTCGAGGCTTCCAGCTAATGGCAGTGAACTGACCCTGTTCGATCTTAACCGGGCCATCAGCCTCGGCCCGCTGATCGACCGCTCCATGGAGACGATCGTCGACCGGCTCTTGCCTTCTGCTCCGCGCGCGTTCAGGACGACGCTCGTCACGAACTCAGATCCATCGTCGCTCGAGGCCGTCGAACGGCTCACCGAAAGCGGCGCAACGGCTGAGACGATGACGCCACTCGGCCTGACATTCCCCCCCTTTGCATTCTCGCTCTCCCATGTCGCCCTGCCCTTTCCCGTAACCGACCCGCTCTATGGTTCGCAGCCGGACAATAAGGAGGAGTTCGGCATCAATCTCGGCGCCCTGACACCGCGCGGCGAGCGCGGCGTCCTTGTCGTTCCTCTTGACGCACTGGTTCGGATCTCGTCCAACCCGTTCTACCCCTACGTGGCACGCAGGATCGCCGAGAGCATCGACCAAATGCCGCACAATATCCCCTGATAGCTTGGGACGGCTCATGCCGCTGACCCTGCTGACTTGGACCGGTGGAGGAACAGCAGCATCGTGCGAAAAAGTGCCCCCGGCTTTTTGCAGGAACGACGGACTCATCCAAGGAGGGAGCATCGAATCGATCCCAAAAGTAGCGTCCACTTTTGGGTCCGATGCTCTAGCCAGGCAAGGTGTTCTTATACAGCCTGCCGTCCTTCATGATAACCATGAGGTTCTTGTCCGGGTCGGCGACAAGCTCAATGTCGTCAATGGGATTGCCATCGATCACCAACAGGTCGGCGAGGGCTCCCTCTTCGATGACTCCCAGCTTTCCCGGGTAGGGGTTTCGCGAACCCGACATCGCCAGAAGCTCAGCGTTGCCGGAGGTTGCCATCGTCAATATCTCGGCATTGTCGTACCAGCGGGTCAAATGGGTCAGCAGGAGTCCCTGCCGCCCCGTAAGCGCGTTCGAGAACAGCAAGTCCGTTCCGAAGGCGGTCTTGATCTTGCGGTCCTTCGCGAGCCTGTAAACATCGTCCGTTCCGGCGATGACCTGAAGCAGATTGATGCGGCTCTGGCCCGTCAGCGGAGGCATGTCGTCATCGTCGATGAACGGTTGCGTGCTGAGCCATGTGCCCTTGTCCGCCATGAGACTGGCAGTTGCCTCGTCCATCAGATGCCCGTGCTCGATGCATTGAGCGCCTGCAGCGATGGCCCGCCGGATCGCGGTGGGTGAATAGGCATGCACCGCCACGTAGGTATTCCGGTCGGCTGCCGCCTGGACACCCGCGCGGAGCTCCTCCTCGCTGAACGTGATCATGTCCAGCGTGGTACGCGGCGATGCGACGCCTCCGCCACCGACGAGCTTGATCTGCGAAGCGCCCTGGAGGAGCTGTTCACGCACCCGCAGGCGGACCTCGTCCGCATTGTCGGCGATATTGGCACTGCCGGTTTGCTCCATATGACTCAGCGGACCGCCCGGAATCCTCGGCAGATCGGATAGAGGTCGCATGTCGCCATGCCCACCGGTGGTCGTGATCATGGCTCCCGAAGGATAAATGCGAGGTCCTGTGACGAGGCCCTCATCAATCGCCTGCTTCAATGCAAAGGAAGGGCCGCCCAGGTCCCGGATGGTGGTGAAGCCACGCATCAGCGTCCGTTCCGCCTCAGCGCTCGCGGCAAGAAAAATGTATCCCACGTCAGCCGAAATCAGGACGGGGATCGGAAGTGCCGCGAACATCGTATGCCAGTGGGCATCGATCAGGCCCGGCATCAGAACCCGACCGCCACAATCGATCATCTGTGTGCCCTCCGGCGGCGCCGGGTCACCGCTGACGATCTGCTTGATGCGATTGCGCTCGACAAGGAGGCGAAGCCCTCCCCGCACCACGCTGGACGTGCCGTCGAACAGCAGGAAGTTTCCGAACGCGAGCGGCGGCGTCGGTCGGGAGGATGACGATTGTGCGCCGACCGGACGGACGAGGCCAAGCGAGACGAGCGAGGCACTCGCCCCTGCGATGAAACCGCGTCGGGACAGGTCCCTGCCGATCCGCCGAGCGGCGGCCTGAAGCTGCGGCTGACAACAGGAGCAGGCCCACGCTTCGGAACGCTCGACTTCATCGGCCGACACACACGAAAACATGGACATCCTCCCGCCTATTGAGAACAATTCCCGATGTTGAGCCGGATCGTGGTCCGATCTCGAGACATCGACCTCAATGCCTGACATCTCTGGCATGTGGCGGCCTGCCACCCCAGAGTGACGCGGAGCCCAGCCACGCCGCACCGTGCAGGATGAAGTCAATCCCGAGCAGGAGCCCGAACACCCAGAAGCCCGTCTTCGGGAATTCGGCCAGAACGATGAGCCCTGCCGCAACGCCGAATGCACCCGACAGCAGCATGACCCAGCCGTTCTCCTGCCAAAGGCTCCCTCCCCAAAGGACACGCACGATCCCCGACAGCAGCAGCAGCAACCCGAGGCTGTAGGCAAGCAGCAGCTCGCCCTGCCGGGCCGAGCGAACAAAGACCTGGGAAAGCACCATGACACCCGAGCCTGTCGCGCCGACGAGCACGAGGCCCAGGACGATGTAAAGCAGCCCGAGCAGCATCTGCCATGCAAGGCCGCCCCAGCCGCGCGTCCACGCTGCATGGACGATCTCGAAGGTGCCCACGACGATGGCGGCTGCCCCGATGAGGGGCGGGCTGATAGATGAGGCGACCGCGACGTCGGCCAAGATCATCATCCCGCCCAGGATCATGACAACGCTCAACACCCCGCGAAGCCAATACGGGGGCTGCCTCAGGCGGGGCGCCGCGGGATCCGGCACGGCATCATCACGACCCATTGCGCCCTCCGGCAGCTCAGGTCAGCCCCTGGGCAGGCGGGCCGACGCGACATCCCCCCTGTCCCGCGCCCCTAGATCGGCTGCTCGAACCGGCGGCCGAGCGAGCGGCACGCCATGGCCAGCAGCCCACAGAGCGCCGCGGCGATCAGGTCCGTGACCGGCGCGACCGGCAGCCAGTCCAGGCCAAGCGCGGTCGCGCCGGCGAGCACGACCATCAGGATCGCGGCCCCGAGCAGGATCCAGCTCAGGCCATACATCAGCGGGGCCGAGACGTTCACGCCCAACCGCATCGGCGCCTCCTCCTGCGCGCAGGCCGCTACCAGCGCCGCCGCCGGCGCCAATAGCCGTCCCGCCAGACCCAGCGCCCGCGCCGGGCGCTCCAGACCCAGCGTCCCGGCACCCAGACAAAGCCCGAACGCGGCCGCGGCCGGCGCTCAGGGCGCCGCCGCGGCGGCGGCGGCCGCCGGCCAGGACGACTGGGACCAGGACGACCGGGGCCGGGCCGGCTCGGCCGGCCCGGTTCGCGGCTAGGCTGGGCCGCGGCCTCGGTCGCAACCCCGACCGTCGTGGCCGCCGCCGTGCCCAGGATCCACGTCAGAAACAACCGTCGTGACAGCATCGCGCTCTCCTGTGCCGCTTGGCCCCTTACGCCGGTGACGCCGCCATCCCGCCCGCAGACTCGACACCCTCGCTCGGGCTCGGCGGGTGCGCCCGAGCCAGCGCCGCCTGGAGCTTGGCTTCCTGCTCGGGCGACAGCGACGAGCGGATCACATGGCCCTTGAACCCCGCCAGCTCGGCGAGCACCTTCTCGGGCTGCGACTTGCGGATCAGCAGAAACAGCGCCGAGGTCTCGGGCTTGAGCGTCGCGCCGATCCCCTTGATGAAGTCGTCGTTGATGCCGTAATCGATCAGGCTCCCGCTCAGCGCGCCCGAGCCGACCCCGACCGCCCCGCCGATGGCAAAGCCGGCGAGCGGATTGAGAAACAACAGACCGATCAGGCTGCCCCACAGGGCGCCGCGCAGGCCGCCCGAGGCCGCGCCCAGGCTCACCAGGTTGACGCTCTGCTTGATGCGCACCGTGCCATCCGGGCTGCGGATCGCGACCACCGCATCCTCGAGATCGATCAGGTATTCCTTCTGCAGGCGCGTCAGCTCGGTCAGGACGCGGTCCGCATCGGTCGGGCTGTCGAACCCGACGACCACCAGTTCAGCCATCGACCGGACTCCTCTGGAAGCGGTGCGGCCCCTGTCCGGTGTGCAACGTGGATGTCGGCCGCGGATTGCGGGACAGTTGAGCAAACCCCGACGCCACACAACGCCCGATCTCACCGGGAACAACCCTGAAGCCGCGCTCGCCCCTGCAGGATCCTGTTCGCACGCCCCGCCCGTCAGGCGCGGGGCGCTGGCGCGGCACGGCCGCCCGAGGCTTTCCGAGATCACTTAACCGCCGCATGATGGCGAAAATCCGACAGCGCACCGCATCGCGGACACGCGGCTCCCATTCTGTCAGCGCAATGACTTGAATGCGGCTCGGAGTTCCTGGGTCAGGAGTTCCGGCTGCTCCCAGGCGGCAAAGTGCCCGCCTTTGTCGAGGCGGTTATAGTGGATCAGCCCGGGAAACGCTTTCTCGGCCCAGCTCCGCGGAGCGGCATAGATCTCGTCCGGAAAGACGCTTACGGCCACCGGAATGGTGATGTGCTTTGGAGCGAAGAAGGCCAGCTTGTTCTCCCAATACAGGCGCGCCGACGAGACCGCCGTGTTCGTCAGCCAGTAGAGCGTGATGTTGTCGAGGATGTCGTCGCGCGTCAGACCCTCGGGTTGGCCGTCAAAGACCCGCGCGATGAGTTCGTAACTGCGGATGTCGTGGTCGAGCATCCAGGCGGCGAGGCCGATGGGCGAATCCTCGATCCCGTACAGCGTCTGCGGGCGGTTGCTCATCTCTTGAGCGTAAGCCAGGCCATGCTTGTAGAAATAGTCGAGCTGATCGTAGGCATGCTTCTCGTCAGCGGAGAGGTCCGACGGTGGAGGGCCGCCGTCCTGGAGCGCCTTGGCGATCTCGTCGGGCACGGTGGCCGGCATGTTGGTGTGAATGGCAAGCAGTTCCGGAGGCGCCTGCAACGCCATCTGCTCCGAGACCGCATCGCCCCAGTCGCCGCCTTGCGCCACGAACCGTGTGTAGCCGAGGCGCTTCATCAGCACGGCCCAGGCGCGGGCGATGTGCTGCGGGTCCCAGCCGGGAGCGGTAGGTTGCCCTGAGAACCCGTGTCCGGGCAGCGACGGGATCACTACGTCGAAGGCATCCGATGCAGTCCCGCCATGGGCCGTGGGGTCGGTCAGCGGCTCGATGATCTTCAACTGCTCGATGATCGATCCGGGCCATCCGTGGGTGATGATCACCGGCAATGCGTCCGGATGGGGCGAACGAACGTGGATGAAATGAATGTCCAGTCCGTCGATGCTCGTCATGAACTGCGGCAAGGCGTTCAATCTCGCCTCGACCTTGCGCCAGTCGTAATCCGTCGACCAATAGCGCGCGAGAGCCTGCATGGTTGCGAGTTGCACGCCTTGCGAGGGATCCGGGACCGTTTCCTGCTTCGGCCACTTGGTTGCGGCAATACGGCGCCGAAGGTCTGCGAGCGCCGAGTCGGGGATATCGACATGGAAGGGGCGGACCCCGATATCCTCAGTCGCCGTGCCCGCTTGAGCGGGTTGCGCCGCCAGAGGCACAGGGACCAGACTGACGGCGAGCACCGTTACCGACATGGCGACAAGCGCAGCAGCTGTGGCGATGAGGTCGGACATCGTCATTCTCCCTGGTGGCCAAGCAAACCACGCAACGCAAAAACGACGTCGACGAAAGGTCGGTTGAATGCGGCTCGTCGGGAGAGCCAATCCAACGCAGGACCTTGATGTATGGGATCATGATACGCCTTCTTGCCATGACCGGAAAGCGGCATTGGATCTGTCCTCCTCGTTGTCGGGAGGAGGATCCGCTCAGGCTTCGAGCATACGGTTGCGCATCCCTGAGCATTGGGCGTGAAATAGAACCTCTGTCCGATGCGCAGAGAGGGCCTCGAGGCTTTGTGCATCTCGAGGCCGCGGCCATTGCAATATCTTTCGCCGATTTATGCCTTACGTCTCCTGGCTGTTAGGAATGACGTTGTCATTCTCCCCTTACCCCGGACACTGATGACGCCGCGCGGCTCGAACTCATAATAGTTCTCGAGTGCGCCGCGCAGCTCCTCCGAGACCTGAATGTGTCCCGGCAGGCTGCAGGCTTCAAGGCGGCTTGCGACGTTGACCGTGTCGCCCCAGACGTCATAGATGAACTTGTTCCTGCCGATCACGCCGGCGACGACCGGACCTGAGTGCATTCCGATCCTCGCGCGAAAGCGGACCTTGGTATCCCGATTGATCTGCTCGAGTGCCCCAAGCATCTGAAGGGCCAGCTCACCCATGACCTCGGCATGGTCCGGCCTGGCCTCGGGAAGACCTGCAGCAGCCATATAGGCGTCGCCGATTGTCTTGATCTTCTCGATGCCCAGACTCTCCGCAAGGGTATCGAAGGCTGAGAAGATCCGGTTGAGATTTTCGACGAGTCGACCTGGCGCTACACGCGCGGCCACCTTGGTGAATCCCACCAGATCGCAGAACAGGATGGTGGCGCTCTCGAACCGGTCGGCGATCACCACCTCTCCACCATTGAGACGGTCCACTATTTGCCCAGGCAGGGTATTGCGGAGGAGAGCATCCGATCTCTCCTTTTCGGTCTTAAGCTGTGCAAGGTAGCCAAGCTCACGATCGCGCCAGTGCTTCCGCTCCAAGCAGGCATTGATGCGGGCGCGGAGAAGAACCTGATCGAAAGGCTTGGGCAGATAATCCTCAGCGCCTGCCTCAATGCAGCGGATGACGCTGGCGGTCTCCTGATGCCCCGAGATCATGATGACCGGGATATCCCGGAAGCGCTCATGCGTCTTCAATCGCTCGAGCACCTGAAGGCCATTCATGTCGGGCATTATCAGATCGAGCAGCATCAAATCGACTTCTTCAACCCTGAGGATTTGCAAAGCCTGCTCCCCTGAGATGGCCTCGATCGCCTGATGCCCTTCACGCTCCAACCGCCGCAGGAGAAGACCACGATTGCTGGCATTGTCGTCGACGACCAGGATCTTCCCTGTTTCCCGCGGACGCTCCCGAGTAAGCCCGGGCGTTCGCGTTCCGAGCAGAAAGTCGGTACTTTGGAGCTGCGTCTGCTCCGCCTCGGTCGCAGCAGGTTCGGCTTGATAGCAGGTGAGGTTGACGATCCATTCCAGACTGGAAAGGAGCCGGATCGTCTCGGTCTGAAGCTGTTCGAGGTCCTGGCGAAGCGACACAGCCCTGAGATCACTGAGATCTTCGAGCAGCATCTCGCTATAGCCCTTGATGGCGCTGAGTGGATTGCGGAGGTCATGGAGCAACCGCTCCTGGAACCCAGACAGGCTCTCCCCCTCGCCGCGAGGCGCCGGGACATCGGCGCCGAGAAGCCTCTCGACAAGCCCGAGCAAGACCTCGGCAGACTCCCGGATCCGTCCTATGTCTGGCATGAGCCCCGATAGGCCTAGCCGGGCTGCCTCATCACAAAGCATATCGGAATAGCCTGCAATTGCACTCACTGGAGCCAGAAGTTCCTGCCGGACATGGGTGAGACGCGCGCGTACCTGACTTCCATGAGTGGGGTGATCGAGAGCGTCATTCGTCGATGATCGTAAACTTCTGATCATGAGGAGCCAGCCTGGAGAAGGCGTTCGATCTTCGCGAGCAGGCGTTCCAGTTCAACCGGCTTGGTGTCGTAGTCGTCACAGCCTACCGACACGGCTTTTTCCCGATCACTCGACATGGCGTGCGCCGTCAGGGCGATCACCGGGATGGATCGCGTCCTTGGCTCCGCCTTGAGCCTTCGTGTCGCTTCCCAACCATCGACAACCGGCAGGCTCATATCCATCAGAATGAGATCCGGCTTGCCTTCGGCCGCAGCGCTCAACCCTTTGGCACCATCCTCGGCAATGAGAACGTCGTATCCCTTACGCACGAGCCTGCGCGAGAGCATATCACGGTTCAACTCGTTATCTTCGACCAGCAGGATCGTGGGCATGATCGTCTCCGGCGCTCAGGAAAAAGACCAAATAGCTAGCGCATCGTGCGAAAAAGTGGTCCCGGTTTTTCGCAGGAACGATGCGCTCATCTCAGAAGGGAGCATCGAATCGAACCCATAAGTGCAAATCCACTTTTCCCGTCCGATGCACTAGCGAGCATCGCTCGCAGACCGGCGTGAGACGCTTATTCCCGTGCCTCTCGCAATCATGTCGTGAATAACGCCCACAAGTTCGGATCGCTTATAGGCCCCCTTCTGGAAAATCTTTTCGGCATGCTGGTTCAACCATGAGACCTCCTCGATGGACAGGTCCTTGGCCGTGACCACGACGACGGGAATATCACGCCAAGAGGCCTCCCGGCGCATTGTGTCAAGCACTTCGAATCCGTCCATTCCAGGCATCATCAGATCCAAAAGGACCACCGCCGGTGCCCCCCGACCTAGAGCGGAAAGGGCATCGGAGCCATCAGCGGCTTCGGTCACCGACCAGCCTCGCTTCGACAGGATCCGCCGCAGCATCTCACGTGTCATTGGATCGTCATCGACGACCAGAACGGAAAGATCGCCTCGGCGCCCGCGGAAACATCCCAGAACACCGAGCAGAGCCTCGGGATCGATCGGCTTCGTCAAGTAATCCGCGGCACCAAGGGCATAGCCCATCTCCCGGTCGCCCAGGATCGTCACAAGGACCACCGGAATGCCTTTCAGATCCGGGTCCGCCTTGAGCTCCCGCAATACGGCCCAACCATCAAACTCAGGCATGATGACGTCAAGCGTAATGGCATCCGGCCTCACCTCGCGTGCAAGCCGCAACCCCTCGCGCCCACCTGCAGCATGCACCACCCTGTAGCCACGCGCGCCGAGCTCCCGCTCCAGGAGATCGTGTGTGGCGCGCTCGTCGTCGATCACTAACACGGTGCCGGACGTGCCCTCTGCCCGCTCGGGAGACGTCGTCTCGTCGGTACGACAGACGGCCGGGAGAGTGACGATGAAACTTGAACCCTTGCCGAGTTCGCTCCGGACCGCGACATCGCCACCGAGCATGAGACAGAAATGTTTAGTGATCGCCAGTCCGAGTCCAGTTCCACCATAGTTTCGTGTCGTCGACACGTCGGCCTGACTGAAGGGCGAGTACAGTTTCGCCATCTGTTCGATCGTCATTCCGATGCCGGTGTCTGAAACCTCGAACTCCAGACAGTCACGATCCTCTCTGGTTGACTGCCTGGCCGAGAGTATGATCCGACCGCCCTTTGTGAACTTCGCCGCATTGCTGAGGAGATTCAGCAGGATCTGCCGCATCTTTGTCTGGTCGGAATGCGCGACTCCGAGGTCGAGACCGCAATGCACGTCAAACGTGTTGCTGTTCTTCGCCATCAGCGGCTGAACGGTCGCACTCACGTCAGCAACGAGGGCGGAAATGTCGATACTCTCGAGGAAGAGATCCATTTTTCCAGCCTCGATCTTCGACAGGTCGAGAATGTCGTTGATCAGCCCGAGTAAGTGCTTGCCGGCACCGCGGATCTTTTCGAGGTCCGGCCTGAGCTCGGGCCTCGTCAAATCGTCCGTCTCCTCAAGGAGAATCTCGCTATAACCGATAATTGCGTTCAGGGGTGTTCTGAGCTCGTGGCTCATGCTCGCGAGAAAATTCGATTTTGCCTGACTTGCCTGGATGGCTTCATCGCGGGCCGCGGCAACCTCGGCAGTTCGCTGCCGCACAAGTTCCTCCAGATGATTGTTGAGCTGCTGCAGGCGGATGTTCGCGTCGTAGATCTCCCGCGTCTTTTCCTCGGCGATCGCCTCAGCCGCCTTTCGCGCTTGCCTCTCCCGCTCCAGACGCCGCTCAAGCTGCTCAAGTGTACTCACGGCGAGCTACCTCGTCGGGAGACAAGAAAGCAGGCCTTAGTCCCGGCTCCATTCGAGAGGTCCTCGACTTCAATGTCAGCATCCTCTCCGAAGTGAGCCACACAACCGCAGATCAAGCCCTCGGCCAGGCTGGCGAACGGGCGAGTGGATCTGTAGGTAAGACGCAGAGATCCCGGCTGGGATGTATCACACTCGAAAGTCGGCAACTCCGCTTCAGGGTATAGCTTGCGCACTTCGACATGAATGTAATTTTCGATCTGCTCCAAAAAGCGAAAAGAAGTGTCGATTCCGTCGAAGTACTCGGGAAACAAGACATAGAATCGCTCAAACATGTATATGCCGAATGACCGCAAGAGATCGGCGGTGCTGATGCCCGTCTCGTTGCTAAGACACGACACGAGCTTGACCATTTCCCTGTGATCGTAAGTTCCGACGCTCGTATAGGCCCCTCCCGAAGGAAGTTCAGCCTCTTCGATTATGGCGTCAGCGAGTTCCGGCGAGAACTTTCTCTCAACCATTTCAAGGAACTCGGTGAAGACGATTCCCTTCATGTTCTGAGAACCTACGGTTCCGTCGCAATTCTTGAGCCGACGTCCTTTGATGATCAGAGCCCGCCTTGCCCAACGGCCCGATTGACACTGAAGATATCCGTTGCGACCGACCACTGGCGAGCCAGCGTACAGCGATATTCGACGAGTCCTGTGTCTAAAGTAAGGGAACCCACACGAACTCTTGGCGCTGTAGATTTCGTCCTCCCGATTGGGTTTGGCTCATCAGGAAGGGTGCCATGGCACGCCTGCTTTGGTGATCCGACAAGGCCCTGGGGCTGTCGGGAGCCGCATTGTCCCTCCACAACGAGTTGATCCTGCAGGGCGGCGGTTCTTCCAAGCGTCTGAACTGATCGCTTCAGCAATGTGAACTAACACCTAAGAGCCGCTTAATGTGGGAGTATCTGTGCTAATATTCTTGCCATGCCCCAATTTAGGTTCTTCGTCTCAAACCAGCAGAAGCGCGTCAGATACCCAAGAAGTTTCAACTTGGCTGATGTTGATCGAGCGCGAGGCGTTGCTGCGCGGATCATCAGAGCCTTTACCGAGGCTGTGCCTTACTGGAAGACCTTGACCGCTGAGCAGCAGAATGCCTTCCTGGTTGAGATCGTGGACGAGGCGGACCGACCGATTCTAATGGTTCACTTTAGCGATATTACAGATCCAAGCCTTGGATGAGGAGGACTTGTCAAAGCTCTGCATACGAAGAAGCCCCACCAGAATTGTTCGACTGATGGGGCCAGTTGGAAGGTTTTGGGAGGAAGCACCTTCAGGCCTCCAACTCATGAAGCTCCTGATTGTTGCTGTCGATCAGCCTGTTTCATTCTTTCGTAAACCATGAATTAACGTAACGCGCTGGCTCGAAGTCGCCTGTAATCAGCGCTCGCTCGTATCAGGGCTTCAAGGTTGTGTGCATAACCTTCCGGCATCATTCCATTGCGCCACAGCCCGGCACGATAGGCGGAGCCACCTCGTCAATCGGCCAGTTGCGGTCGTGAACGACATTTCGAAGTGCCACTGTCTCGATGTTACCGGGTCTCAGGCAACCCATGGTTACTTCTTCGACCTGTTTGCCGAGCTTACAGCATCGAACGTGTCAACGAGCCCACATCCGATTCTGTCAGTCTATGGGGTCGAGCATCTTGTCACGCAAAACCAGTTCCCACGTCCCGCGTTCGATGCGCTCGATCGAGTTGTAAGCCTGCGGCCTGCGGCCTCCCGCGCCCAAGCTCGGCCCCCAACGCTCTCGCTCATGATCGGGAGAGCGTTGGGGGCTGCCGTTCCGCCCTTGGCTCAGTACTCCTGGCTGGTCGGCCTAAAGAGGATCTCGTTCACGTCGACATCGTCCGGCTGGCTCATGGCGAAAGCCACCATGCTGGCGAAAGATTCCGCCGGGATCGCGCGCTCATAGGCCTTGCGCATGGCCTCAGCGATGTCGGACTCGGTGATACTGTCCGGGAGTTCCGTTGCCACCATGCCGGGCGATATGATGGTGGTGCGGATGTTGTAGGGCTTCACCTCCTGTCGCAGACCCTCGGAGATAATGCGCACCGCGTGCTTGGTCGCGGAGTAGACCGCGCCGCCCGCCCGCACCTTGTGGCCCGCCACCGACGACACGTTGATGATGTGGCCGCTTCTCTGCTCCTTCATGTACGGCAGTGCCGCGCCGATGCCGTAGAGGACGCCTTTGATGTTCACATCGATCATGCGGTCCCAATCCTCCACCTTGCCGCGTTCGAGCGGCGAGTGCGGCATCAGGCCGGCATTGTTGAGAAGCACATCGATGCGGCCATGGCATTCGACAGCATGGTCCACCAGCCGCTTGATCTGATCAACCTGCGTGACGTCGGTCCGCACGGCGGCGTCTTGGCCCAGCGAAAGCTCCTCGGCGAGGATCTGGAGTCGATCCAGGCGCCGTGCCCCGAGCACCAGTTTGGCTCCGTCCTGCGCCAGACGGCGCGCAGCGGCTTCGCCCAAACCGCTGCTGGCGCCTGTAATGACGACGACCTTGTCCTTGATCCCTTGGGCCATGTGGCTCTCCTTGCGGTTGCAATTCAGGAAGCCGGTGCGCCGCTGCTTCTTGAGGATTTGGCAGCGCATCGGGGTTATGACGATCAGGTCGTGAGCGAGGCCATATCGATCACGAAACGATAACGCACGTCGGACCGCTCCATGCGCTCATAGGCCTCGTTGATCTCGTCCATCCGGATCGTCTCGGTCTCGGGCAGGATGTTCTTACGGGCGCAGAAGTCGAGCATTTCCTGGGTTTCACGGATGCCACCGATCGGAGAACCGGCAACCCGCCGCCGCCCCAGCAGGAGCGGTACGGTTGACATTTCGTCGAGCGGGCCGATCTGGCCGACGATCACCAACGTGCCGTCGATATCCAGCAGCGGTAGATACGGATTAAGATCGTGCTTGTTGGGAACGGTGTCGATGATGAGATCGAAACTGCTGGCCGCCTGCGCCATCGCGTCCGGATCGGTGGAGACGAGCAAGCGGTCGGCCCCGAGCGCCAGCGCATCGGCCCGCTTGTCGGGCGTGCGGCTCATGACCGTCACATGAGCCCCGAGACCCGCTGCGAGCTTCACGGCCATGTGGCCGAGCCCCCCGAGGCCGATTACACCGACGCGGCTGCCCGGGCCCGCATTCCATGTGCGCAGGGGCGAGTAGGTCGTGATGCCCGCGCACAGCAGTGGGGCCGCCCGAGAGAGGTCGAGCCCGTCGGGCACGCGCAGGACGAACTCCTGGCGCACCACGATGTGCTTGGAATAGCCTCCATGGGTCATCTCCTGCGTAATGCGGTCGAAGCCGCCATAAGTGCCGGTATTGCCTTCGCGGCAGAGCTGCTCCTCGCCTCTGCGGCACTGGTCGCAATGCTGGCAGCTATCGACCATGCAGCCGACCGCCACATGATCGCCGGCCCTGAAGCGGGTAACCTCGGAGCCGACCTCGATCACGCGGCCGACGATCTCATGGCCGGGCACGACCGGATAGTTGGACCAGCCCCAATCGTTACGAGCCCAGTGCAGGTCCGAGTGGCAGACGCCGGAGTAGAGGATTTCCATCGCGACGTCGTTCGGGCGCATGGCACGGCGCTCGAAGGAGAAGGGTTGAAGACGGGCTCCGGCAGACGGAGCCGCGTAGCCAAAGGTTTTGTAGCGGAAGCTTGCCATTGTGTACTTTCGATTGGCTTCGTTGGTCTGTTGAACGTCACTCGAGCCGTCCGGCATCGACCAGGATGTCGGATGGTTGTCTGCGGACGCGGGTTTGCGTCAGCGGTTGATCCTCGCCTGGAGGTGTGCGGGATATCGATCGCCTTGGACTGTGATGTGAGAGAGCGCATTCTCGATGTCACGCAGATCATCCGGCGTCAGTGTGACATCCGCCGCTCCGATGTTCTCCTCCAGGCGATGCAGCTTCGTGGTCCCGGGGATCGGCACGATCCAAGGCTTCTGCGCCAGCAGCCAGGCGAGAGCGACCTGAGCGGAGGTTAGCTGCTTGCGGGCCGCGATCTGCCTGAGCAGGTCGACAAGAGCCTGGTTCGCCTTTCGTGCCTCAGAGGAAAAGCGCGGAACCACATTGCGGAAGTCCTTGGGACCGAAGCTCGTGCTCTCGTTGATCGCGCCCGTCAGAAAGCCCTTGCCCAGCGGGCTGAAGGGAACGAACCCGATGCCGAGCTCCTCCAGGGTCGGTAGGATCTCCTGCTCGGGCTCGCGCCACCACAGGGAATACTCGCTCTGGAGCGCTGAAACCGGCTGCACCGCATGGGCGCGGCGGATCGTCTGCCCTCCTGCTTCCGAGAGGCCGAAATGCTTGACCTTGCCTTCTCGGATCAGGTCCTTCACGGTTCCCGCCACATCCTCGATCGGCACGTCCGGATCGACACGGTGCTGATAGAAGAGATCGATGCGGTCGGTCCTCAGTCGCTTGAGCGCGGCCTCGGCGACCTCACGGATGTGTGCGGGGCGGCTGTTCATGCCGCTCTGGTCGCCTTCCTCATTGAACTCGAAGCCGAACTTGGTGGCGATCACCACCTGGTCGCGGATAGGAGCCAGAGCCTCTCCCAGAAGCTCTTCGTTCCTGTAAGGACCATAGGCCTCGGCAGTGTCGAAGAAGGTGACACCCCGTTCGAAAGCCGTTCGGATCAGAGCGATCGCTTCCTGCGTATCCGTGGCGGGGCCATAGCCATAGCTTAGGCCCATGCAACCGAGCCCGATGGCCGACACCTCCAAATCGCTCTTGCCGAGTTTCCGCTTGTGCATGTGCATTCTCCTTCGATGGGACGTCGGTCGATCAGCCGCCGAGGTACTGCTCCTGGGTGACGTGCTCCATCCAGTCGACAGGCGAGCCGTCGAGCTTTTCCTGAATGGCGATGTGGCTCATGGCCGTAGTGGGCGTGGCACCATGCCAATGCTTCTCGCCGGGCTCGAACCAAACGACATCGCCGGGCCGGATCTCTTCGATGGGGCCGCCTTCGCGCTGCACCCAGCCCAAGCCGGACGTGACGATCAGGGTCTGGCCCAAGGGATGAGTGTGCCAGGCCGTGCGCGCCCCGGGCTCGAACGTCACGAGGGCGCCTGCAACCCGAGCCGGGGCGGGCGGACTGAATAAGGGATCGATCCGCACCGTTGCGGTGAACCATTCCGACGGGCCTTTTCCGGAGGGTTGCGAACCGCTTCGCTTGATCTCCATCGTTTGTCTCCTGCGCTTTCAGGTTTCCATCTGGACGGGGCCAAGACGGACAGGCGCAGATCTAGCGCTCAAGGGTTTCGGCGATTAGATCAAGAAATCAGCATGATCTTATATCGGAGATTCATGAATGCAGCGCGACGAACTGGCTGACCTGATGACGTTTCTCGCGGTGGCCGAGGAGCGCAGCTTCACGAAAGCCGCGGCCAAGCTCGGCACCTCCCAGTCAGCGCTCAGCTACGCGATGCGACGCCTTGAGGAGAGGCTCGGAATCCGTCTCCTGTCCCGCACGACCCGGAGCGTCGTACCGACCGAGGCGGGCGAGCGCCTCCTGCGAACCCTCGCCCCCGCCTTCGGAACGATCGATTCCGAGCTGGCGGCGCTCAGCGAACTCCGCCAGAAACCTGCCGGTACCATTCGCATCAACACGGGCGAGCATGCGGCCGAGACGATTCTCTGGCCTGTCCTGGATCGGCTGCTGCCGGAATACCCCGACATCAAGGTGGAACTGGATATCGACAATGGCCTCACCGACATCGTCGCCGAGCGGTACGATGCCGGCGTGCGGCTTGGCGAGCATCTCGCGCAGGACATGATCGCGGTGCGGATTGGGCCGGAGCTGCGGATGGCTGTCGTCGGGGCGCCATCCTACTTCGCGGGACACCCCCGACCGACAAAGCCGCAAGACCTCGTCGATCATGCCTGCATCAACCTGCGCATGCGGACCGCTGGGGGGCTCTACGCTTGGGAGTTCGAGCAGGATGGGCGAGAGCTTAAGGTGCGGGTCGAGGGGCGGCTCGTGTTCAACACGACGACCATGGCCCTCAAAGCGGCGCTGTCCGGGCTCGGATTGGCCTACTTGATGGAGGACCACGTTCAGGCACATCTCGACAACGGTCGGCTTGTTCACGTTCTCAGCGACTGGTGTCCGCCGTTTTCGGGTTACCATCTCTATTACCCGAGCCGCCGGCAGCACGCGCCGGCTTTCGCATTGCTGGTGGATGCGCTGCGCTATCGAGACTGACAACGCATGGCGACAGTCGACGGATGAGCGAAGTGAGGCTGTGATTTCCCGGATCCTTGCGGATCATCATCAAATCGCCTTCGCAATAACCAAGCTCGTATCAGAACAGGCCAAGAACCAGACGTCGCCCGGAAAGGATGGCGTGGTGGACAAGAGCGGCAGAAGCGTCGTCGTATCGAGGCTGACCGCGTGGGATGGGTCGATCACGCGCCGATATGGCAGGACGAGATCAAAGCTCATCTCAAAGATCCCCTTTGACCCGATCCCCATCTATGAAAGTAAATTCCATAAATATGCTAATCTTGTTACAAGCAGCTTCGCTGCCCCCTCAGTATTATGGCTAGTTTCGACGACTTTTTGACCGAGGGAATTGACAGTCTGCGAAGCAACTCAATAAATTTTCATCATCGCCTATCGAGATATAAGGGAACGTGGTGGGCGGATCGATGGAGGACTGCATGAAAGATCGTCAGGATCGCACAGGCGCGCTCACGAGGCGCGGACTTGGTCTTGTTGCAACCGGAATGGCTGCAGCCGCCTTGTTCGCGCCGAACCCGGTTTGGGCACAGGCGGCGACCAGTGCCAATCTGGCCATGGTCGGCGAGCCACAATCTCTGGATCCGATGGCATCCACGGCCGATCTCGTCGGCCTTATCATGCAACATGTCTACGAGCCGCTGTTTACCTTCGATGCTCAATGGGCAGTCCAGCCGATGCTGGCTGCCGAGATGCCAAAGATATCGGCCGACGGGAAAACCTACACCATCGAGATCCGCAAGGACGTGAAGCTCCACAACGGACGCGCCCTTGATGCCGAGGACGTCGTCGCCTCCCTCAAGCGGTGGGTCGAGATGACTCCGCGCGGCAAGGGGCTTGCCAAGAGCATTGCCTCGATTTCCGCGAAAGGACCGCTGACGGTCGAGATCGCTCTCTCGGAGGTCCAGCCGGCGCTGCTGGCCCATCTCGCACTCCCGTCCGGTTTCGCCGCCATCATGGCGAAGGAGTCCATTGCCAACCCTCTCATCGAGTTCATCGGCACCGGCCCCTACAAGTTCCGTGAGCGCAAGCCTGATCAGTATGTCGTCATGGTGAAACACGACGGCTATACGCCTCGGACCGAGCCCGCGAGCGGCTATGCGGGCAAACGCGAAGCGAAGATCGATGAATTGCGCTTCATTCCCGTCCCGAACGCCAACACGCGTGTCGAGGGCGTCGTCGCAGGCCAGTATCAGTTCGCCGATCAGCTCCCCGTCGAGAGCAACAAAAGGGTATCCTCGGCCTCAGGTGTGACAGCCGTGGTGACCATGCCGTATGGCTTCCCCTATGTTCCGGTGAACACCAAGCAGGGACCGATGGCGGATCCGAAGATCCGTCAGGCGTTCCAGATGGCATTGAATGCGGAGGAGCTTCTGCTCGCGGGCTTCGGTGATCCGAAATTCTATCAGGTTGCCGGAGAGCACTTCCCGAAAGGATCTCCCTTCTACTCCACAGGCGGCACCGACAAATACAACAAAGGCGATGCCGAGAGCGCCAAGAAGCTGTTGGCGGAAGCCAAATACGACGGCACTCCCATTCGGATCCTCAACTCCAAGCAGTACGACTTCCATAATCGCATTGCGCTGGTGCTGGCCGAGGAGTTGAAGGCGGCCGGCTTCAACGTCTCGCTTGACGTGGTCGATTGGGCGACCCTGATCCAGCGACGCGGCGACCCTGCACTCTGGGACGTTTATATTACCCACTCCGCATTCCTGCCGGAACCCATGCTGTCGCCGCCGCAGCTCGGCGACGGCGCGCCGGGATGGTGGCAGACGCCCGCCAAGGAGGCCGCCCTTGCAGCCTTCAACAGCGAGCCGGACCCGGCAAAGCGCGGTGCTCTCTGGGGCAAGGTCCAGCAGGTCGTCTATGACGAAGTTCCGTATATCCGCGTCGGCAACTTCGCGGCGCTGAGCGGCGTATCGGCGAAGATGAAGGGCTACACGCCGATGCCATGGCCAGCATTCTGGAACGTCGAGCTCGCCAAGTAAGCAGACGACCTTTGCTTAAAAGAACAACAGTGGAGGCGAGATTGTCGCCTCCGCCTCCTTGTCTCGGAGCAGGAAGCAATGTGGCTCAAGCTCATCCGGCGTCTCGGCAGCCTCATCATCGTGATGTTTTTGGTCGCCACGATGGTCTTCTTTCTCACCCGGTTGGCGCCGGGGGATCCGGCAGCTCTCATGTTGGGGGACCAGGCAACTCCTGAGGATATCGCTCGGCTACGGGAGGTCTACGGGCTCGACAAGCCGATCCTCGTTCAATTCGCGCTGTGGCTCAAGGAGATCTCGACGGGAAATCTCGGCCAGTCGATCTTCCTGCAGCGTCCTGTGATCCAGGCGATCGCGGAACGGGCAGAACCCACCTTTTTCCTGGCGCTCTTGGCTGTTCTCATTGCCGCGCTGGTCGGCATTCCGGCCGGCATCGTCTCCGCCGTGTGGCGTGGTCGTCTTGTGGATCAGACCGTCAGCGGTCTCGCCATGCTGGCAGCGAATATCCCGAGTTTCTGGCTCGGTCTGATCTTCATTCAGCTCTTCGCTGTCCGGCTCGGTTGGTTTCCTGTCGCCGGATACGGCGAGCCGGGCGCCGCATTCATGGAACGCATCCTTCATCTGGCACTGCCCGCGACCGTTCTCGGAATCGCCAATTCCGCTCTGATCGTCCGCTTCACACGAGCCAGCATGCTCGACGTGCTCAATGACGATTATGTCCGTACCGCACGTTCGAAGGGGCTATCCGAAGCACGCGTGATTCTGCATCACGCCTTCCGCAATGCCCTCGTTCCGATCATCACCGTTGTCGGTCTCACGGCCGCCCTGCTGGTTGGCGGCGCGATCGTCACCGAAACCGTATTCGGGCTTCCGGGCATTGGAAATCTCGTGGTTTCGGCCGTGCTGCGCCGGGACTACCCTGTCATCCAGGGTGCGCTCATCGTCGTGGCCGGGATCTACGTGCTGATCAACCTGCTGATCGACATCATTTACACCTTTGTCGATCCTCGCGTGCGGTATTGATCATGGCACGATCCCCCTTCCTCCTGTTTCTCCGTCTCATGTTCCGGCGGAGACTCGTTTTCTTCGCCTTCATCGTGCTGTGCGTCATCATGCTGATGGCGCTCCTTGCTCCTTGGGTCGCTCCCTACGAACCGACGGCCATCAAGGTCATTCGCCGTCTCAAGCCGCCAAGCGAGCTGAACTGGCTGGGTACCGACGAGTTCGGACGGGATATTCTGTCGCGGATCATCTATGGCGCCCGCGCTTCGCTTGGTATCGGGTTCGCCGTGGTACTCGTCTCGATGACGTTCGGTACGCTGTTCGGCCTCCTTGCCGGATACTTCCGGTCTCTCGATGGTGCCATCATGCGGGCTGTCGACGCGTCAATGGCGCTTCCCGATATTCTGCTGGCGATTTTTCTGGTCGCCGTCCTTGGAGCGTCTGCTTTCAATGTCGTACTCGCACTGTCCATCGTCTACACGCCGCGGGTCATCCGTGTCGTGCGTGCCTCGACCCTGGTGATCCGCGAATTGCCGTTCGTCGAGGCCGCTCGCGCATTGGGTGTCTCGACACGGCGGATTCTGTCCGTTCATATCTTCCTGAATGTCGCCTCGCCGGTTCTGGTGCAGGCGACCTTCATCTACGCCTATGCCGTCTTGGCCGAGGCCGCCCTCTCCTTCCTGGGCGCGGGCGTGCCCCCGGAACTGCCGACCTGGGGGACCATGATCGCTTCCGGGCAGCAATATGCGGACCAGGCCTTCTGGGTCGTACTCTTTCCAGGCATCGCCATCGTGTCGGCTGCCCTCTCGCTTCAGATCGTCGGCGATGGACTGCGAGACATGCTCGACCCCAAACTCCGGAAGGCGCTGTGAGCATGCATATGCCTTCACTCCTATCGATTCAGGATCTTGAGGTCAGCTTTCGCACCGAGGACGGAGACGTCACACCCGTGCGCGGGGTGACGCTTTCCGTCGCTCCGGGAGAAACCGTCGCTCTCGTGGGCGAATCGGGCTCAGGAAAATCCGTGACGAGCCTCGCCATCATGGGTTTGCTGCCGCGTTTCACCGGGCGCGTTTCCGGGGGAAGGATTCTGTTCCGCCAACGGTCCGGAACAATTGCCGACCTTTCGGCCCTGCCGCTGCCCGAGTTGCGCAAGCTGCGCGGCGCGGAGATCGCGATGGTCTTCCAAGAGCCGATGACGAGCCTCAACCCGGTCCTGACTATCGGTGAACAGATCGCCGAACCCATTCGCTTGCATATGGGGCTCGGCCACGCTGCGGCCCTCAAGCGGGCGGAAGAGATGCTCGATCTTGTGGAGATCCCGGACGCCAGACGGCGTGTCCGCGAATACCCGCATCAGATGTCGGGCGGGATGCGTCAGAGAGTGATGATCGCGCTGGCCATGTCCTGCAATCCTTCGCTGCTCATCGCGGATGAGCCGACCACGGCCCTCGATGTGACCATTCAGGCTCAGATCCTTGCGCTCATTCAACGCCTTCAGCGGGAGGTCGGCATGGGCGTGCTGTTCATCACCCACAATCTCGGTGTCGTCGCCGAGATCGCAGATCGGGTGACTGTCATGTATGCCGGCCAGGTCGTCGAGACCGGCACGGTCGGGGAGATCTTCCGCACACCACGCCATCCCTACACGAGCGCATTGTTGAACTGCCTGCCCGCCCGCGCCCGGCGCGGAGCAGATGGACGACGCCTGGTGCAGTCGATCCCCGGTTCGATCGGGAGAGTTCAGGACGGCTGCGCCTTCGCGCCACGCTGCGACCGGGCGGTTGGCCCGTGCCGCCTGGGTGCGGTCGCGCTGGAAACCGAGATGGATCGCAGCGTGCGCTGTCTGAGATGGCGGGAGATCGCCGCGTGAGTGGGTCGCCGCTTCTGGCCGTCGAGGGCCTGACGAAACATTTCGGGCGAGCCCCTCATCTCGTCCGCGCGGTCGAGGATGTCAGCTTCCATGTGGCTCCAGGCGAAGTGCTAGGCCTGGTCGGCGAGTCCGGTTCGGGCAAGAGCACGATCGGCCGCCTGGTCCTAAGGCTTATCGACCCGACGTCGGGCGCAATCAAGTTCAGGGGCGAGGACATCTCCACCTATCCCGAACGGCAACTGAGATCGCTGCGCCGCAACGCCCAGATGGTCTTCCAGGACCCTTATGCGAGCCTGAACCCGCGATTGCGCGTCCGTGACATCATCGGCGAGGCCATTGATGCCCACCGCCTTGCCACCGGCGTTCGACGCACCGAGCGGATTGGAGAGCTTTTGGAGATCGTCGGCCTGCCCGCAGCACACATGTCGCGTTTCCCGCATGAGTTCTCGGGAGGGCAACGCCAACGTATCGGAATTGCCCGTGCTTTGGCCGTGGAGCCGAAGCTGATCGTGGCTGACGAGCCGGTTTCCGCGCTCGACGTGTCCGTTCAGGCTCAGGTGATCAATCTGATGCAGGACCTGCGGCAGCGTTTCGACCTGGCGATGCTGTTCATTTCCCATGACCTGGATGTTGTCGAGTTGATGTGCGACCGCATCGCGGTGCTGTATCTCGGGCGCATCATGGAGATCGGGTCCGCGGCGGACGTGTCTATGCGACCGCGCCATCCCTATACGCGCGCGCTGCTCGCCGCTTCGCCGAAGGCCGATCGGGACGCACCGAAGATCCGCGGGGTGCTCAGAGGCGATATTCCGTCTCCGATGGATCCCCCCTCCGGCTGCGTGTTCCGCACCAGATGCCCGATGGCGACCGAGGAGTGCGCGCGCGTTCGGCCGAACTTGCGTCAGGCAGGAGGCGGCCATGAATTTGCCTGCCATTATGACCTTGCAAATGATGAAAGGCCCGGTGCGGCATAAAGGCTGTCGTTCCGCTTGGTGTCTATCCCGGCCCTGAAGGCAGCAGCACCCTTGCCGCGGTGGCCCACATCACGAGACCGATGCCCGCATCGAGAACCCGCCACGTCCCGGGTCGAGCGAAGAAAGGGCGTAGCAGGCGTGCACCGTAGCCAAGCGAGAAGAAGAAAGTGACGGATGCAAGCATGGCCCCGAGCGCGAACAGCCCCCGCCCCTCGTCGAACTGCGTCGAGATCGTTCCGATCAGCACGACCGTATCAAGGTAGACGTGTGGGTTGAGCCAGGTGAGCGCCAAACAGGTGAGCAGAGCGCCTTGAAGGGTCATCGAGGTTGTTCCTGAAACCTTCAGGCCCGCCGTGGTGGAGAACGCAGATCTGAAACTACGAACACCGTACACGATGAGAAAAGCCGCGCCTGCATATCGCATGACTGGCTCGACCCAGGGCATGATGGCGTTCAGATGAGCAAATCCGGCAACCCCGACCAGGATCAGCGCGGCATCGGACAGGGCGCAAGTCAGGACGACCGGAAGGACATGCTCGCCCTTTAGGCCCAGACGCAGAACGAAAGCGTTCTGCGCCCCAATGACGAGGATCAGGCTCAAACCCAGCATAAAACCTGCGAAGAAAGGAATCGTCATGCCGAACTCCGATTATGGGTCGACATCAGCTAAGTCAGGCTTCAGAATTAGGATAGTTAAATTTACTCATACCGCATTAGAGATACTAATTCATGCTCGATTATGCGCATCTCTCCGCCCTCGCGGCGGTCCTCCGGACCGGGAGCTTCGAGCGGGCCGCGCACCACCTCAATGTCACGCCCTCAGCCATCTCGCAGAGGGTCAAACTGCTTGAGGAGCGGCTCGGGGTCGTGCTCGTGGTCCGGGGTCAGCCCTGCACGGCGACCGAGGTCGGCCAGCGCCTGTGCCAGCATGTCGAGCAGGTCGCGATGCTTGAGAGTTCCCTGCACGAGAGCCTCCCAGGCCTTGGAGGCGCAAGCCGGCCGGTAACCCTGCGGATTGCCGTCAATGCCGACAGTCTCGCGACCTGGTTCATCCCAGCGATGGCAAGGACAGAGGGATACCTGTTCGATCTCGTATTGGATGATCAGGACCATAGTGCGGAATGGCTGCGACGCGGCGAGGTGGCGGCGGCCGTGACGGCCCACAGCACGCCCGTCCAGGGCTGCGACTGTCATCCCCTCGGAGCCCTGCGCTATATTGCGACCGCGAGCCCAGGCTATTGCTCCCGGTGGTTTGCCGATGGAGTCAGTGAACTCGCGGCTGCACGCGCCCCTTGTTTGACCTTCAATCAGAAGGACCGGCTCCAGGCAGAATGGCTGCGGCAGGTGTTCGGAACCGACCTTCATCCCCCGCTTCACTGGCTTCCCTCCTCCCAGGCCTTCGTGGACGCGGCCCTGGCCGGAATCGGCTGGGGCATGAACCCGGAACCGCTCGTGGTAGACCACCTTCGCACCGGGAGGCTGGTTGCGCTCAGGCCGGATCAACCTTTGGATGTTCCCTTATTCTGGCAGCCGAGCCGGATCGTGAGCTCTGTGCTGGCCCCTTTGACCCGCGCGGTCATGCGCGAAGCCAGGCACTTCTGTCGCGAACTCGAAGCATAGACGTCATCCAGTTCCCTGCAGGAGCGGAGGCCGCCATAAGGCTTTGATTTTTCAGGATTTTGTCCGCGCGATCTCGCCAACGTAGGCATACGGCAGCCCCGCTCTCGACGGAACACCGGTAATCTGCGGTCATGACAGCGCCCAAGGAATCCCTTGCCAGCCTGCGGCGGCACCGTATGACGTTCTCTCGACCAATGAGGAAGGATGATCGGATGCCGGACAGGGTTATTGCAGGCACGGCGTTTCATACGCCCACGCGCGGACGCCTGGAAATTCTGGAAAACATCCTGATCCTGATAGACGCTGCTGGCACGATTTCCGAGATCCTCCCCAAGGACCATCCGCGCTCCGCCGAGATCAGGACCCGGGCCGAGCGCCAATGCAGCCTGATCGAGCTTCAGGACGGCCAGTTTCTCCTGCCGGGCCTTGTCGATCTGCACATCCACGCCCCGCAGTGGCCGCAGCTGGGAAAGGCTTTGGATGCCCCGCTCGAGGTATGGCTGCAGAAATATACGTTTCCTCTCGAAGCACGTTTCTCCGATCTCTCATTTGCCCGTGAGGTCTACTCTTCTCTCGTCGAAGCTCTGCTCGCCAATGGCACGACCACGGCGGTGTACTTTGCGACCATTCACCTTGAAGCCTCCCTTGCGCTTGCGGAGATCTGTCTCGCGAAGGGGCAGAGAGCCTTCGTAGGCAGGGTCGCGATGGATGATCCCCATCAATGTCCGGACTTCTATCGCGATGCGGATGCCTCTACGGCGGTGAGGGAGACCCGCGCCTTCGTCCAACGCGTCCGGGAGCTTGCCAATGACGAGGATGCACTTGTCCGCCCTATCATCACGCCACGGTTCATTCCGAGCTGCACTGACGCCCTGCTCGAGGGCCTCGGAAAGCTTGCTGAGGAATTGGATTGCCCGGTCCAGACACATTGTTCGGAAAGCGATTGGGAAAGCGGCTTCGTTCGGGAGCGATTTGGAGCGAGCGACGCGGAAGTTCTGGCTCGTTTCGGATTGTTGCGTCAGAACACTATCCTGGCTCATTCCAACTTTGTCACCGATGACGATTTGACACTGATCCAACAGACGGGAGCAGCCGTCGCACATTGCCCACTTTCCAACTTCTACTTTGCAAATGCCGTGTTCCCGTTGCGGGCGGCACTGGACAAATGCGTGCATGTCGGACTGGGAAGCGATATCTCTGCCGGACATAGCCCATCGATGCTGGACGGATGCCGTCATGCCTTGCTGGCATCCCGTGCACGCCAGAGTGGCGTCGATCCGTGCCTGTCCGCGGAGGAGCGCGGCGTAACAGGCTCGGCCATCTCGGTTTCCGAAGCCTTCTGGCTGGCGACGGCCGGAGGCGGCGAGGCTCTGGGACTGCCTGTCGGAAAGTTCGCTCTCGGCTGCAAGTTTGATGCGCTCGTCATCGACCTCCACGCTCCTGGCTCAAATGTCGGTTGGTCGCCGGATCTGGACACGATCGAGGATCTCTTTCAAAAGCTCGTCTTGAACGCGACGCGCAGCAACATTGCGATGACCTGGGTCAACGGAGAAATCGTGGCGCGCAGCCCGTTCACTCCGCGTAAGAGTGGGTAGGCTCAGTCATGGGAAAACAGGAGACGTCCTTCTCCTCGACAGCATCGGACCTGAAATCGAACCCACATCCGATGCGTTAGGTCCATGTTATTGAGCATCGTTTCCTGCAGAGCCGGTGCCCACTTCGGCGTTCGACGCTCTCAATGACTGCGACGGCATAGGACTGAGGCGGTCTCCATCGATCCTGGTCTGCCCCTTCCGACCCGCCCCAGCTTTCACACGGTTGAGAAACCACCCTGGTTGGAGGACAGTACGTTAAGACCTTTGTCCCAATAGGGCGTGTCTCCATACAGGGCTTGGAAATAGTCGATGAACGCGCGAACCTTTTGTTCGAGATGCCGTCGGCTCGGATAGACGGCCTGGATGATGACGCGCTTTGATCCCGTGTATTCGGGAAGAATTTGGACAAGAGAACCGCTTTTCACCTCTGGCCCGACATCCCAGGTGGATCTTAAGGCAATCCCGATGCCCGCAATGACCGCCTCTCTCACAACCTCGCTCGAGTTGGTCTTCAGACGGCTGTCCACCCGAACATGCCTCGACCCTTCAGGCCCTTCGAGTTGCCACTCCGCCGCCATATGGGAAAGCAGCACATGGCCGCTCAAGTCATCGATGCACTCAGGTGTCCCATGACGCGCCAGATAGGCGGGGGACGCACAGAGAATGCGGTGATTTGGCGCGAGCCGGCGCGCTATAAGACTTGAGTTTTCCAGATCCGCGATGCGGATTGCAAGGTCGAAGCCGTCACGAATGATGTCGACGAAATCGTCGGAAAGCACGAGGTCGACGGTCAAGGCCGGGTAGAGGTCGAGAACCCCTTTCAAATGAGGAGCGATGTGCATCCGCCCGAACGATGTCGGAGCGGAAACCCGCAGCAAGCCCCGGACCGTGGCGCTTCCGTGCGCAACCCACATCTCTGCATTTTCAATGCTCGCGAGGATTAGGACGACCCGCTCATAGAAGCCTTGGCCGATCTCAGTCAGAGCGAGCTGTCGGGTTGTCCTTTGCAAAAGTCTCGCGCCGAGACGCTCTTCGAGCCTGCGGATCCGCTTCGAGACAACGGCTGGCGAGAGACCGAGATTCCGCGCCGCGGTCGACATGCCTCCGGTTGCAACGACTTGCGCGAAGATCTCAAGATCACGGAGATGATCCAATGTGCCCACCAGCGAACGTCCCTCGCAGGGACCATACTGGCTAAAGAGCACACTGCAAAGCTTGAAGCACAATCGAGTGCTGCAGCAACGAACCGGGCTGCGAGAGCATCGGACCCAAAAGTGGAATCCACTTTTGGGATCAATTCGATGCTCCCACGATAGAACAGCGCATCGTTCTCGCGAAAAACCGATGCCACTTTTTCGCACGATGCGCTAGCCGGGCCGTGCCCCCATGGGGATCACGGCTCGACGCAGGGGCCGTTATGCAACCCGTCCTGGGCTAAACAGCATCAGCCGCACCGATGGCCTTGGCGGTTTTTCGGTGTTTATGGAGGATCCACTCGGTGTAGCCGTTGGGCTGGGCGGCGCCCTCGAACACCAGATCGCAGGCGGCCTGGAAGGCCGGGCCGTCAAAGCCGGGCGCCATCGCCCGGTAGAGCGGGTCGCCCGCATTCTGCCGGTCGACCACCGCCGCCATGCGCCGCAGGCTCTCCTCCACCTGCGCGCGCGTCACGATCCCGTGCCGCAGCCAGTTCGCGATATGCTGGCTCGAAATCCGCAGCGTCGCCCGGTCCTCCATCAGCCCGACCTCGTGGATGTCCGGCACCTTCGAGCAGCCTACCCCCTGGTCGACCCAGCGCACGACATAGCCGAGAATGCCCTGGCAGTTGTTGTCGAGCTCCTCCTGCACTGCCGCCGGCGCCCAGTTCGACTGCGCCACCGGCACCGTCAGGAGCGCGGCCAGCGGCGCCGGCGCGCGCTGGCGCAGCGCCGCCTGGCGCGCCCCCACGTCGACCGCATGATAGTGCAGCGCATGCAGCGTCGCGGCGGTCGGCGACGGCACCCAGGCGGTGCTGGCGCCGGCCTCCGGATGGGCGATCTTCTGGGCCAGCATCGCGGCCATCCGGTCGGGCGCCGCCCACATGCCCTTGCCGATCTGGGCATGGCCCGGCAGCCCGCAGGCCAGCCCCACATCCACGTTGTGGTCCTCGTATGCCTGGATCCACACGCTCGCCTTCATGTCGGCCTTGCGCAGCATCGGGCCGGCCTCCATGCCCGTGTGGATCTCGTCGCCGGTGCGGTCGAGAAAGCCGGTGTTGATGAAAAACACCCGCCGGGCCGCCGCCGCGAGGCAGGCCTGGAGGTTGACCGTGGTGCGCCGCTCTTCGTCCATGATGCCCATCTTGAGCGTGTCGCGGGACAGCCCGAGCAGGTCCTCGACCGCGCCAAACAGCGCGTCGGCGAACGCCACCTCGTCCGGCCCGTGCATCTTCGGCTTGACGATGTAGACCGATCCGGTGCGGCTGTTGCGCAGCGGCCCGGTGCCTTTGAGATCGTGCAGCGCGATCAGCGCCGTGACCGCCGCATCGAGGATCGTCTCGGGGATCTCCTGCCCGGCTTCGTCGAGCACCGCATCGGTGAGCATGTGATGGCCGACATTGCGCACCAGCATCAGGCTGCGGCCCGGCAGCCGCACCGCGCCGCCTCCGGGCGCGGTGTAGACCCGGTCCGGGTTGAGCCGGCGCGTGACGGTCTGCCCGCCCTTGGCGAAGGTCTCGACGAGATCGCCCTTCATCAGGCCGAGCCAGGTGCGGTAGACCGCGACCTTGTCGGCGGCATCCACCGCCGCGACCGAGTCCTCCAGGTCCATGATCGTCGACACCGCCGCCTCGAGCACGAGATCGGCCACGCCGGCCGGATCGGCGGCCCCGATCGGATGCGAGCGGTCGATCCGGAGCTCGAGATGCAGGTTGTGGTGGCCGAGCAGCACCGCAGAGGGGCTCTCCGCCGCGCCCTGGTAGCCGACGCACTGGGCCGGGTCGGCCAGGCCGGTCTCGCGCCCGTCCTGAAGCCGGACCACCAGCGCCCCGGCCCGGACGGCATAGCCGGCGGCGGCGGCGTGGCTGCCCTGGGCCAGCGGCACGGCCTCGTCGAGCAGCGCGCGGGCGCGGGCCACCACCGCGGCGCCGCGCGCCGTGTTGTAGCCGTCCGAGCGGGCGGTGGCGCCGTCATCGGGGATCGCATCGGTGCCGTAGAGGGCATCGTAGAGGCTGCCCCAGCGGGCATTGGCGGCATTGAGCGCGTAGCGGGCATTGGAGACCGGCACCACGAGCTGCGGACCGGCGATGCGGGCGATCTCGTCATCGACGTGGGCGGTCGTCACGCTCACCGCCTCGGGCGCGGGCACGATGTAGCCGATCTCGCGCAGGAAGCGCTCGGCGGCGGCCGGGTCGAGCGGCTGGCCGGCGCGGGCGCGGTAGAAGGCGTCGATCGCGGCCTGGAGGCTGTCGCGGGTGGCCAGCAGGGCCCGGTTGCGCGGCGCGAAATCGCGCACCAGCCCGGCCAGGCCGGCAAAGAACGCATCCGCCGCGATCCCCGTGCCGGGAAGCGCCTCCCGCACCACAAAATCGTGAAGAGCCTCCGCTACCGACAGCCCATGCGTCTGAACGCGATTCATCTGTCTTCCCTTGGACGTTTGAAAGTCATGCCAGAACCAGCCACTCGCCAGCGTAGGCAGGCGAAAGAGGCGCTCACTCCTGTCATAGCAAGATGCGCTCTCAACAATAAGGACCTAAATAGGCCAAGACTTTTGCCAAAATGGAAAGAATCGATCTGAAAGACTGCCCCTTCGCCGGTCCCGAAGGTCGGCGGCCGGGAGCCTGACGCCACGCCCAAGAAACGGGATTTTCCTTCGCTGAGCATGGCCCCAAAAAAGATAAGCTCTTCAGTCTCCAAGTGAAGCACGAGCGCCATACCGCGAACCTCGCGGCGACCGCCTGCAGCTCGTCGTGCCCTATGCTTGCCATGCGCCAGGGCTTCGATGAAGGCGATCAACTCGAGTTGATCGCCTTCATGCGCCTCGAAAAGTCAGGCAGCGGCGGCGAGAGCCGTCCGGGCCTTCGCGGCCAGTGCCCTGGTCGCGTCGACGCATTCCTGACCCACATGCCAGTACCGATCCTGCAGTTCGATATTGAACACGACTCCGCTCGGGAAGATGCAGGATGTCATCAGCGCCTCCCAGGGAATGTCACCCCATCCGACCGGCAGATGAAGGTCGCCATGGCCATAGGCCAGCCGCTCGCCCTGCGTGAACATCCAGATGTCGTCCTGACGGCCGAAGGAATCATGCACGTGCAGATGCTTGGCGAAAGGCGCGAGCGCCGCGCATTCCGACACGAGGTCTCCCCCGGTAAAGGAGAGGTTCAGGTAGGCATGGCTGAAATCCAGCGTTGCCATGACATGGCTGTGCCCGACTGCCGCGAGTTCACGTGCGAGACGCGAAGGACTTGCGGTATGGACCTTGCCCTCATAGCCCCCGAAGAGATTCTCGACGCACAGGATGATATCATGGCGCTTCGCGATGTCCCCGGCACGAGCCAACCATTCGCGCTGCCTGGCATAGGCTTCCTCGACCCCGTCGTGCTGGGTCACTCCGACAAGGCCGGAATGCATGACGTAGTGAACGGCTCCCAGTTCCCCGGATACTTCGAGCGAAGCCTGCAGTATCTCGAAATGGCGTTGGCTGCGGAACGGTGCATCGAAGAAGTTGATGGCCAGTGGACCATGGACGGTATAGATCACGTCGCGTCCGGCACAGATCGCCTTGAGAGCCTCGAGCTGGTCCCTGCGGATCCGGCCGCCGACGACAAGATCGAGGTCGAAGATCGGCAGCTCGACCGTATCGACACCGAAAGCCTGAGCGCGATCGAGGTTCCGGGCAAACTCGCTGAGGTCCGGCTTGCCGGGCTTCGCCGAGATGCCGGTGCCAAGTACATGCTGTGTCATCGAGATGAAATCCTTTGGAGCGTGGGCTGAGGCAATGATTCGAAACGCCTGCGACAAAACGGTTCGAGCTTGAGTGCTTTCCTGGCGCCTGCGCCTTTGGTCATTGCCATACTGGCCTAAGAGCCGTGCATGACGGCAGCATGAAGCCCGCGCAACGTTGGCATGACGAGCGAACCGGTGCATCCACCACAGCTGGCGGGATCGCAGGCCGTCTCTACCCGCCCTGAAACACTGCGGCGCAGGGTGCGGACCGGCCTTTGCACTGAGGTGGCCGTTATCACCTCGTTATTCCAGACGCCTAGACACCCTGCAATCGAAGAGCCAGATCGGGGCTATCCGAGGTCAGATAACCGAGACCTTTGCCGAGCCAATGCCGCAACCCTTGCTCATCGTTGACGGTCCAGACGCATAGCTTCTCCTTAGGATGGGCGGCAATGATCCGGCTCCATTCGGCTGCCATCAGCTCGTGATGGACGGCGATGATGTCGACCAGCGGCTTCGCCTGCGTGAGGAAGGACTCCATCCCGCCTGCCCTATCGGCCCAATCGGCATTGGCCGACACGAGCCGCCTGATCTCGGGAGCTTCCTGGCGGCAGACTTCCAGAACGCTCATGTCGAAGCAGGTCAACCAGGCACGATTCGTGAGCCCATAGCGGCGCAGCATCGACACAGCCTTCTCGACGAGGCCGGGATATGGCTGCCCATTCCCATCATGCTTGATCTCCACATGCAGCAGCACTCCCTGGTGGGGAACCAGGACGTCGAGCACCTCTTCGAGAACGGGAACCCGATCCTCCGTCAGACCCTCAGGGCCTCTAAGCCGCACCGCCCTGCGCTCATCGGCACTCAAGTTTCCGACAGGGCCGCTTCGATCGGTCGTCCGGTCCAGAGCAGCATCGTGGATCACCAGAATCTCGCCCGCGTCACTGAGGTGAAGATCGAGTTCCACGGCCGTCACACCAAGTTCCAGCACATTGCGGAAACCGGTCAGAGAATTCTCCGCCCAAATATTGCGTGCGCCGCGATGGCCGATAATCGTCGTCATGATCTGGTCTTCCTTCTGCAGGATCGGATTGTCGCGAAAGTCGGCTCAGCGCACGGTCGGATCGAGCCGGTCGCGCAGCCAGTCCCCCACCAGCGAGATCGAGAGCGTCGTCACCATGATGACGAGTGCCGGCGCCAGCATGATCCATGGAGCCCGCGTGAGATACTCGCGGCCGAAGCCGACCATGTTGCCCAGCGATGTCTCGGGAGGCTGCACCCCGAGCCCAAGGAACGAAAGGCCGCTTTCCATCAGGATAATCTCCGGAAACGTCAGGGTCATGGAGACGATCAGCGTCGAGGCGACGTTCGGCAGGATGTGCCTGAGGTAGACGCGCGTGGGCGTCGCACCGAGCTGCATGACCGCAGAGGCATAGCCCTGGGCACTCGCGGAAATGGCAAGACCGCGCGCAATGCGGGCGTAACGTTCCCACCCATAGAAGCCCATCAGGCAGACCAGAAGCGTCATCGACGATCCGAAGAAGGCCAGAACGGACAGGGACAGGATCATGAATGGCAGCGCAGCTTGACAGTCCGCCAGCGTCAGGACCACATGTTCGACGATTCCCCGGTACCGGGAAGCCAGGAATCCCAGAACCGTCCCGAACACCGCCGACAGCAGCGTGGCTCCGAACGCGATCACGAGCGAAACGCGGATGGATTGCAGCAGTCGCGACAGAACATCCCGTCCCAGCTCATCCGTTCCCAACCAATGCCCTCGCGTAGCCGGGGCAGCCAGGCGGGCGGAAAGATCCATCTTCGTAATGGCGTAAGGACGGATTACGTCGGTCAAGAGTGCGACGAGGATCATCAGAGCGAGCCAAAGAAAGCCGCACGCGACGAGGAAGGGCATTCTGCGCCGGGCGCGCTGCAGCAGCCTTGAGCGTGGAGCCTCCATTGCTCCCTTCGCGACGAGATCGGTCATGCTCGCATCTCCCTAATGTGCTCCTGACTTGCTCCGCAGACGCGGGTCCAGCCAGCCATACAGAATATCAACCGTGAGATTGGCCAGCACCATCGTGCCGGCGATCAAGAGAAGCAGGCATTGCACCACCGCGAGGTCCCGGTTGGAGACCGACACGACGAGCAGACGGCCGATGCCGGGCCAGGCGAAGATCGTCTCGACGACGACCGCGCCTGCAATCAACGATCCGATCATGAAACCAACGATGGTGACGATCGGGACGGAAGCGTTGGGAAGAGCATGTTTCCAGACCACGTCGCGCCAGTTGACGCCCTTCGCGGAAGCGGTCCGGATATATGGCTGGCCCAGGACCTCGATCATGGCGGAGCGGGAGAACCTCGCCAGAATACCAATGCCGCCGATGCTCATGGTCAAAGTCGGCAGGATTCCATGAATCCAGGTGCCCTGACCGCCAGAGGGCAGCCATCCGAGCGTCACCGAGAAGACCAGCACGAGAAGCAACCCGATCACGAATGACGGCAGGGTGAAGCCGAAAACGGCCAGCATGATCACACCCCGATCGGCAATGCTTTCCCGGTGAAGCGCCGCATAGACACCGGCCGGAATGCCGATGCCGATCTTCAGGATCAGGGCCGGGATCGTCAGCTGCAGCGTCGTGGGAATACGCTCCAAGACCAGTTGCAGGGCGGGCGACCTGTCCCGCATTGACACGCCGAAATCGAGAGACAGGAGGGATTTCAGATAGGCCCAGTACTGTACGAAAATGGGATCGTTCAGCCCCCAACGCTCACGAAAGGCATCGATGGCTTCCTGAGGAGCATCCGGCCCGAGCAGTATCTGGGCAGGATCTCCGGAAAGGCGCAGTACGCAGAAGGCGAAGGTCATGACCAGCAGCACGGTGATCGAAGCGCGCGCCAGCCGCGATAGAATGAACGATGACATGGGACAAATTCCTCAGGCGGAGCTTACGCCACAAGGGGAACCTTCGAAGGATCGGGAAAATGACAGGCCGTCACGCGCCCGCCTTCAGGCGCCTTGAGCGCGGGATCGGAGCTTGTGCACAATGCCTGAGCCATGGAACAGCGCGGATGGAATGCGCATCCTGTCGGCCGCTTGGCGGGATTCGGCGGTTCTCCCTGCAGGATGATGCGGCTCTCGAGCTTACGTCCAGGGATCGGCACCGAGGACACCAGGGCTCGCGTATAGGGATGCAGGGGCTTGGTGAAGATGTCATCGGAGGAGGCCTCCTCGACGATCCGGCCCAGATACATCACCGCCACGCGGTCTGCGATGTTGCGCACGACCTTCAGGTCGTGGCTGATGAACACCATGGCGATGCCATGCCTCTCCTGCAGTTCGCGCAGCAGGTTCACCACCTGAGCCTGGATCGAAACGTCAAGAGCCGATACGGGCTCGTCGCACACCAGCAGTCTCGGCTCCGTGGCGAGGGCGCGGGCAATGACGACGCGCTGGCGCTGGCCGCCGGACAGCTCATGGGGATAGCGCCCTCCCTGATCGCGACGGAGGCCCACGGCCGCCATCAGTTCGAGTGCTCGATCCTTCACGTCGGCTGGGGAGACGAGACCGTGGATCACCAGAGGCTCGCCGATTTGTTCGGCAATCGGAAGGCGGCGATCGAGGGCGGCGAGAGGATCCTGAAACACCAGCTGCATCTGCGCCCTGAGCTTGCGCCAAGCCGGTGTTCCCGGAGCCGGCATCGGTTTTCCGTCGAACAGCACCTGCCCTTCGCTCGCAGGGTCGATGCCCAGGAGCATTCGGCCGAGGGTCGACTTTCCCGAGCCGCTTTCTCCGACGATCCCCAGCGTTTCGCCTGCCGATACCGTTAGGCTCACGCGGTCGACGGCCCGCACGGAAGCGGGCTTTGTCCAAAGACCGTGGCGGGATTCATAAACCCGCACGAGATCCTCCGCCTGTAGAAGAGCGGTCATGCCGCAACGCTCTCGTGCTGACCGGAAGCCTGCAGACGCTGATCCTTTCCTGCTCCCGGGTGAAAGCAGGATAGCCGGCGGCCGTCCTGCTGAGGCCGCAGGATGGGCTGGCTGTCACGACAGAGACCCGTTGCCCGGGGACAACGGGGAGAAAAGGCGCATCCCTGCGGCAGGCGTCTCGGGTCCGGCACGGTGCCGGCGATGGGGACGAGCTTCTCGCGCCCGCCGTCGAGGCGCGGAATGGCATCGAACAGCCCGCGCGTATAGGGATGACGCGGCTGCTCGAACAGAGCACCGATGGCCCCCTCCTCGACGATGCGGCCGGCATACATGACGCAGATCCGCTCGCACACTTGACTGACGGCGCCGAGATCATGGGAAATGAACACCATGGCCATGCCGGTTTCGGCTCGGACCGTGCTCAGGAGGTCGAGAATCTGGGCCTGAATGGTGGCGTCCAGCGCTGTGGTCGGCTCGTCGGCGATCAGCAGATCCGGCTCTCCGGCAAGCGCCATCGCGATCATCAGGCGCTGGCATTGCCCTCCCGAGAACTCATGCGGATAGATGTCGAACCGACCTCGGGCATCGGGAATGCCCACCATATCCATCAGCCGGATGGCTTCGCTGCGGGCGGCACCGCCTTCGAGTCCGCGATGAATGCGAAGTGCCTCGGCGATCTGACGCCCCACGCGGACGACGGGGTTCAACGCGGAGGAGGGATCCTGGAAGATCATCGCGATGCGCCTTCCCCGAACCCCTTCCAAGATCGACCGGGACGCTCCGCACAGCTCCTGCCCGTCAATCGTTACCGAGCCCGTGACACGGGCCTTGGCCGGCAGCAAGCCAAGGGCCGCGAGCCATGTCACGGATTTTCCGCATCCTGATTCCCCGACCAGCCCGACGGCCTCCCCCTTCGCGACATCAAGGTCGATGCCGTGGAGGACCTGAGTGCCATCGAAGGCAACGCGCAGATCACGTACCGCGATGAGGGACATGACAGGTCTCCCGTTTGACGAGCCGCATCGGATCTTTCGGCTCACGTTTCATACCGTATGACGACATGAGATCAGGCCCCGGCGGCGCGCCGCCGGGGCCTCGACTGTCAGAAGGACCAATTCTCCTTGCGGAAATCCATGGCGAAGGCCGGAGCAGCCTTCCACTTCAGGGACGATTTCATCCCTGTAAACACCGCATTCTGGTGTATGATCTGGTAAGCAGGATCCTCACGTTCGCAGATCTCCAGCATCCGGGCGAAAGCCTTCTTCCGGGCCGCGCGATCGGTCGATTTCTGAATGATGTCGGCCATTCTGTTGGCTTCTTCGTTGGTCCAGTCCTTCTTCTGCTGCACCTCACCGTTCGGCCCGAACTGGTTGACGATCGTTGCGACGGGGTCGTTGAAGGCTCCGCCTGCCGACCAGTCCCGCACGCCACGGGGCGCGGAGGCGTCGTGGATCTGGGCCCAGTTCTCCTTCATCTGGATCTCGACGTTCAGGCCGACCTGCTTCCACGTCTCGACCATGATCTGCGCATTGGGAACCTGGTTGGTGTAGTAGTTGTTGAGTACGCGGAAGGGGATGGGATCGCCCTTGTAGCCGGCCTCTTTCAACAGGGTCTGCGCGAGCTTCGGATCATAGGCCGGCACGTCCCAGCCATTGATGAACATATCCCCGTAGAACTCGAACTGAAGGCCTTTCGGCACGTTGGTCTTTCCGGCCCACAACGCCTGGACGATCGCCTGGCGGTCGATCGCGTGGGTCATGGCGCGGCGAACCAGCGGATTCTCAAGGACCGGGTGATACTTGTTGAAGGTCGAGATGCGGTGGTTCAGGATGGGAGAGCCCTGCACTTCAAAGCCCTTGGTCTTCTCCACGGCGCCGACCTGGTCCGGCGGAAGGTCACAGGCGAAATCATACTCGCCCGAGAGCAGGCCATTGACGCGCGAGGACACCTCCGGCACCTCGATGAATCGGATCTGCTGCAGTGGCGGACGTCCACCCCAGTAATCGTCGTGCGCCTCCAGCACGAGGGAGACGTCCGGCCTATACTCGACGACCTTGTAGGGGCCGGTGGTGATGGGCTTACGTGCCCATTCCGTATAGGACTTGGCGTCGTTCCACGCGCGTCGGCTGGTGATCTGGCTGCCGAACGCGAACAGGCGTCCTTCGAGGGTGACATCAGGAGAGGCGTTGTGGAACCGGACCGTGTACCGATCGACGGCTTCAACCCCACGCAGAGCCGGCCATATGCGCCGGGCGACCCCAGGAACGGAAGCAGGAAGCTCCTTATCCGTCTTGGGCCTGTAGCTGTCCTCATAGATCGTCTTGCCGCCGTCGGGCTGCGTGTCCGCGAACATGCGCTCCGGCGAGAACGAGAACACCACATCGTCTGCGGTCATCTCGTCGCCGTTGTGGAACTTCACACCCTGACGCAACTTGAGCTCGACGGTCTTGTCGTCGAGGCGCCTCCATTCCGTGGCGAGGCCGGGAACCGGGCCCTGATTGCCCATCCAGTTCCGCAGGATCAGCCCCTCCCATAAATTCGGGAAGAACACACGCTCACCCACGTTGGACTGTTCGTACCATACATCGAGCGTGCCGTTGATGGTGATCTTCTGCACCGCGATCGTGATCGAAGGGCGTGCGCTCTGCCCGATGGCGAAGCGAGGCAGCATCAGGGTTCCGCCGGTTGCACCGAGAAGTCCAAGCGCCTGTCGGCGATTCATCTTCAACATTCAATTCATCCCTTGACTAGGCGGTCATACGCGAGCCGGCTGAATGCCTCCGACCTGGCTCGAATGGCGGCTGATGGTGCGCGAAACGCGGCCCAAGCGCGACGGACCTTGTCCTAGTGAGGGTATGCAAAGGTTGGATGATATTTTAGTGATGGTTCGATGACAGGCGCGATCCACAGTCGGCGTATGATATTCCGCTGCGATTTCGTGGATCCTGTCGCGCGCCTCTGCCGCATATGCAGGAACATGAACGGAGTTCACTCCACCTCGTGCCGAAAGCAGGTTTAGAGGGGAAGTCCAGGCTCGGCCCGAGAAATGCCAAATCTGGTCATCTCGTCTTAGAGCATCGGACCCAAAAGTGGAATCCACTTTTGGGATCCAATCCGATGCTCCACTCCTAGAGAAGCGCATCGTTGCGAGCGGAAAACCGGGTCCACTTTTCCGCACGATGCGCTTATGTCCTCAGCCAATGTGCCGGTTCATAGCATTGGCTGCGAGAGCTCCTCTCAACCTCTTTCCCAGGCCTACCGAATTAGTTGGATGTGTTGGACGTCTCTGAGGCTCGTCTCTTTCGCTGGAGCGCCACTGGCAAGGTGGTCGACAAGATCTCGCGTTGTCGAGCGACGGGTCAACATCAGGCACATGGCTTCTGCCCCAACAATACGGGTCGAATGCCAAACGCCGGGACGCATGCACATTCCGACCCCAGGGGACAAGTGAAACGCCCGGACCGTAGAAAGGTCGGGAGCGCCTTGCTCGTCGCTCAACGCAACGATCTGAACGATTTCCCCAGTCAGTGGTACGATGGCTTGCTGGGTCCGGTGATGGGCCTCCAGCCGATCAACGGCTTGATTGCTGTCGCGATAGGTGACCCAAAGGATCTCGACTTCACCATCCGACCCCGGATCGAACAGATGCTCTTGCCAGAAGGCACTCATTGGATTCCGGTATGCGGCCGCCGCAGTTTCACCTGGATATGGCTTGCCGAGCATCCAGCCATACGGTGCAACCGCAGTCGGATCGAGAACCTGTGACCTGACCGTGACATTGCCTGGCATGATGCTCATGTCCCCCTCAGCTGTATCCAGAGAATTCGGCGACGGGTATAGCAGGATGGGTCCAATGAGTCGCCCCCCAAATGAGGCGCAGCGACGAACAGAGTTGGTTCCACACGGATGTGGATTGCTCTGATCGTCAAGAGCGACCGGGTTTATCCACGAACGGTCTTCTATCGCCTTGGCCGCGACCCACCGCGACGCGCTCGCACGAACGCGACGAACGATGCGTCGAGAACCGGGGGTGGGTCAGATAGGCGCTTGAAATCAAAGCTAGAGCTGGTTCCACTGATGTGAAACCAGCTCTTTTCTTTGGCTCGGCCGCATTCTCTATGATGAACTGGATCCACTTCCCCGAAAAATTGCTCTGGCATGATGACAATTCAGACAGCTCCTGAAAATGCGACGATCCGGATAAGCCCGCTTACCTCCCTCAGATGCAAGAATACCGGAGGATTGAGTGAGCCTTTGCAACTCCGGTTCCGGTGTTCGCGACCGACGTTGACACGCTCCGGGAAAGACAAATCGCGTCGAGGGTGATCCCCGGTCTCATCAGGCTGCGCGCTCCAGACGTCTTCCGACCGAGCGGGCGCCGAACAGAAACAAGGCGGCTGTGAGCCCTACGGCTGCGAGTGCGAGTCCCGCATGCAGATGGGCCGGATCGGCATCGATCAGGCGCGTCTTGGCACGGGAACTGAAACGCCCCCGTACTCCGTGATCCTTACGGGCCGGTTCGAAGAGAATATCGGGGTCATCGGGGCGCACGGGCTTTGACGAGAGCTGCTGGTCGTAGGCGGTTTTCGCGAGATATTTGTCGAGCAGTCCGGGAGCAACCATATTGCCCAGAATGGCCATGATGGCTGGAGTGCCGACCCAGAGCTCGCGCGGTCCCTCCTCCGCCGCATCGACAATGGACCTCGCAACGACCTCAGGCTCGTAGCATGCCCCGACAGGCTGATGATGATATTTCTCGTGGGTCCGGGACCAGTCGAACTGGGGAGTGTTGACGCCAGGCAGCTGCACCATCGTCAGACGGATGGCGCTGTGATCGTGCAGAAGCTCGGTTCGGAGCGAATCCGTAAAGCCCCGGATCGCCGCCTTCGCACCGCAATAGGCGGATTGCAGGGGGATCGACCGATAGGCGAGGGCCGAGCCGATCTGAACGATAGTGCCTTTGTTGCGCGCGCGCATGTGCCTGAGGGCCGCCAGCGTGCCATGAATGACTCCGAGATATGTCACCTCGGTCACCCGTTTGTATTCGGATGCTGGAATCCGGTCGACAGGACCGACGACGGTCGCCATGGCGTTGTTGACCCATACGTCGATCCGCCTCCAGCGTGCCAGGATGGCATCGGCAGCCGCGAACATGCCGGCGCAATCCGCCGTATCGACGGGGATCACGAGCACCTCGCCGCCAACGGCTTCCACATCCCGGCGAGCGCCCTCCAGCCCCTCGCCTCCACGCGCCAGAAGGGCGACATCGTAACCGCGCCGGCCGAATTCGATCGCCGTCGCGCGTCCGACACCGGCGGAGGATCCGGTCACGACGGCAACCGGATTCGAGCGGACGCGATCGTCGCTCCTGCGCAAGTCCTGTGCTTTCATATCGCTCATCACACCGCTCTCCCGGTCATAGAACTCTGTCCTTTACGATTCCCGCCACGTCAGTCGCTCAAGGGTCGAGGCTCGCACGCGCTGCATCGGGCTCGCATGAAAGCTTGTGAGCCGTGTTGACCAGGGCAAGGTGTGACAGCGCCTGCGGAAAGTTCCCCAGGAACGTCTTGGCCGCCGGGTCGTATTCCTCAGCCAGGAGACCGACATCGTTGCGCAATGTAAGGAGACGCTCGAACAGATCCCGCGCCTCATCATGTCGTCCCTGAAGAGAATAGTTCTCCGCGAGCCAGAAGCTGCAGACAAGGAAAGCCCCCTCTCCTGGCGGCAATCCATCCTTCGTTTTGCCCGTATCGTAACGGAGGACGAAGCCATCCCGTATGAGGTCACGCTCGATTACCGCAATCGTGCTTTGCATCCTCGGATCGGTTACAGGCAGGAAGCCGACAATCGGAATGACGAGTGTGCTCGCATCCAGATACTGTGAACCGAATGCCTGAACGAACGCCCCTCTCTGGGGATCGAAGCCACGCTCGCATACCTCGGCATGGATCCGGTTGCGGAGCGTCTTCCATTGCTCGACCGGCCCTTCCAGGCCGCATAATTCAGTCGCCTTTATCGCACGGTCGACGCCCACCCAGGCCATGACCTTCGAGTGCACGAAGTGTTGGCGTCCCGCTCGGACCTCCCAGATCCCTTCGTCCGGCTCGTCCCAGACTTCACCGAGATGATCGAGAAGAGCCTTCTGCAGATGCCATCCGGCTTCGCTTGGAGCGATCTCCGCCCGCCTGGCGAAATGCAGGGCATTCATCACTTCTCCGAAAACATCGAGCTGAAATTGTGTGAATGCCGCATTCCCGACCCTGACCGGCTTGGCGCCGTTAAAGCCGGGCAGCCATGATGCCTCCCACTCGTTCAGCCGGTGCTCACCGGCGATCCCATAGATCGGCTGGACCTGCGCGGGCATTCCGGCGACGGCGCGCAGGAGCCAGTCGCGCCAGGCGCGCGCCTCGTCGCGAAACCCTGCCTTGAGCAGACAGGCGACCATGAAGGTGGCATCCCGGAGCCAGCAGAACCGATAATCCCAGTTCCGTTGACCGCCCTGCCTTTCCGGGAGAGATGTGGTCGGAGCTGCTATGATCCCTCCAGTCGGGCGATAGGTCATGGCCTTGATCGTGATGAGCGAGCGCTGAACCGGCTCTGCCCAAGCCCCCTTATAGGAACAATGGCTGATCCAGCGGCGCCACCATTGCTCGGTCCGGTGCAACGCATTCTCGGCATCGACGGGCTCGGGAAGCGGCAGGTGCGAGGCCCGGTAGCTGAGGACGAACGGTTCCGGTCGGTCCTCGCGGACGGTGAAATCGGCCGTTATCCCGTAATGCTGCGCCTGGACGGGCACGTCCGTTCGAAGAACTGCCGAATGCGGGCCTGCAACGACCTGCCAGCAGCGTTCATCCGGTCGTTCCATCCAGGGCATCAGCCGGCCATAATCGAACCGGAGGGTGAACTCGACCCTCATTGGCACCTCGCCCTTCTCGCACCTGACAATGCGGACGAGATCCGATCCGGAATCACGGACTGGCATGAAGTCGATGAGCGTGACGATCCCTTGATCCGTTTCGAACGTGGTCTCGAGAATGAGCGCGTCGTCGCGATATCGCCGCGTGGCCCGGTTTACGCCGCAGGAAGGCGCAATGAGCCAGCGTCCGTGCTCGGGTGTTCCCAGCAAGGCCGCGAAACATGCTTCCGAGTCAAAGCGTGGCCAGCAAAGCCAGTCGATCGAGCCGTCCCTCGAAACGAGCGCGGCCGTCTCGCAATCGCCGATCAAGGCGTAATCTTCGATCCGCCGCATACCGCTACCATTCCGTTTCCGCCCGCGCTCACCCAATCCTGGCTGTAGGCTGTCGTCGTGAGGAGTGTGAGCTCAGCCTTTCTCGAGTCGAGCCAGGTATGCCGAATGACGATCGGGCACATCGGATTCGAATAGCGACGCGTAGTCCGTATCACGAGGAATAGGGTCGGGATCCTGAAGGTCATTGAATCGCAGGTGCAGCGTGCGCCCAGCCGGCACCCTCACGCAGTACGGCCCAACCGGATTTCTGTCCGAGAAAAACACCGTGATCCTGCCCCTTGCATCGGACGGCCCGGCATTGAGGATGCAGGCCGTTACGTGGGACACGAAAGTCCGATCCTGGCTCGTGCTGTATGACGCAATTTCGCCCTCCGCGATGGCCCAGATCGTTTTTCCCACCGGCCGCATCGGCAGTCTCCTCACAGACCCATGCGGTGGGCCAGGAGCTCCGCCACATGAAGCGTTTCCCGTCCCGTGCCCTGCTCGATCTGTTCCCGGCAGCTGTAGCCGTCAGCCAGGATAAGTGTTCCTCGATCGGCCGCCCGCACGGTCGGCAGCAGCACCCGCTCACCTATCTCCATCGCGACGTCGTAGGTTTCGGCGCTGAAGCCGAAGGCACCCGCCATGCCGCAGCATCCCGATGGCACGACGTCGTAGGTCAGACCGACCCGGTCGAGCAGTTGGCGCTCACCCTCGGCCTTGATCACTGCGTGGTGATGACAGTGGATCTGCACCAGCGCTCTGTCCGATCCGTCTTTCGGCAGTGCGATGCCGTCGGCATGCTCGTTGACGAAATCGCTGAAGAAGATGCTTTGCCTGGAGAGTCGCTGGGCCAAGTCATCCTCGGGGAAAAGATTGAGAAGCTCGTCCTTGAAGGCCGCCAGGCAGGCAGGCTCGAGGCCGATGAGGGGTGTGCCGGCCCGGATCTCCTCGAACAACGTCGTCATGGTCTGTCGCCATAGTCGCTCGGCTGCTCCGAGCCAACCCCAATCGTATAGCGGGCGGCCGCAGCACAGAGGCCGATCCGGAATGACGACCTGAAAACCGAGTGCTTCGAGAGTTTTCGTCGCCGCGATGGCCGTTCCTGGCCGGAAGTAATTGTTGAAGGTGTCAGGCCACAGGAGGACGCGCTGCCCCGTGCTCCGTGGCGCGCGGCGCCGACGGAACCAATCGGTGAAGGGCTCGTGGGCAAGGGGCGGGATGGAGCGCTGCTGCGCGATCCCGCCGACCGCCTTGGCGAGGCTGCTCAGAAGCGGAGCCCGCATCATCGTGTTGGCGAGCCAGGGCATGCGCGATGCCTCGCGCGCGAGCCAATGGATGCGTCCCATGGCATAGGCGTGCCGTGGCCGCAGTCGCCAGGCATAGTGATGGGCGCGGAACTCGGCCTTGTAGCTCGCCATGTCGACGCCGACCGGACAGTCGCTCTTGCAACCCTTGCAGGCCAGACACAGGCCCAGCGCATCTTCGACGGCCTTGCTTCGCCATCCGTTCTTGAGCGGGCCGCCGTGCAGCATCTCGAAGAGCAGCCGGGCACGGCCGCGTGTCGTGTATTTCTCCTCGTGCGTTACGAGGTAGCTCGGGCACATGACCTCCTCATGGCTGTCATGCCGGCGGCACTTTCCCACACCGACGCAGCGCTGAACGGCGCGCTCGAAGCCTCCTTCGTTCGGGAAGCTGAAATGGGTCTTGAGCTCGCGGGGATGATAGCTCGGTCCGACCCGGAGATCCGAGATGATCGGATAGGGATCGACGACCTTACCGGGATTCATGTGCCAATGGGGATCCCAGATTGCCTTGAACTCGCGGAACGCCTGGACCAGTTCCGGCCCGTACATCTTTTCAAGAAGGGCTCCTCGCGCCTGACCGTCCCCATGCTCCCCCGACAGCGATCCGTCATGGCGCACGACGAGCTCCGCCGCCTCGTCGAGGAACCGGCGCCATTGTTCGATTCCCGGCTCGTCGTAGAGATCGAACGCGATGGCGCAATGGACGACGCCGCCGCCGAAATGGCCGTAAATGACGGGATCGTAACCGTATTTGCGGAAGAGAGCCTTCAACTCCCGGAGATAAGCCCCGAGTTGATCGGGAGCGACCGCGCTGTCCTCCCATCCCGGCCATGTGTCGGGATGATTAGGCACGTAGGATTCCGCCCCGAGGGAATCATCGCGCACGTTCCAGATCCGCTTCTGCTGGGCCTTGTCGCGGATGAGCTTCGGATCGACCCCATCGATGCTCTTGAACTCATCCACGAACCTCTGGGCTTTCGCGGCGGCGTCATCCTCGCTGTCGCCCCCGAATTCGACCAGGAGCCATCCCTGGCCTTTCGGCAAGATCTTCAGGTCGTCGGTGTGCAGCCCCTTTGTCCTGTACCGGTCGACAAGGGTTTCGTCGAAGCCCTCGAGGCCAATCGGATGGTGCTTGAGAACGCGAGGCACGGCATCCGCCGCCTGGTAGATGTCCGGGAAGCCGACGATTACGATGACCCGTTCATGAGGATTGTGAATGAGGTTGAGGGTCGCTTCTAGGACAGTCACGCACGTGCCTTCGGTACCGACGAGCGCGCGGGCAACATTCATGCCCTTTTCAGGAAGAAGCTGATCGAGGTTCTCATAACCGGATACCCGGCGCGGGATATCCGGAAACTTCGATCGGATGCGATCGCCGTAGCGGTTACGCAGTTCATCGAGTCGACGATAGATCTCGGCACGGCGCCCCCCTGAGCGCAGGATCGAGCGGAATGTCCCGTCATCCGTCGGTCCGACACTCAGTTCCAGCCCCTCATAGGTCAGAACCTCCAGCGCCTGCACGTTATGCACCGTGATCCCGTTCATGACTGCATGAACGCCGCCGGAATCGTTGCCGATCATGCCGCCAAGAGTGTTGTGATCGTGCGTGGCCGGGTCCGGCCCAAAGGTAAGGCCATGCTTTGCGGCCTCATCCCGCAGATCGTCCAGGATACAGCCCGGCTCGACACGAGCCAGTCGGCGTACGGGATCGATGTCGAGCACCCTGTTCAGGTATTTCGAGAAATCGATGACGACGGCGGTGTTGCAGCACTCGCCCGCAAGGCTCGTTCCGCCCCCACGTGGCAGAACAGGAGCGTGATGCTGCCGGCAGATCTCGATGGCCTTGACGACGTCGCCGCGCGTTTTCGGAATGACGACTCCGATGGGCACCTGGCGATAATTCGAGGAATCCGTTGCATAAAGTGCCCGGCTGCCATCGTCGAAGCGGACTTCACCCTCGAGTGCGGCCTCGAGCTCTCGAAGCAGCGCTTTCGCGTCCAGGTCCGGAACTTCCGTATAGGCGGTTCTGATGCGTCCGTCCGGCGCCCGCTCGATGCGCCGGTCAGGATGCCTCCGGCGATTATCCGACGACAGCTGCTCGGCCTCGGTCAGGGCCACGTTGGCCATCTCAGACTCCTCCGGTTACCGGCGGTCTTGCATCACTCGTCAGGATGCACGAGGACATCGCGTGAAACCGCCTTCACATCCGTTACGCCCGTGAGCGCCATTCCAGTGTCGAGTTCTTCCGATATCAACGAAAGGGCCTTGCAAACGCCTACTTTGCCTCGGGCACCCAATCCATAGAGATAGGCCCTGCCGATGAAGCACGCCCGTGCGCCCAGGGCGAGGGCCTTCAGAACGTCGAGCCCCGAGCGGATCCCGCTATCGAAGAGAAGCTCGGTCCGGTCTCCCACGGCATCGCGTATGGGGGGGAATGCCTCCACGGTCGAGGGAGCACCATCGAGTTGGCGCCCGCCATGGTTCGACACGAGGACCGCATCCGCGCCTGCGGCGACCGCGATCTCGGCATCCTGCGGATCGAGGATGCCCTTCACGATCAGCTTGCCCGGCCAGAGCTTGCGCACCCACTCGAGGTCGCTCCGATCAAAAGATGGATCGAACTGCTGCTTGACCCATTCCGACAGAATACCGAGATTGCCCGAGTTCCTGATCGCATCCTTCAGATTTCCGAAAGTGTATTCCTTGCTCCGCACCATTCCGAAGGCCCAGCGCGGATGCTTGGCAATATCGAGGATATTGGTGAGCGTCAGCCTTGGCGGGATGCCGAGGCCGTTATGTACATCGGCCGTGCGCTGCCCCTCCACATGCAGATCCATGGTCAGCACCAGCACCGGGCATCGCGCCGCATGGGCCCGTTCGATGAGCGACTGGCTGAACCCGCGATCCTTCATCAGATAGAGCTGGAACCAGAAGGGCTTCGCGACGGCAGCCGCCACGTCCTCGATCGAGCAGACGGACATCGTGCTCAGGCAGAAGGGAACGCCGAACGCCTCTGCCGCCTGTGCTGCATGGATCTCACCGTTCGGATACACGGCTCCCGTCAGACCCGCCGGTGCAAGGGCGACCGGGAGAGAGACCGGCTGGCCGACGATGGTCGTTGCCTGGACGCGAGAGGAGACGTCCACCATCACCTGCTGACGCAGTTCCAACGCATCGAGCGCGGACCTGTTCGCCCCCAGGGTGATCTCGTCGTAGGAGCCGGCTTCGACATACTCGAAGAAGGTCTTCGGAACCCGGTTCCTGGCGAGCTCGCGCAGATCCTCGATATTGGCGATTGCATCCCATCCCGGGACGCCCTCGGTCTTGGATGCTTTTGCCGCGGCGATCTCTTTCGAATCGAGGATGGGATGGGCGAGTGCCATGACGGGCCTCTCAGATAATCTCCCGCACCTTGTCCGACGCAATCGTGAGCGCGATGGATGTGGCGTTCGGTGTGCCGCGCGCAAGCGCCTCGGCGAGGTGAGCCGTCTGCTTGAGATCGACCTTGGGCGGCATGGGAGGCTCGTTCGGATCGACGACCGCCTGGATCACGACGGGTCCAGGTGCGGCGAGCGCCTGGCGCAGGATGTCGGCGCAGGTCGCAGGATCCTCGATGGTGAAGCCCGTGCAGCCGAAACCCTGCGCAACCGTGGCGAAGTCGATCGGCTGAAGCTCACACGCATATTCCGGATTGCCCAGGAAGACCATTTGCTCCCATTTGATCTGGCCGAGCGTATTGTTCTTGATCACAATGATCTTCACGTCGAGATCGTACTTGACGGCGGTTGCAAGCTCCCCGAGCAGCATCGTGATCCCGCCATCGCCCACAAAGGCGACGACCTGTCGGCCAGGATAGGCAAGGGCTGCGGCATTCGCATAGGGCAGGCCGCATGCCATGGTGGCGAGGTTTCCGGAGCACGAAAACATCATATTGCCGCGCATGTCGATGTGACGCGCGGCCCAGCTCGTGATGGTTCCGGAATCCGTGGTGATGATCGCGTCGTCGGACAGGAGCTTGTTGAGCTCGTGGGCGACGACCTGCGGCTTCATGGGCGTGTCGGTCCGGGTTCCGCGCTCATGCATGAGGTCGCGCCATTTGGCGACACCCGCCTGCGCCTTTTCCAGAAACGAGCGGTCTTGGTGATGGTCGAGTTTGGGCAATAGCGCCCGCAGAACTCGTGCGGAATCGCCCACGAGGGCCGCGTCGACGGGACAGCGCAGGCCAACACGCTTCGGGTCGAGCTCGACCTGGACGCACTTGGCTTCACCCGGCTTCGGGTAATACTCGATATACGGGAAGCTGGAGCCGACGATCAAAAGCGTGTCGCAATTCTCAAGGGCCTCCTGCGAGGGCCGTGTTCCCAGGAGGCCGGTTCCGCCTGTCGTATAGGGATGCTCATCCGGCAAGACGCCTTTTCCGAGAAGCGGCTTCACGACAGGGGCGCCGAGCCGCTCGGCGACTGCTTCCACCTCACCTCTCGCTCCAAGGGCTCCCCGTCCCGCCATAACAACGATCTTCCGCCCCTCGTTCAGGATCGAGGCGGCATGGGCGAGTTGGTCCTCGCTCGGCATGTGGGCGCTCTCGGCCATCAGGGAGGAGACGTGGTCCGGACGGTTCCGCTTCGAGCGCATATCTTCCTTGACGGTCTGATCCTGCAGGTCCACCGGCATCGTGACATGAGCGACGCCCCGATACGCCAGTGCCGTGCGGCAGGCGAGCTCCGCGACGTTCTGCACGTGGGCCGCGCCCATGATCCGTGAATTGTAGACGCAGACATCCATGAAGAGCTTGTCGAGCTCGACGTCCTGCTGCGTGTAGGTATGCAGGAGATCGTGAAACTGGAGTCCCGTGATGGCGAGCACCGGCTGACCGTCGAGCTTTGCATCGTACAACCCATTGAGGAGATGGATTCCCCCGGGCCCGGAGGTGGCGATGCAGACGCCGAGCCGCCCCGTCCATTTGGCGTGTGCGCACGCCATGAAGGCGGCGGCCTCCTCATGCCGCACCTGAACGAACCGGATCCGATCCTCGGCCTTGCGGAGTGACTCGATGATGCCGTTGATACCATCGCCTGGGAGACCGAATACCATGTCGACGTCCCAGTCGATCAGTGTTTCGACAAGGATATCACCCGCAGTCATCGCCATGATCATCTCCCTTGTTGAAGGGCCTGGGTCTGCTTGCGCCTCACCGCCAATGCGGCCTGACCATTCGTCTGCCGGAGCAGTTTGGCTTTCCGAGAGAGCCCCGCGTCCCGACTTCCGCTCGTGTCTGAAGGCACGAGCGCAAAGTCAAAGCGGCACTCCTCACTGTGGTTTCCTCTGCTGGAATCCAACGGTTAAAGGAGAAGCTCCGCGACACAGTTCCAAGCCTGGCAGGAATTTGTCCGCTGCCGTACCAAGTTGTCGGACGAACCGTGGGGCCATAAGCTGAGTTCGCGGTCAGGCCGGAGGCACTGATGACGGAGAGCCTCGCATTGGTACAGCCCTGCCGGAGTGTGATCAGGATCCGCCTGCTGCGGGGCCTTTCGTCCGGCGATCTCCAGATGTTCTTGCCCTCATCCGGAGAGAGTATCGGCGCCTCATCAAAAGAGGCGGCGACACCGGCTTAACAATCCAGGGCCGCAAGTCAGCCCGGTGCCGTACCAAGGTCTTCAGCTGATGATTGTGAAAGGCCGTCACCGATCCCACGTGAGGGAGTGAGAATGTTGCGCCTTGTCCAAGGATGAACCGTATCGAGCGGAACGACGCGATGCGAGAGCGGAGTAAGACGGCACTGGCGGACCTGGAGGCAGCCATACAGGTCAGCTTGGCGGCAATTGCCGAGATCGATCGCTGGTACGACTGGGAGCGCGAGAGCCTGGAGGTCTATCCTGAAGCGATGCGCAACGACGTTGCTGTGGAGATCGCCCGACGCCAACGCCTGAACCGCCAGCCCTATGTGCTGCATCTCGCCCATCTCCATCAGATGATCGTTGCAGCCAGGATATTCGGAAATCCCGCCATCTCGTTGCGACATCGGCGAAGCGGCGTTTTCCCGCCTCAAGTGGCCTCGAGCACCGACGCGCAAGATGCCGCTTCAGCTCACGGCAAGGCGCGGTTGAAATTGGGTCCGTCCCACTCCAATGCTGGAACGGACCGCAGGCGTGCCCCCGTTGTCTCCGAGACACATGGTCGGGGCGACGCCGATTGATATGACGCGGAGACTTTCGATGAGTGCCAAGTTCCAGGTCGGCCAGATCGTTCAACCCGCTCACCCCCGGCGAGCCCGTCCAGAAACGTACCGGGTTGTACAGGTTCTTTGCGAGAACTCACATGAACCTCAGTACCGTATCTGGGGCATTACATGCGGCGCCGAGGTCGTCGTCCTTGAGACGCAGATACAATCGGCCTGATCAAGAGCGAACCTCCTGGTCCGGGCTGCCGGCACAAGACCGTATTCCCGGACACCCGGTTTTGGGTGAAAGATGCTCAAGATCAAAATGTTAAAGCGTCGGACGCGGATTCGATTTTACGTCCGACGCTGGAGAGCTGTCTCGCTCGGAACGGCGTTCAAGTCGAGGTGCTCGCTAGCGCATCGTGCGGACCCAAAAGTGCAAGTCCACTTCCCGCGTCCGATGCTCTGGTTCTGTTTCAGCGTGTTGCCGTAATCATGATCTCGACAAGGGTGTCGTCGCCAAGATCCGCAACACCGACGGTCGCGCGGGCCGGAAAGTCCTTGGGATCCAGCCAGCGCTTCCAGGCTGCGTCCATCTCCGGCTTACGGTTGAGATCTGTCAGGAAGATCGTCGCGGACAACAAGCGGGATTTGTCGGTGCCGGCGGCGCCCAAGTATTGGTCGAATTTAGCTAGAATCTGCTCGGTCTGCCCCTCCAATCCAACGGAGAGATCGTCCGCGACCGTTCCGCCGACAAAGACCAGGTCGTTGTGCACGACAACACGATGCATGATCGGCGTTTGAATATGGCGTTCCGTCACTGAGACTTCCTTTCGGTTACGTAAGTGGAATGGTGCGTATCGGCGAGGTCGGCCAAGACGGCAACCTTCGCAGTGTCTGTCTGCGGCAAGGCGGCGAGCTCGCGCAGCTTCAATGGCTTGACTGGAAAGCGCAGCCGGTAATACCCGATCTCCGACGGATGCTTGCTACGCTCGTTCGCGATCAGTTCGGTTACGGTCAGCCCGCAGAGCCTGCCTTGGCATGGGCCCATGCCGCACCGGAGAAACACCTTCATCTGATTCGGCCCGACTGCGCCGGCACTCACCGATGCTCGGATCTGTCCGGCTGAGATCTCCTCGCAGCGGCACACGATCGTGTCAGGGCCTTGCGGTACCCGGAACGCTTCGGCGGGCCGGTACAACGCATCGAGAAATCGCCTGCCCCGCGTGGCCTGTGCGAGGGATCTCCGGAGAGGCGCAGCAAGCCGATCACGCTCCACCGGTGCGACGAGACCGAGATGGGAGGCGCAGCCCAGTCCTGCGATACGTCCCTGGATCTCCGCCGCCTCGGCGCCCCCGATACCAGCCCCGTCGCCCGCAAGGGAGAGACCGACAACCGAGCTTGCAAACCATTCGTCGACCTGCGGCCGGAATGTGAGCTGGGCCTCGTCCCAATGGTGAGCGCAACCCGCGGCATTTGAGAAATTGACGTTGGGGACCACGCCCTGGTGGAGCAGAAGGAGATCCGCAGGCATGCGGTGCTCGCGGCCGCCAGCCGTCCAGACGACTTCCCTCAGTCCCCCCTCGCCTTTCGCTGACAATGCGGAAACCCATCGGATCACCCGGGTGCGTCGCTGTACCTTTCCGAGCAGCTTCAGCCCCTTGGCGAGATAGGGCGAGATCAGAAAGCCCGGGGCATGCCGAAAGGCTCGAAGCCAGTTCTCCCTCGGCGTCGTGTCGAGGACGGCCGACACCATTGCGCCCGCTTCAATCAACTGCGCCGCAAGGAGATAGAGCAGCGGACCCGTTCCTGCGATCACGACCTTTCCGCTTGGGATGAGGCCAGAGGTCTTCAGGGCGATCTGGGCGGACCCCGCGGTCATGACGCCCGGAAGTGTCCAGCCCGGAATCGGGAAGGGGCGCTCCAGGGCTCCCGTTGCGAGCACCACCTGCTTTGCACGGATGAGACGCGCCATACCGCTCGACGAGAGACCGACGTCCTGGCCGATCGTCCGTCCCGTATCGTCCTGTACGGATTGGATGCTCCAGGCGGTTGTCGCCGGCGCATACTCCGCCTCCGAGCGGAGAAAATTCTCGGCGATGCCGCGCCCGCGCCAATAATCCTCACCCAGCCTCCGGCGATCTGCCGACCGCGCCACGGTGATGGCGCGATAGATCTGGCCACCCGGCGCCTGATTTTCGTCGACGAGGAGTGTCCGTGCCTTCAATCCCGCAAGTGTCGTTGCCGCTGACAGGCCCGCAGGTCCCGCACCGACGACGATGACGTCGTAATCATCCGCGAGGTCCGCAACCCCGCATCCTCTACGGACCGCACCTTCCGTCATTGGGTCGGCTCCATTGTCAGAGTGCGTGCGCCGCGTTGGGTCTCCACCCGCATGCCTTCCTGCACTGTCACGAGGCACCCCTGGCGGTTGTCCATGCCATCGATCCTCACCAGGCATTCGAAACACACACCCATGAGGCAGTAGGGCCCCCGCGGAGTCCCGGAGACCGGGGTCGTGCGGCAGACGCGGATGCCTGCGGCAAGCAGCGCCGCGGCGACGCTGTCGCCGACAGACGCCGTGATCGGACGCCCGTCGAAGGTAAAGATGACTTCACCCGAAGCGCGATCAGACAGACGCTGGAACACGGAACCTCCTGGTCGAGAAGACAGCGGTTTCCTCGGGGATCACCCCATCGGCGACGTAATCCGCAAGCGAGAAGGCATGCTGGGGTGCCAAAGTCACGCCTGAATGGGCCATCGCCATGAAGGCACCGGGGCAGGTTTCCGATTGCTCGTATACAGGGCAGCCGTCCAGCGTCATGACACGGAAGGCCGACCAGGTCCTGACGACATTCAGGTCACCGAGCAGGGGAAACATCCGGATGGCCCTGTCGGCCATGACGGAGGAGATGGAGTGATCAATTCTAAGGCTTGAGCCATCTGCCTCCTCACTGTCGCCGATCATGACACCCCCTTCGTCGGTCTGGCGAACCGTGACGACGGGATAACGCAGGAAAGGGGCGGCTTTCTCGGTAACGATAATCTGTCCCCGGCTCGGCTTCAGGGGCGCCTCGAGGCCAACCATCGGCGCCAGCCGGGCGTTGCCCAACCCAGCTGCGAGGACAACTTTTGCAGCGCTCACCTCGCCCCAAACTCCCTTCAGGGCGAAGCCACCGGCACGCGGCTCGATAGCGGTGACTGCATGGTCCGCCCGGTAGTCAACGCCGCGCGCCTTCAACGCAACGTGCAGGGCCCGGAATAGGCGCAGCGAATTCACATGCCCGTCGAGGGGACAATAGATCGATCCGCTGACATCGGGACCGATGTCAGGCAGCCGCGCCCTCGTCTGTGAATGATCCAGGACTTCATAGGGATATGTGACGGTATCGCGCTGGTTGTGCAGGCGCACCATCGCGTCGGCATTCACCTGCAATTCGCGGTCCGACAGGCAGAGCGTGAACCCGCCCGGCTGATCGAGCCCGACATCGACGCCCGTATCGGACATGAGTTCCGAGGCCAAGCGGGGCCAAGCCTCGGCCGCGGATTTCGTCCAGGCGCCGTAGGCGGGAAACCCGAGGCCCTTCCCTTGCACCCAGACAAGAGCGAAGTTCGCCCGGGAGGCTCGCAGGGCAATGTCGCCTTCGTCCAGCACGCAGACGCTCAGTCCCCGCCGTGCCAGCCCCCACGCCACGCAGGCTCCCATGATACCTCCGCCGACGACGGCGATATCGGGCTCTCGGTCTGGTCGATGATGCGTCATGCAATCGTGTTCATAAAAGGCGAGGCGCGCCCAGGGCCGCCCCGCGGTAACAACGGGACTTGGAGTTAGGGCGCGATGTCGACCTTGAACCACTTCATGCTGAGCGCTTTGATCGTTCCATCAGCAGAGGCAGCGGCAATCGCTTCGTCAAACATCTTCTTCAGGTCCGTGCCATCCTTGCGAAGGCCGACACCGATGCCGGGCCCGAAGGGGCCGCCGAGGAGCGTGGGACCGGCGAGCTTGACATCTTTCATTTCCGGCTTCGCGATCGTCGCGGTCAGAACTGTCATGTTCGCCAGGACGGCATCGATGCGGCCGGCAGCGAGATCGAGATCGTGCTGCTCGGTCGTTTTGTATTCGCGGATCTCGACCAAGCCCTTGAGGTACTGATCGGCGAAAGCAGAGGCTGTCGTGGAGCCCTGAACTCCGAGGGTTTTGCCTTTCAGCGCCGGCGCCATCGCGGCGATTGCAGCCTTGCCCGCGGCCTCATCCGCGGTCAGGTCGATTCGCTTGCCGTCGCCCGGCAGCTTGGCAATATCTCCGGAAGCCCCGACGGCGAAGGTATTGATCGGAAGGGCGTAAGGACGGGAAAAGCTCATCACCTCCTGCCGCTTTGGCGTGATGCTCATGCCGGCCATGATGGCGTCGTACTTCTTGGCCTGGAGCGCCGGGATGATGCCGTCCCAGTCCTGCGCCACGATCTCGCACTTCACCTTCATGCGTGCGCACAGGTCGTTGGCGAGGTCGATCTCGAAGCCTTCCAGCTTGCCACCCGGGCCGGTGAAGTTCCACGGCGCGTAGGCGCCTTCGGTGGCGATCTTGACGGTCTTCTCCTGCGCCGAGGCCCCACTCGCTGCAACGGTCAGGCCGAGAACGGCGCTTAGAACTTTCAACGTGCTCATATCCTTATTCCCTCATTTGGTCTTTTCGCCCTGCGGCATCCGCATCCGGGCTTGCCAATCCACCGAAACGGCCCTCGATAATCGTGCAGCGCTTTCCATAAGGTCAAATCAGATTTATTGAGGGTAGCATGCTTCAACGTTATGCTACGCAGGACCCATATGGAGATCAGCTCCCGTCAGATCGAGGCTTTTCGCGCAGTCATGCTCACCGGTAGCATCACGAGCGCCTCCGAGGCACTCTTTGTCACGCAGCCCGCCATCAGCCGTCTGATCCGAAGCCTGGAGGAGACGACCGGCCTGGCCCTATTCGAGCGACGCGGTAACCATATCGTACCGACAGCCGAGGCGACTGCGCTGCTTGAGGAGGTCGAACGGTCCTTTGTCGGACTGACACGGATCGAGGCATTCGCTCAGGCGCTTCGGGCGCAGACGGCCGGTTCACTCCGGATTTCCGCGATGCCGGCCCTGGCCGGAAGTATCCTGACCCGTTTTGTCGCCCGATTTTCTGTTCAGAGGCCGGATGTCCATATTACCCTCAGCGGAGTGCCATCGCATCTTGTTCTCGATGCCGTTGCGAGCGGTCAGGCTGACTTCGGATATGCGGATAGCCCGCTCGATCGGACCGGACTCGAGATCGAGACTTTCCCGGTCGCGGCCGTTGCCATTATGCGAAAGGACCACCCGCTGGCCCGGCGCCAATCCATCAAGCCGATAGATCTCGGAGGTGAACATTTCGTGGGCATCGGCCCAGGCACTTTCTTTCGATCGCGGGTCGATATGGCTCTCGCCGATATTCCACGCACGATCTCACTTGAGACCCCCTTATCCCACATCGCCTGCCTGCTCGTGGCAGAAGGCGGTGGGATCAGCCTGGTCGACCCCTACTCTGCAGCCGAGTTTCAGGACAAAGGGATCGTGGCGAAACCATTCACGCCATCCATTGATGCGGGCTTCGTCTCCTTGCGATCAAGTCAGCATTCTACCTCTGCACTGGCCGTCACGTTCATGCGCGAGTTTCGCCAGTATGTTGATTGCTGGCAAGACGATCTAGCCATACACTAGCGCATCGCGCCATTGAAGGCTTGGAGTATCGCATTGGATCCCAGAAGTGGGCCCACGTTTCACGTCCGATGCTCTAGAAGTGAAGGATGGCAGACCTGCGACCCGAACGGAACGCAGTCCGGGCGGCTCGTATCCTTGCCTGAGATGGATGGGGAGTTGATGGATCCTGTTGTCTACCGAGCGGGGCGGCGTCGAACTTTTGGGACCAGAGATGATGGTGCCAGGATGGATCGGAGATCCTGTCCTCGGATCCTGTGCCTTCGGCTGCGGCAACGGAGAGGGTAAGGCCCGCTAACAAAATCATGGCTGCGAGGATCCTGACGCGCACCGTGCGAAAAGCCGGATCTCCCTATCGCAGCACCTCGGAGAGACGTCCTGGGCCAATATCCTTAGGTGTCAGATCGAGCCCTGTCACGAGGTCTGCCAAGTGATCAGCCATGAGTTCGGACGCATGGCTGATCTTATGCCGGGCGAGTGCGTCAACGAGTGCATGATGAGCATGAGTTTCACAGGTGATATCGCGCCGGCACCAATACAGAGCAATGATGAGCGACGAGCGCGACACGAGATCCGTGACAAGTTCTGTCAGGATCGAATGCGCGGCGACCTCGGCGATTGCCACGTGAAACCGTGCTGATAGGGAGATCGCCGCGTTGACTTGGCCAGCGTGAAGGGCCTCCTCCTCGTCATCGAGATGCCGGCGTAACCGCACGATATCAGGTCGCTTGGCGGCTGACGCCGCCAGTGCTGCGACCCGTGGCTCGATGAGCATCCGTGCGTCGAAGATCTCTCGCGCCTCCTGCTTTGACGGTTGCGCGACAAAGGCTCCCCGATTCGGCTCAAGTCTCACCAAACGATCATGGGCCAAGGCCTGCAGCGCGGACCGGATGGCGGTTCGGCTCACGGAATAGATCGCTGCTAGTTCATCTTCGGGCAGCTTCGTTCCTGGAGGGAGGCGGTGCGACACAATCGTGTCCCTCAGCCTGGAATAAACATCAACCCAGCGGACGCTTGGTTTTCGGCTCCGGGCAAAGACCGTGGAGGTATCTTTTGTATCAGTCCGTTTCACGTGTCTTTCAGTCCCCTGTCGGACCGGTCCCCGTCGCTTTTGAGCGTATCTCTTCCGCTTGGTGAAAAGCGCGCGAAAAGACCGGAATAGGTTTTTGCCCGAGGCATGGCGTAGCCCCCGACCTTCGAAGTCTTGAGGCCAAGGGCCTCAAGAGCCTCGCAGAGCTTGACCGCGCAGGTCACTCCATCGAGGACGGGTATTCCGTGCTCCTGCTCCAAGGAGCGTGCGAGATCCGTCATCCCAGCACAGCCAAGGACGATTGCCTCGGCACGATCATCGCGGATTGCGGCGGAGATCTCATCCGAAATGCGTTGACGGGCGCTTGAACCGGGAGCTTCCAAGTCGAGTACCGGTACATCCGACGCCCGCACTTTGACGCAGCGGGTTCGGAGTCCATATCGGACCAGATTGCCTTCAATCGCCGGTATCGAGCGAGATAATGTCGTTACGACGCTGAACTGTCCCGCAATAAGCGTCGCCATATGAAACGCGGCCTCACCGATCCCGATTACCGGCGCGTCGGTGATGCAGCGAGCAGCATCGAGACCGGTGTCATCGAAGCACGCTATGATGTAAGCGTCCGCGCCTGGCGCGTTGCCGATCTCATCGATCAATCCGGGAACAGAGAATGCCTCGTCAAAATATCCTTCGATGCTCGGCGGGCCGAGCTTTGGATTGACGGCGATGATTTCTGTCCCCTTGGCCGCGACAGCGGCGGCTGCACTGCCGATCTTCCGGGTCATCGAGGCCGTCGTATTTGGGTTGACGACACAAATCTGCATGGCGTGGCCTATCTGCTACTGAAGTTCCCCACCTAGATAAAGATGCTTGATACGCTCATCATCCAGCATCTCGGCCGACTGACCAGCCAGTGCGATCCGGCCAGTCGTGAGCGCGTAGGCGCGCTGCGAAATCCTGAGCGCCATGCGGGAATTCTGTTCAACCAGCAGCACGCTGACTTTTTCGTCCCTGTTGATGGCAACGATCGATCGCGCGATATCCTGGACCAGCTTGGGTGCGATTCCGAGGGATGGTTCGTCGAGCAAGAGCAGGCGCGGCTTGGCCATCAATGCCCGGCCGATCACCAGCATCTGCTGTTCACCACCACTCATGGTCCCGGCTGATTGGGAATAGCGCTCTTTAAGGCGGGGGAAACGGTTCAGGACCATGTCAAGGCTCATGCCTACGCCAGCCCGGTCGGTCCGAGTGAAGGCCCCCATGAGGAGATTGTCCTTGACCGACATATAAGGAAAGACCCGCCGCCCCTCCGGCACCATGACGATTCCCATCTTGACGATCTCGTCCGGCTGACAACGATCGATGCGTCCGCCCTGATAATGGATCTCGCCGGACCAGATCCGTTTCAGCCCCGTGATCGCTCGCAAGATGGACGACTTGCCGGCGCCGTTCGCTCCGATCAAGGCAACTGTCTCACCTTCATTGATCTCGAGCGAAATGCCTTTCAAGGCATGGACGTGATCGTAATAGAGCTCCACGTTTCTGCATGTCAGCAGCTTGGCCATGTTTCAAAATCCGATCGTCTTGTCCTCGATCCCGAGATAGGCCTCGATGACCTTCTCGTTCTGCTGGATCTCGGTCGGAGTTCCTTCCGCAATCTTTTCCCCAAAGTTCAGCACGACGATTCGATGGGAGATCTGCATTACGGCCGGCATGTCGTGCTCAACCAAGAGTATGGTGACCCCCCGTTCACGCACGTCCTTTACCATCTCGACGGCACGCATCGTTTCGTCATGGTTCATCCCGGCAAACGGCTCATCGAGCAGAAGGACCTTGGGATTGGTCGCGAGACCAATCGCCATTCCAAGCGCCCGGAGATGTCCGTGCGGGAGGGCTAGTGCGGGCTCATCCTGGATATGATCGAGACCGAGAAACTCAAGAATGTCATCGGCAGACCTTCCGAACTCGGACTCATCCTTTCGCGCCGTGGGGGACCTAATATAGAATCCCGGGAGGCTGGCCCGGGCTCTCAGTTGGTGAGCGATGATGACGTTCTCGCGCACCGTCATGCCTTTGAAAATCGTCGTCTCCTGGAAGGTTCGAACGACCCCCATCCGAGCCACGACATGAGGCGCGAGGCCCGAGATGCGTTTTCCTTGAAAGCGAACTTCGCCCGCGCTCGGTCGCAGGAACGAGGCAACGAGCTTAAAAAGCGTAGATTTTCCAGCCCCGTTCGGCCCGATGACCGAGAGAACTTCACCCTCGCGCACGGAGAACGAGACATTGTTGACAGCGGTGAGACCGCCAAACCGTTTCGTCAAGCCGGAAACCTGAAGAATATCATCCACCAACGGACCCCTTCATCTGCTTCCACGGACGGAGGCTGAGCAGACCATTGGGCAGCGTCAGCATGAGGACGATCAGCACCGAGGAAAAGATCAGGAGCTGAAACTGGCCCGCCTTGAACAAGAGGTCCCAGCCGAAATAGAGAAGGAAGGTCCCGAGTATCGGCCCGAGGACATAGGCCAGCCCGCCGAGGAAACAATTAAGCATGAAATTGATGGAATCGGCCGTTGTAAAGCTCGACGGATAGATGGACTGGGAGATGGCGATGAACATCGCTCCGGCGATCCCACCCAGAAAGGACGAGATCGCGTAGATGACAAGGCGCAAGTAGGCGACATTGACGCCAATCGACGTGGCCAGTTCCTCATTCTGCTGGAGCGATAGACAAAGCCTGCCGATGCGGGAATGGACCAAACGGTAAAGGCCCGCATAGCAGATGACCATCAGGACGACGGCAGCGAAATAGAAGGCACGCCGCGGATTTTCCAGCGTTGCGAAATCCGGTAGCAACTCGACGCCGAATAGTGTGACTGCATCAGGGAGCGGAATGTTCACAAGGCCTTTGGCGCCGTTGGTCACCGGAAGCGCGAGGGCCAGAAGGCGGGCGACCTCCGTGAGAACCAGCGTCACCATGGCGAAGTAGACCCCTCTCAGCCGTAGAATCGGAACGCCGATCAGAACGCTCGCCCCGGCGCATAGAAGGCCGGCGAGCGGCAGCGTGAACCAGAACGGCACGCCATAGCGAACGATGAGAATCGCGGAGACATAGCCGCCAAGCAGCGCATAGGCCGCTTGGCCGATGTTGATGCGCCCAATATAGAATGTGAGCCAGACGCCACCACTGGCAATGGCAAGCAGCGCAACCGACGTTAATGTATAGTACAGGTCTGAACGTCCGGTCACGACGATGATCCAGGGAATCGCCACGAGCGACATAGCCAGGAAACCGAGGACCCACATCAGCTTCGAGACTGGCATGTCACATCACCCCCATGGTTTACCCATCAGCCCATTGGGGCGAATGCTGAGGAACACCATCAAGGCCGCGAAAATGACCAAATACGTGATGTCGCCATAGGCATGCAGTACACTCAGTCCCACGGACTCGAGCATGCCGAGGATGAAGCCTCCTGCAATAGCTCCCCCGACGACGCCTGCTCCACCGATCATGACCATCATGAAGGCCTTGACCGAGATTGGCCCTCCTATCCCGGAGTTTACGCCCGTAATCGCTACAAGAAGCCCCCCGACCACGCCAGCCAGCATGGCACCGAGTGCGAACCCGATCATGGAGTAACGGTCAACGCGAACTCCCATCAGTTGCGCGGCGACGCGGTCCTGAGCCAGTGCGCGCATTGCCCGACCAGGCTTCGTATATTGCATGAGCAGCATGAAGGCCGCGATCATGACAAGCGCCACGGCACCGATCAGCATGCGATCATAAGGCATGATCAAGGCATCTGACAGGAACACTCCATTGATGATCTTCGGTACGCCACGCTGCTTCTCGCCGAAAAGAAGTAGAATAATCGCATCGAGAAAGAACGCGATGGCTGCTGCGAGCAACATCGTGCTTTCCTCGCGAATGCTTCTCCGGATCACGGGTCGGAAGAGAAATTTCTCGATAAGAGCACCCGCGGCAGCGAGCGTTGCTCCGGATGCCAGCAGCGCCACAGCAAAGGGAAGACCGAGCTGGCCATAGACATAGTAAGTAACGAACCCGCCAAGGACGTACATCTGACCATGCGCAAAGTTCAAGACATTCATCAGGGCGAATATCAGCGTCAACCCGAGAGCAATGAGCGCGTACTGCGCCCCGAGATACAGTCCGTTTGCGACCACCTGCTCCATGAAGGAATCCAGTCGGTAATCTATGAATTGCACCATGAGCAGGTCCGCTCATGGTGCCACTGTCAAGAAGTTCAGTCGACCTCACCAATGAACAATGTCTTGAACTCACCGTTTTGGTACTCATTGACGACCATCGGAACCGAGATCTGGCGCTTCTGACCAAACGAGGTCATACCGACATACTTGAGTTTATTGTCGCCCTTCATGAAGGGGTTTGGAGCGGAGAACGTGTCGATCGCCTTCTTGAACTCATCAACGCTGTCAACCGCTTTGGGATTGGCTTTCAGTGTCTCAAGGATGTACTCGAGCGCGTATACCTTTGTATTCGACTCGTCATTGTACTCGCCGAACTTCTTCGTATAGCGATCGATAAACTCCGCCATGACGGGGGAGCGGATCTCGGGAGTCGAGGCGCCGCCCACCGATATGAAGCCATTGGCGAGGTCACCTGCTCCTTCGGCCAGCACCTTGGCGTCGTGAGCCGTCTCGGTTGAGATCAGTCCATTAAAGCCGAGTTCTCTTGCTGCGCGGATCAGGAGAGGCGCGTTGGCAGGGGCTACGCCTGAGAGCACCAGCAGATCCGGCTTCAGCTTGACGATCGGCGTCAACACCGGAGTGAAGTCGCGAGTGTCATTCTGGTAGGTGTCTTTCTCGGCGAGAATCTGTAGGCCGAGGGCCTTCGCGGCGGCAACGCCGCTGTCGCGTTGACTGAGAGGATCGGACTCATTGGCCGCGATAAAGGCGATGCTTTTAACTCCCTTATTTTCTTTCAAGTATTTGTAGATCGCAGGACCTGACTGATAGCTGGCGATCATGCCAAGCACAGCATTCGATGCGGGCTTCACATAGAGTTCTTTTGGGAAGGCGTAGGGGAAGTAGATGATGCCTGCCTTCTCGGCGACAGGTCGGACTGCCGCCGCGCCATCGTCGACATTTGGCCCGACGACATAGTGAATGCCCTCCTGAGCCATCTTCTCCATGCCGGCAATCGCTCGCTTGGGATCCTTTTGATCATCGAACGTGACGATGTTGATGTTATAGGTTGTATCCCCGATCCGCACGCCGCCAGCTTGATTCAACCATTCGGCTCGGGTTTGCATCGAGCGGACATTGGATGTCCCCCATGCGGCAGCCGGGCCGCTGGTGACTCCGACGAAGCCGATTTTGAGTTCCTTGTCCGCGGCCTCGACCGAGGCTACTCCGGTTGCCACGATGGCCAAGGTAGACACTACCGCAAGCACAGCCCCTTGAATCACTGTACGCCGAGTGCTCATCGCTCGTCCCTCCAGGCCCGTCGCCGAGAGCCTAAGTCTCACGCTGATGCGACGTGGCTTATAGGAAGTGGACGCTTGCAGCCCTCAATTGTCAACAATCCGAAAGAGCATTGCATACATCTTGCTCGGCGTCAGTAGTACCTCTTTCGAAAGAGACAATCGCTGCGAGTGTAGAGCGGTGGCTACAGAGGACGGCATTCATTTCGTTCTGCCGACTTGCCTGTCGTGGACGTGGCCGAAGCCACCCGACGCATGCGGGACAGCCCGCAGCTGTCCTGAACGTGTTTGTCTCGGAGGACGATTTCCGCGGCAAGGAGTTGCCAGCCCAACCTACTGCGCACGATCCCGAGCCATGCCATGCAGACGGATACGGTTACCCAGTCCCTCGGGGCTTGGAAGGGGCCACGTGTACTGGTGCTGAAGGGCTCGTTCCCTGGAGGACGCCCAGATTTCTGCCGCGCTACGCCGATCAGCGGCCCAGTTCGCCCTGAAGATCCCGGACGTGCGCCAGTTCCGTCTGATCAACAACCCACGGCAACGGGAGCCAAACCGTGTCAACCTGCTGACCAGCGGCGCCGATTGCGACGTGGTGTTCGTCGCCGACAGCAACGACAGTGAGTACGCCCGCTATGGACCGGACGGGACCCTGGCTGGCCTTTTCGACGATCGCAGTCAGAAACCGTCGGCCGACTTTAACGATCGCTAGACTGATCTCCCGCTAAAGGTGAATTGGAGGCCGGGAGTTTTACCCAGAGTGCCGACCATCAATGTTGGGAGTGTTCATGGCCAGACCATCAAAGCTGCTGCATGCTTATGAACGGATGGTAGCTGCCGAGGAGGAAAAATTGCGCCTGATGCCGGAACGGCTGGTGACGCTCATTGCGGACAAGCCCTGGATCAGGGCCGTGAGCCAACACTCCCAAGCCCGCCAAGCGTTTTTGGAAGCGGCAATCGATTTCTGCCGCTCCGAGACAACCAAAGCTCCGACGGGCTCTGGCCGAAGGAATGCAAAACGGGCGATCAGGACAAGCGCTCAAGAAGCACGAGTGCCTTGAGAGCCGCATCGAATTCTTCTGGCTTTGTCCCTGGGGCTTCAGCCGCTGACTCCAGCGAAAAAGCTGATCGAGTTCCTGTCATTGCGTGAGGAAAGGCGATCATCCTCAATGACCTCGAAGGAGTGCAGCTGGGATTTCCTCATGCTGCGCGCCCGATCAAAGCGGTTGATGCACATCGGCAACATAGACCATTTGGCCTAGGTGAATACACAAACCTTAGCCATATAACCAAAGCCAGGGGTCCTCTGACTTCCCTGCATCTGTCATGCCCCCATACAGATGCTGACTTATGCGCCTTTAGCGCGCCCCGCCTTCCAGGCGGGGCCCTTTTCCAGCAAGTTCGATACTTCCTTCTAGAGCATCGAGTTCGATGCTCCCTCCTAGTGGAGCGCATCGTTTGAGCGGACCCGAAGGGCCGCGTCAGCGAATACCGGATCCACTTTTCGCTAGCGCGGCCCGCCGGGTCCGCACGATGCGCTAAGGCACGCTCAACCTTTCGTCTCGTCATCACGAAGGATCACAACGCGGATGATCACTTCACTATCCGGATTTCTCAGAGGCTTTACCATCGGTGCTTTTCCGAGGGTGATCAGCGCTATGATCGTGAAGGCAATGTGCAGTTTCGATGGGAGCACGGTCGCACCTAATACGCGAAAACAGGCGCGGGATTTGCTCCCCAGACTCTGAATCAAACCTTTCTGAGAAAACGAAAAAATCGGTGTCCACGCAGGGAACTTTCACGTCCCACCGCGACCGCCGAGGACAGGCCCGAGCTTCCCCCAGTCTTATCCACATTCCCCTTTTCTGGGGACTGTTTCAGGCGGGTATCTGATGCGAGGCCGTTCGTTTCGGCGGCAGAGTCTCGGGGCTGCCCGAATGGTTAAGGTCTGTTGCTCTTCTGCTCTGCCCCGTTGCCAACGCTGAGACAACACCCGCCTTTAGGAATTAACTCTGTTCACGACAAAGCTTTGGTTTACTTTTCGTAAATGGCTCATCATGGCGCGTCTTTCGCAATGATGAAGCAAATGGCAGTACGGGACATCGACATTGTGGCCGAGCTACTCGCGAGGATCGGGGGATCCTGGCATCCGGAGAGGCCGCGCCCTGCACCGAACGGGATTTCCAGCCGCCACCGCGACGTGGCGCGTCTCATCCTCGCTGAGCTTCGCCGGAGGGACGCGGCGCGCAACGAGGCTTTGGGCCCGACCCCGGAGCCGACCGGGCAGGACGTGACGCCGGGCGCCACTGACGGGGTCGAGATCCCTGTTGGCGCCGTGGTTGCCTATTGCCCTCCGGGTGATACGCGGACGATCACCTGCACGGTCGAGAAGATCGAGCGCGGCCGCGCGTACCTTGTTCCGGTGCGCCGCGAGATCGGGTGGATCTCCACAAACACGTTCCAGCCGCTACCGTCTCAAACCGGCCGTCCGAAAACGACCTCTTGGCCAAGGACAGGCCAGGCCCTGCCGTATCGGGATGGTGGAGCATCGCTCTCGCTCAACGCGCCCCTTGCATCGAGCGGCACGGAACGCCAATCAGTCGCTCCAGCGGCAAGGGTGGCCACCGCCCTGTCGAATCCAGGCCGGGAGCCTGCGGGCACGCCAGTCCAGGCACGGCTTCCGCAAGAAAACTCGACCCCTCCTGTGGCGCCCCCCGAGAAACCGCCGCAAAAGGCAAGTGCACCCGCGCAGGTACTCCCTGTCAAAGCCCCGGATGCTCCGTCCAAGCCGGCGAAGGGTGGGACAGCGGCAACGAAAGTTCAGAATTTTTTCGACTCGTCCGGCCAATGGGTCGCCTTCCGCCTCCATCGCAACGACCGGTATCTGTTCAATACGAAGGGGAAATGGATCGGCTGGTTCCCGTGGAAGGACGGCGAGGTCGTCGACATCCACGGCCGCTACCTCGGAACGGTGCTGGACACAGACCGGCTATACCGGAAGAAATCGTCCCCGCCGAGCGGGCGCAAAGCCGGTTTCGTGTTGCCCCCCGGTGATCCGGGCTATGCGGGCTACGCGGAACGCGTGGCCTTTTGCAATCCGCCATACGGGTATCAGGACATCGACTGGGAGAGTCTTCCTGTCGGCCGGCATGGCCGGTTGAAGAGCACCCGCCTGGCGGTGCCTGCCGGGGCCGGCTACGTGCACCGTTTCCTGTTGATGATCGGCCTGACCGGTTTGTTGAGCCGGATCGCGCGCGCGATGCAGGGTACCGATGCGAGGTGAGACGCGCCCCATCATGGCAGGCATTCGTCTGCCGTCGACGAGATTATCGAAACCATCCCGACCGCGGGCATGCTGAAAAGGGTGATGGAAATGGCTGAAGATCAGGTCGAGATCGTGGCTGATCTCCTCGCGAGGATCGGGGGCTCCTGGTACCCCGATCGCACCCGTACTGCGCTCAGAGTCGTGAGCGACCGCCATCGCGAGGTAGCTCGCCTCGTGTTCGAGACCCTCGGCCGCCCCACGGATGCGACACAGGAAGAGCAAACGGCCTCAGGGCGCGGGGCTGCCGCCGCGAGCTTCAATTTTGCCAAGGACGACCAGTTATATGTTGGTGCAACGGTGATCTATCGGCCTGTCGGCGAGAAGAGGGCGATCACGTGCCAAGTCGAGAAAACGGACTCTGGCCGCGTCTTTCTTGTCCCTGTCGATCAGGACGTGGGCTGGGTGCCGATGCGCACGATCCGGCTTCTGACGCCCGGCATGGATGAATGACGACGATGTCCCTGTGCCGACTTCAAGATCGGCTTGGCTCCAGGCTGCCCCGACTGATCCTGCGTTCCTCAGCCTGCCGGGCCAGCGGCAGCGCATGCCAGGGGGCGATCATCGCTTTGCGGGCGGCCATGCTCTGGCTTTGGCGAGCGCGTACTCTAAAAAACCGTTGGCCAGGATGAGTTCGCCGAATTTGGCATGCAGCGTCTGCACGTTTACCAGTGGGTTTGCGGCTGAAGCCTTCTCGGCCCGAATACGCCGGCAGCTCCGTCGAGGAGTTGGGCCTTCCACTGGGCGACCTAGCCGGGATCGACAACGAACTGTTGGGCCAACGCGGCCAGGGTCTTCTCGCCCTTCACAGCGGCCATGGCAACTTTGGCCTTTAAGGCCAAAGAGTGCTTCTAGCAGGGTTTCTTGCTCATCGTTTTTCCAGTTCGACAGACATATTGGCCGCAGCCGAGTAGAAGATCCACTTATCCCACTGTCCAAATCTCCCAAGCCGGCTCTCGGATCACTGGTGCGGAAAGAACACGCTCCTCACCAAATGCTCATAGGCGGTATTTTATCCTTGCACTCCCACAGGCGGCCCTCCGATAAAGCTCATAAAACTGAGCGAATCGATGCTTCCGATCATTGTTGCTTTAGCGATTGCCGGGCTGACTGCATGCTTTGCCGCGGCGTTCATTCTGGGCACCAATAGGATCGTGGAGAAGGGACAGTCGAGGCGCCGCAAGCAACAACAGGCAGCGCGGAAATAGGGCACCGGATCAACGGCGCATGGGCAAGCACTACTTAGGGGCCTCATATTGACGAGAATTCTGCTACTTCAAGGACCAGTGGGGGGCTTCTTCACGTTCCTCGCCGGCGCCTTGGAGCAACGTGGCATGGAGGTCCGACGGATCGTCTTCAACGGTGGCGATCGCTTGTTTGCCAGCGGCGCAAGCGTCATTCGCTACCGAGACAGCCCAGAGGTGTGGCCAGCGTTTTTCAGTGCCCAACTGCAAGAATGGCGTCCGGATGCAGTGCTCCTCTTTGGCGATGAACGCCCGATCCACAGGGTTGCGCGAGAGGTCGCGCGCGCTCGTCAGGTTCCGGTTTGGTGCTTTGAAGAAGGCTATATACGTCCGAACTATGTAACCTGCGAGTTGTATGGTAACAATGCCAACTCGCCGCTACCACGCACGCCGGATGCGCTCCAGCGAACAGCACCGCCCTCTCCTGCGGCGCCTCCGCTCAGATCTCAGTTCTCGGCTATGGCGCTATCCGCCACAGCTTACTACCTCGCAGCCGTCCTAAAGCGTAGGCACTATCCGTTTTACCTGCACCATCGAGATCGATCCCTCACGAGTGAAGCTCGGTACTGGACTCGATCTTTTGCCCGCAAGGTCCTGGCGACGCCCATTGATCGCAAGGCTATTCGGCGACTAACAGGTACGTCCCGCCCCGAGTTCTTCCTGGTTGCCCTCCAAGTCCACGACGACCTGCAACTTCTCCGGCATGGCCGCGGCTGGTCCGTCAAGAGCTTCATTATACAGACGCTCGCATCGTTTGCAGCGCATGCACACCCAACGCATCAGTTGGTCTTTAAGGTTCATCCGCTGGATCGTGGGCACACCCACTACGCAAAACTCGTGCACAGGCATGCTGAGCGCTATGGCGTTACCGATCGCGTTCAGGTTCTGCAGTCTGGAGTCTTGGGACCTCTTGTAAGAGCCTCAAAGGGTTTAGTGACCATCAATAGCACCTCCGGTGTGGCTGCTATCACGGCCGGTGTCCCTGTCCTCGTCATGGGCAACACCTTCTATCGCGTGGAAGGGCTGGCCTGCATTGGCTCGACAATTGAGGATATAAACCGGTTTTGGCGCACCCCCACCCCACCGGATCCAGAGATCGCCCAGGCTTTCCTAAGGCATCTCGTGGGATCCTCGCTCCTGCCAGGCAGCTTTTATGATCGCGCAACGTGGCCATCCTTGGCCGATGCTGTGTTTCAACGCATTAGCCCGCTGCTTCGGGTCCTATCCCCGGTTGGACGAAGCCCTACCCTAGACCGATCCGCCAGCCCAGTCAGGCGAGGAGGCGTCCCCGTTTGACTTGACCGCTCTGCCGGCGAAGGACCTCCCCCTGCCGCAAGCAGCCCGTCGCTGGAGTTTGCGCCAGAGCGCGCCAGTCTATTGGGGCTAAGGTATGCACATGAACACCGGTGATGGATGTCGATACTTCCCGAAGCACTTTTGACATCTGTGTAGGGCATACGGTGTGCCCCCCTGGTGTCGGGCACCGAGGCTGGTTTGAGCCACCCAGAGTCCTCGAGATGGCGGTCCGTTTTCGTCTTGAACAACATCCTTGTCCTGGCCCAACCCTGCTCGATCACATTGAACTCGGCAAAAATTGCGGCAGGAACATCTAGCTCGGCCACTGCTCGTTAGACGAAACGTTGCGCCGTATGCTCGAACAGCGATCCGCATCCGCGCGATGGCGCAACATCATTCTTGATAGCCAACTGGCAGCACCTCAAGAGACATGCATTCCGACCGGATCAACCCCCACCGGGTGGTGTGGGTTGATGTAGCCCTCTTCCACGCTGGACAGCGCCAATGTGAAACCGAGGTAAGCCGCCCTGAAGGCTGTGGGCGATCCTACTATGCATGCTATCGGCACACCCGCGGGGTAGGCAGAGTTTGGACCGGACCTGCGGACACACAACCAATAGCCCCAGAGCCTAAGCCGACCAAAATCCCCTTAAAGGGGAAGCAGCGGATACAATCCATGTCGTGTTTGCTCAAGGCGGACCTGCAGCCGTGCCATGATCCGCTGCCGCTGAGCGGCGTCACGCGCAAGTTCACATATGGCATTGACCCATGCGGCCTGGTTTAGCGAAAGGCAAGGCGCCACATCCCGATACGCTGCGTAGGGTGCGGCGTCGGATAGAATAGGCACAGCTCCCAGGCGGGCCGCATCGATCAGTTTCGTCGACGAGCGGACCTCGTTGATAGGCGCAGGGAGCAGCGGCACAAGGAGAATATCAGCCTGGTCGTGCGCCGTTTCGGCACGATAGACCGGCCATGGCGTCGGCTTGCGCACAACGACATTGGGCATCTCCTGCCAAGGACCCGCCAAGGACCGGTCGGCAACGATCTCGAAAACCGCCTGCGGCAGGGCCGCGCGAAGCTGCGGCACCAGAGACAAGAGCCACTCATGCTCACGGCGGTGAACGGCTGTCGCATGGAATGCGATCCGGAGAGGCCCGGTTGGGCAGTGCGTCCCGCGCGCGAAGTCCTGCTCTCCTGCAACCGGCAACAGGGCCTCCGCTTTCAGGGCGCTCAATCGGTCGGCAAGACACCAACTGCCAGCCCAGACGTGAGTCCAGACCCGCCCCAAGGCCTGTTGCGGCCGAAGCCCAAGTCGCCAAACCTTCCAGCGGTACCGAAGAGGCACGGTGCTGTCACGAACAAGGGCCTCATAGTCGTCATCGACGAAGTAACCGCACCCGATTAGGCGTGCATGGTTCCGCTCGACATAGCGCCGCCAATAGGCAGGCACATAGCGACAAAAGAGAAGATAGGTTTCACTTGGGTCAACGTCCCGGAACACGTCGCCGGGCGGGGTCGCTCCGTCGACAACCCGCACATTCCAATCCCGCTGGATCGCCAGGCGCGGGGCGAGAAAGTAATCGAATGACGGGTTCTCGCCAGCCCGAACGGCGATCAAAGTACGGCGGCCCGCGGCACCAACCGTACTTGCTGAGTAAGAATTTGGAATAAGTGACAATCGACCGCCTGCTGGAGCGCTAGGGCCTAGTTGGTCACGGCGCTTTCGATCGAAACCGCGCCACGTGCCACGGCCATTCCTTGGGCGATTGGCGCGATGAGCTTGGCCCACTCGTAACTTGGCGCCGTTGTGACGTAGATCGTATCATCTGGACGGATGGCAAACTGCTGGGCTGCGAAAATCGCGTCAGGCCGTGACATATCCAGACGGAACACGATCGGACCAGGCAATCCCCGGCTCGCCCCTCCGCGCTGCCCCGCTGCATTATCTAACCGGAATACAAAGACGCCCCGCCGATCCGCCGCATTATCGGCCAACCCGCCGACCTGAGACAGAGCTTCAAGTAGGGTTGGCTCGGGCTTCTGGAACTCACTGAGGCCAGTGCGACGGACAGCCCCCAGAGCATTGAAGGTCTTGACGTTGGCCTCTACGACGATCTCATCGCCTTTTGAAATCGGTCCATTCCGACCGGCCAGGACGTCGGCGAGGGACACCCGCGCAACGGAGCGCCCCCGGCGGATCACCACATCCGTGTGGTGGGGCGGGCGCAGCGGTCCGCCCGCACGGTTGATCACATCGATTAAGCTGTTGGGACCATCGAGGAGGGACACGCGACCGGGCTGGCGCACCTCCCCTGAAACGAGAACGTTGTTCGACTTGTTTGCGACCAACTCCACATACACTTCCGGCTCAAACGCCGCAGCTTTCACCTTCTCCCGCAGCAGGTCGGCGACATCGGCGGTATCAAGGCCCTTCACCATCACCTGACCGGCATAGGGCAGCGTGATATGGCCTGTGTCATCCACGCGCACCGCCGAGAACACGGTTCCGCCGACTGACAGCGGCGCGAATACATTGCCTTCACGGGTCTCTGCGACGGCGACGCGGATGACATCCCCGGGCGAGAGGCTGACGCGGGCCGGCGCCAAAACCCGTGCGGAATTAGGCCTGTCTACTTTCGGTTGTGTCGCATACTGGGCGACAGTTGCGGCGGTGAGATCCACCAGGGTGAAGCCATAGGTTTGCTCTGATGTCTCAGAGGAAACATCGCGCATCACAGGACCAGAACCAGGCAGCGATTCGCATCCTGCGGCCAGCAAAGCCACCATCATGATAGTGGATGCGCGCATGGTGATGCCTCGACCAACCGCGTTCCAATAAACCTTCAAGCTCATTCGCCCCAGCATCCCGGGAGCCCGCCGGTTCACAAGAGATCCATCCCTCGACCAGTCGGCCACCAGGCCCCTTCCTATGATTCAGAACCCAATAGCAGACGCTGACCGGCTCTGCAGCAGGCCAAGACCGGATTTGCCAATCGTGGTAAAGCAATGTGATGTTTTCGCAACGGCCGCGAGACGGGCCGGGTGCAGTGATGCTCCCCAACCGTGATCGGTGAGCCAAACCGCAGAACTCGTTGTTGCCAAACTATTTAGAACTCTCGCCAGCCTCTTTGGCGTCCCCGCCCAGATCCACCACGTCGGTGGGCTTTTCCAGCACGCAAAGGGACTGCCCGAGCCAGATATGCCCGCTCATTGTTGTTCCATCAAGCCGGCGCACAGGCTCATCGAGTTTGATGGTCGGCTCATCGCCTCCCCGCATGACAATGACTGTCAGTCCCAACTCTGCAGCAAAGAACTCAATCGCATTGCGTTCGATAAAGACGTTGAGATGCCTCATCTCATCGAAATGCTGAAAGGTATGCCGGAATATGTCGTGATGGGCCGCACACGCGTATTCCAGGAACGAGAAGACAATCCGCCCGCCGGGTCGCAGGACGCGCTTGGCCTCGCTTAGGTACTGAAAGGTCTGCTCGTGCAGGAGATGGGTGAAGACGGAGAAGAAGGCCACCATATCGGCGGAAGTGTCTGAGGCCGGGATCTCAGTATTTTGCACCTCGGCAAAACGGAAGTGCCGAGGATAGGCCTCCGTGCAGTACTCGATCACCTCCGGAACTACGTCAGTTCCCAGATACTGCAGGTGAGGCCACTGCACGAGATAGCGGGCCAAGCGACCGGATCCGCATCCCACATCTACGAGACTTGCATCCGGCTTCAGCCCAAAATGTTGAATAATCGCAAATTCCGCAGAGCCAACCCGGTCGAAATCCTGGTCGCCGCCCACAAACATTCGGCGTGCCACATCGGGCTTGAACGCACCGATCAGGTCCTGAAAAAACTTCTGGTACGCCCGTTTTGGGTTCAGATCTGGCATGTAGTTACATCATTCATCGAATATTTGGGAGCGGAGGTTCTATCCTCATCCTGCAAATCACAGCAAGGGAATTTGGAACGTCCTCATGCTCCTGCAATTCTGGAGAATTGAAGTCTTGGCGCTTCTTGGGAACTTCGACCGGCGAACACCCTACAAGTGATCATCATCGATATACTGTAACTTTAACTGTGGCGGGTAATTTGCTTGCGTGGCCTATCACGTTTGAGGCTGCGGTGTTGTTGACGCTGGCGGGAGAGATGATGGCCTGAGGCAGCCTACCGGCTTGCGACTCCGTAGAATGGCTTCAGCGAAAACCGATGGCAGCTTAGTTCGCTTTAGCCACAGGGCTCCAAACCTAGCTTACGCAAGCCCTGCCCGCAGCAGATCATGAATATGAACGATCCCAATAGGTTTGCCATCCACAACGATGAACAATGCCGTGATCCGCTCGCAGTTCATGATCTCCAGAGCACGGCTCCCGAGTGCCTCCGACGAGACTGTTAAGGGTGCACGCGTCATCACAGCCTCGACCGTCCTCTCGAGAAGACCATCCATGTTCCAGCGGGGATCACCGCCCGTCACGATGCTTGAAAGGGTCCCATCAGATGTGATGACGCCGGCACAGCCAAATCGGCAACTGGTCATCGCAATGATGACATCAGACATGGGCAGATCCTCCGTTACCACAGGTACCTCATCCCCAACATGCATTAGGTCTTTGACCTTCAAAAGACGGGCACCCAGCATTCCGCCAGGGTGAAACTCCCGGAAGTTCGAGGCCTGGAATCCTCAGCCTGCGATCACCGCCATAGCGATGGCGTCACCAAGCGCCAGTTGCAGGATGGTTGAGGTCGTGGGCGCAAGACCGTGCGGGCAAGCCTCCTCAATCCGTGGGAGCGCAAGAACGATGTCGGCTGCCCGGCCGAGGGTGTTTTCGGCGCGCGAGGTGACGGCAATGAGACCGACCGCGAAGCGGCGCGAAGAATGAATCAGGTTGCCCAGTTCGCTTGTTTCGCCCGACCAGGACAGCGCGATGATGACACCGTCAGGCGTGATCATCCCGAGATCACCGTGGCTCGCCTCACCGTGATGAACGAAGAAGGCGCGTGTACCTGTCGAGGCTAAAGTCGCAGCAACCTTGCGGCCAATATGTCCGCTTTTCCGCATGCCGGACACGATCACCCGCCCTTTCGCCTGCAGAATCCGCTCGACAGCGGCGCAGAAGGCGGGAGTAAGTTCACCTTATAGGGCCGTTGAGAGACTTGCCAGACCTGCGGCCCGCACCGTGACGCTCCGGATGCCCTTCTCCAGAATTGCTGCCTTGTCTGGTGCGGGAGCAGCATTCGATGTCCTCGTAACATGGATGTTCATCAGATTTTCCGGATTATCTGGTTCATTGCCATGACCGGTCGAAGCGTTCCCTCGATGGCCTGACAGGCTGCCATAAGATCATCACGTGTATCCATATCGAGAGATCCATCGCCCGCCTCTATGGCGCGACGCCGCATCTCCGCGTGGAGCGCTCTCACTCCGTGACGGGTATGATCGCCTAAGGCACCTGGGCTGCGCAAACGCATTCGGCAGCAGAGACGAGCCTCATGCTCTCCGCGCAAGGATCGCACGAGCATCCTCCATCTTCGGGTCCCCCTTGCCGAGCGTCAGACCAACAAGATCGTAAAGCTTTTGGTCAAAGATTGTCAGCTTCTTGAGAGCATCGGATCCCGCAAGGATGGCTGCCCGAGTGGACAGGGCAGGATGGCCGGCCCCGTCAGGTAGATCGGTATCATCGATACCAAACGAGTCGCGGAGCAGGTCAATGAACTGCTCGGGCTGCTCCGTCGTTCCAATCGCCGAAAAACGGCTCAACAGGCGTAGCGCCTGAACGAGATGCGCCTCGTCGATCATGTAATGGGGGGCGGCGCTCGAAAGCTGCCGCACCACCGGGTCGCTTAGAAGCAGGCGGTCCTGCTCGCTTAGGTTCTCATACCAGTGCGCGAGCGCCTCTGGCTGGGATAAATCGGCCTTCATAAGACTGGCCGTTAGAGGACCGTACAGACTGCCCGTCAGGAAAGTCGCGCCGTGCTCTGGGTGGACGGCGATCTCGCACATCCGGTCCAAGCGCTGGGCCAAGGCCTCAGCCGGAGGGCTGAACTGGGTCACAAGGCGAAAGCGGTCCTGATCCGCCACCTGCAAAGCCTCGTCACCCTTCAAAGTGCCGGCGATTAGGATTGAATCGGTGAACCGGATGTCGAACATATAAGTCCGCGTGTTCCGATCGATTCGTTCGGCCTGACTGTAGCCCAGCTGAAAGCGGGTTTTCAGGTCCTCCACCAATGGGTTGGGATAGGACGCCGGGAAGGTCAAAAATAGGACCTGCCCTTTGATGAACGAGCGGTCCGGGACGAACCGATACAGCAGCAGACGGGTTCGCTCTTCAAAAATGGCTGTAACCGGCGTTTTGGCCGCTCGTGCCATCATGCGCGCATCCAGCCTGAAGCCGCACAGGCCGGTCGCGTGAGCCCCTACGGCCTTTACGTCGGGCCGGCTGACATTGCACTCTAAGGGGGTCCAATTGCCCGGGTGAAAGTAGAGCAGTAATCGCGGCGTCTCCACCGGATCATTGGTCACAAGCCAGCCCGAGGCTCCCTTCGAGTTGAACCGTTCAATATTCCAAATCATGCTACTCTAGTCGGTTGACCGGAACTCTTCACGTGTGAGCCGTCGGGCGGCCCCTGCCTTGACATCCTATACCGCCGCTACGCCAGCGCGTGCCCTCGACGGACCGCGCAAACCCGGTTAGCTTACAGCATATGATCTCGCACCCCGGCTACGATAAGAAGGCCGATGCCCCACAGCATCGCTGCGCCAAGGAAGCTGAGGAAGATGGACAGCACACGCCGTGGGTACTTTTCCGCCTCGGCGAGAGTCGGTTGCACAAAGGGCACCAGGAACAGGTGCTGGCGCGCGGCTTCCGCGCGCGCCTTTTCCAAATTAGCCAGTGACATCTCGTAGGCCTTTTGCGCAAAGCCTTGCTGGGTTTGCAACTCCTCAAACCGCATCGCCACCTGAGACAGGGCTGGATCGGTCTGCTGTCTCTGCGACGTTAGGCGGGCTTGAAGCTCAGCAATCTGCGAGTTGACGGTTTCCACCCGCGCCTGCAGGTTGCGAACAATCGGTGCATTCGCGCCCTGCGTGGTGCGCCGGGTGGAAAGCTCCTGCTCCATCTTGAGCTTCTCATCCTGCAGGCGAGCGATGGCGGCGATTGTCACCTCGGCAGTCTTCATGGGGTCGAGGATCCCAATCTTGTCCCGGTAGGCACCTACCTCGGTTCGCACCTGGGTCAGGTTCTGCTCCGCGCGCTTCAGCTCGCCTTCGGCGAATCGAACGGCATCCGAACGCGCTCGCGATGACATCTCATTGACCAAGTCTTCGCTAAAACGCACGACCTCAGCGGCAATGGACTTGGCGTCTTCAGGAGAAAAGGCCCGCACTTCAACCGTGAGAACCCCAGCTACGGGATCAACGCCGGCACCAACCATCTTTTGCCAATAGAGAACAACATCATCCTTTGTCGCGTCAGCCGGCAGCCGCGAGAACCGGTCAATCTCTTCCCGCGAGTACATCGCTCGTAAGTTCAGGCGCTGATCAAGTTCATCAACGACTTTCGGACTATGGAGATAGTTAAGCACGAGGTAGAGATCACTCGTGCTTGATCCCAGATGGGGCAACCCCGTGATAGCGCCCAGAAGATCCTGTCCCTTGCCGCTCTCAAAGCTGCGGATCGACATCCGCACCTCAGACACATACTGGCTCGAGGCAACAACCGAAAAGTAGATCGCGGCGAGAAGGGTCGGGATCACCACACAGAGGACGGCGGACACGGCCAAGGGCGACCGGAACCGCCGCTTCGGCCAGGCACGGCTGGAGCGCCACGCCCCCTCTTGCAGCACCTGCACTCCGCGCTGGGTCGAGCGTCGGACGAAGTTACCCCGGTGCTCCACGACACTGGCAACCTGCTCGAAAAACTGTGCGGCAGTGCGCGAGCGGGCCACGAGGTCTCCGGATCCCGAAGCCGGCTTCGGAACTGACGTTTCGTTGGTCTCAGACACGGTTTTCTGCCCCTCGGCGTTGGCGCTCATTCGACCAACGCTGCGTGGTAAATCTTTGAAGCCTCTTGTACCGAATCATACAAGTGGAGCTTGCCGCCCGCGAGAATCGCGCCAGCATCACAATATTGCTGAACCGTTGAGATACTGTGCGACACCATGATGATACTCGAATTCTTGCGTCGGTCCCGGAATGCCTCGGCACACCGCTTCTGAAACCGATAATCGCCGACAGCCGTGATTTCATCAACGAGATAACATTCAAACTCGATCGCCATGCTGAGGCCGAACGCAAGGCGAGCCTTCATGCCGGACGAATAGGTTCCAACGGGCATGTCCAGATACTCGTCCAATTCGGCAAAGTCCTCCACAAACCGGATCACCCGTTGCACATCCTCCCCATAGATCCTGGCGACGAAGGCGACGTTTTCTCGCCCGGTGAGGCTGCCGTGAAATCCTCCGGCAAACCCCAGTGGCCATGACACTCGAACGGTCCGACGCACCCGCCCCCGGTCGGGACGCTCTGTCCCCGCAATGATCCGCAGCAAAGTCGACTTCCCCGCTCCGTTCGGCCCCAAGATGCCGTAGCTCACACCCGCCGTGAGCATGACAGACAAGTCCGACAGCACGATCTTGCGACCCACTGGCGTCCGATAGGCCTTTGTGACTCCCTGGAACTCGATCACTGTGTCGCTCTCCCCCGACACACCACCCGCTCCAAGACGAGCCCAACGAGGAGAAGACTCACCCCCCAGCCGATGAAATACCCCTTGTCAAGGGTCGCGGCACCATAGTTGGCATAGAAGCCGCTACGAAACCACTCCACGCCATGAAGAAGCGGATTCCAGACAATCACGTCGCGAAAGGCGACCGGCAAGGTGTCGGGGACGTAGAAAATGCCGGTGCAAAAATACAACGGCAGCAGCAGGAGCGCCTGGATTCTGTCCCAAGCCGGAAAAACGGAATAAATGGCCATGCTGGTGAGGCCAAAGCCGATCCCATAAAGCGCCGTTGCTGCGAGAGCCCCGGCTAGATTCGCCGGCTCTTCTGGGATCAGGCCGAGGCCGAGAAGGGCGAGCCCTGCGAGCACTAACATTCCGATCAAGCAGATCGTCAGGATTTCGAGAAGGGCTCGCGCTGCAACGGCGTCCAAGATCTTCACGATTGGAAACGTAAAGAGGGTCTGATTGGACACGATGGCCGTCATCAGGCGGGTGACAAGGTTCATAAACAGAAGATAAGGGATCAGGCCAGTTGCAAGAAAGAGCTGAATGCTGGGACCAACCGGAACTGCACGCTGCATTGAGGCCAAGACTACCGTCAGAATGCTGATGTGTCCGATCGGCTGCACCAAAGCCCACAGATATCCTGCCCGTGACCGCCCAAACCGTGTTCGCATCTCGCGCAACACCAGAGCCCCGACGACCCGGAACTGGACCTGCAAAAGAGACGCGTTAGTCATGTTAAGCTAAGAATGTTCTGCCAATCGGGTAATCGCAACCGGCTGCGATCCGCAGGGTATAGCAGGCGATCAGATCGCAACATAATTTCTCTGACATGCCTATCGGACTTCCATAAACCCTTGCTGTGCCTTTCAGCACTACTTCTCAGGTGCCCGAAGTGCAAGACCGCTCCGGCAGGTGTGACAAAAAGCCTATACCTATCAGCGTAATGAGGGCTTTCCAGCCGCAGAGGACTATGAGACGGACGCGTTGGTTCAAGACAGCACCAGCCGACACGTCGCGTTTGTTTCTAGTTGCGCGCAGGCTTTGATGTATGCCATGCGAGGGCCGAGCGTCCAAGTCAATTCTGAAGCATTCACGCGACAAAACAAGGCTTGTGTCAGCTTCGGGCCACAGGGAACGCTCCGCATCATCAGGCAATCGACTGGTCGACAACTCACTATGCTTCTTCAACACACAATTCCCACTATGATGGGGCTCGACCAGGATTTGGTTCAAGAACACTCGGGCTGGCTCCGGGTCAACGGGGCAGCGCCCTGGATGACGCTGGCCCACAGTGCGGCCGGGCTCAAGCCTGGCTGGTTTGCACTGTCCCTCAACGGTATCGAAGCCGCATTAGCCCTTCATCCTGTGCTCCAGGCCTGGCATGACCCTGCCGGACAGGATGTCGTTGACTATCCGGCTTCCTCGGTACGCTCGGGCGAGTTACGCATCGTGTTTCACACTGAGCGCCCTATTTACCGCCTCCGTCTGAACCCCAGCATCGAGCGCATCAGATTCCAAGTTGGATCATCCCGCCTGCGTCGGCTGTCCAAGTTCGGCCTGATCCTGGAGGCTGCGGCTCGCTCTCCCCGCTTGGCCACAGAGGCTATCACAGCCCGCATCACCGGCAAGAAGGTGCGAGCGCGCAACCGCCTCCGGCGTATCTTTGGACCGACGCGAGGCCAGGGCTACGGGGCATGGTTGTCGCAGCAGGTCCGCCCGTGGGCAGCCGAGGTCCCGTCTCTGCTGGCTCACAGCCAAACCTGGACCAACCCTCCGCGTTTTGCCCTCATCCTGGTTCTTGACACCGGGGAGGTTCCCAGTTCCGAGACGGTCCGCTGCTTCGCGGATCAAATCTATCCCCACTGCGAATGGATTATTGTTGGCGCCCCCTCGAGCCTACGGAGCCTAGCCGATGATCTGCACGAGGATCGGCCTATCAGACTGGTTGAAGCCTCTTCAGAGGCGAGTATGGGCGAACGCATCCGTGCCGGCCTGAATGCTACGGATTCAGCGTGGGCAATTCTCGCTCAAAACCATGACCTCATGCCCGCGGATAGCGTTCTTCGCCTGGCCTGTGCCGCCGTGGACCATCCCGACGTCCGGCTCATTTATGGTGACGATGACATAGTTGATGCCTCCGGTAACCGTCGTGCGCCACGCTTCAAGCCGAATTGGGACCGGGAGTTATTCCTCGCGACGGACTACTTGGGTCCTGGCACAGCAATTCGCATCGAGAATCTGAAGACGGCGGCTGCAGGTCCCGATACCCCCCTGCGCGATCAGGACCATGCCCGTCTCCGGATTACCGCTCACCTTGACGACGCAGCGATCTTCCACATTCCACGCCTCGTGTATCACAGGCGCGAAGCACTGCCCCATACACTGAGCGATCGGGCCCAGGCGGTTCAGGAAGCGCTCGCGTATCGTGGAGAAAAGGCCAACGTGAGCGTTAATGCCCAGGGTCATATCCGTGTGACCCGTCCTGTGCCCTCCCCAGCGCCTCTTGTCTCCGCTATTGTTTGCACCCGAGACCGGATGGATCTGCTGCGCCCCTGTATCGAGGGTCTGCGCTCCCGCACAGACTACGCGCCCCTCGAGATCCTTATTGCCGACAACGACAGCCGTGAACCCGAGACCCTGGCCTACTTTCGAGACCTGGCGGCGGACACGCGGGTTCGTATTCTCCCCTGCCCTGGCCCGTTCAACTTTGCGGCGATCAACAACAGAGCGGCGCGTATAGCACAGGGCAGCGTTCTCCTGTTTTTGAATAACGATATCGAAGTCATTACGCCGGAATGGCTCACAGAAATGGTCGCGCACGCCACGCGATCTGAGAGCGGAGCTGTCGGAGCCAAGCTCCTGTATCCCGACGGTCGCATTCAACACGGGGGCGTCGTGATTGGATTGAACGGACTGGCTGGGCACGCACACCGCTTCTACCCGGGCGATCATGCCGGCTACATGGGACGCCTTCAGGCAGTCCAGACCTTCAGCGCAGTCACGGCGGCATGTCTGGCGGTCGCGCGCGAAAAGTTTTTCGAAGTGGACGGCTTTGATGAGACGGCATTTCCGGTCGCGTTCAATGACGTCGACCTGTGCCTAAAACTTCTGTCGCAGGGCTACCGAAATCTCTGGACGCCCTATGCGGTCCTCGCCCATAAGGAGTCGGCCTCCCGGGTAAAGGACATGTCGCCCGAGCGACGCCATGCGTTTTCCAAAGAGTGCTTCAACCTGCGAAGTCGGTGGTCAGACCTGCTTGCTAACGACCGCTACTACAATCCCAATCTCACCCAGACCGATGAGGACTTTTCGCTTCGATGAAGCTCATAATCTGCCATGTTCCTGCCTCGGTCCGCATACCACAGGCTGCAGATCCCGTGTCCATGCGCCTGATCCGTCTACTGCACATTATCACGTTATAACGCTTATAACTTGATAATCCATATGTTCCAAGATGATCTCAGATGACTATCTGCCACCGAGTGGCCAACGATTAGCTGCAGCAACGAGCGGCCTGTGCTCGACCCCACATTTTCCGGCTTTCTTCAGCGCAGAGGCTTTGCTCCCACTTCGCGCTCGAGCCGACTGCACTGGGATTGTCGGATGGGGCCTTAAACGATCCTCTCAGCGAGCGAAGAAATTGGCTGCGCAACGAGGTCTTCCTTTCTGGCACCTGGAAGATGGCTTCCTGCGTTCAGTAGGGCTTGGGAAGTCCGGAGCCCCCACAGTCTCGATAGTTGTAGATGATCTCTCCATCTACTACCAAGCCGAGGTCCCATCCCGGCTGGAAACTCTTATTGCTGGCGGGAGTTCGGAAGAACTCCGCAGTGAAGCCGCCGCTCTGCGCGATCTTATACAGCGCGAACGCCTGACCAAGTACAATGCGAATCCCGATCGAGCCCTCAATTTAGGAAGCGGCGACAAACGGCCTCGCATTCTCCTTGTGGATCAAGTGCGCGGTGATCTCTCGGTTGCCGGAGCCCTGTCGGACTCGGATACGTTCGCACGCATGCTCCTGACAGCTCGGACTGAACGTCCCGGCGCACGTCTCATTGCGCGCATTCACCCAGACGTGCAGGCTGGCTATGCCCGTGGGTATCTCGCCGGCCTCGCTGCACGATACGGAATAGAGGTTCTCTCAGACGACGTGAGCCCCCATGCCGTGCTGGATGCCGTTGATGAGGTTTGGACAGTCTCAAGTCAACTCGGATTTGAAGCTCTCATGCGGGGCCTTCCTGTCACATGCTTTGGCGTTCCTTTCTACGCCGGATGGGGTGCAACCCAGGACCGAGCAGACAGTGAGAAGGCAACGCAAGTCTTAGTGCGAAGGAGATCAGCGGGATCTCGGGACATACTCGATATAACTGCCGCGGCCCTCTTGGTTTACACACGCTATGCAGACCCAATTCACCACCGGGCCCTAACTGCCTGGGAAGCGATTGACCGCCTCTTGGCTTGGCGCCGTCATGCCCTGGAACGCACAGGGACTTATATTTGCCACGGCTTTACCTTTTGGAAGCGGCCGGTCGCGAATCTCTATCTGGGTGGGCCATTCTCAACCATTCGGTTTGCAACCCGCTTTGCCCAACCGGAGCCAACGAACGCTAATGCAACAACCATCATTTGGGGAATGACGGATCGCGGCGTGCAAGAAACTGCAGCGCGGCATCGAGGCCAACGCGTTGTCCGTATGGAAGATGGTTTTGTCCGTTCGGTGGGCCTTGGATCAAGCTTCATCCTACCAGCGTCGGTCTGCCTCGATGACATCGGCCTGTACTTTGACGCCCGCCGTCCAAGCCGGCTTGAAGCTCTCATCATGGAAACTTCGTTCAACGACAATATCCTTCGGCGAGCTCGCAGAGTCCGCGAGAGACTCGTTCACAGTGGATTAACAAAATACAACCTGGGGTCGAACATCCCACCGAACCTACTCGAGTTCGCCGGCAAGCGGCCGATAGTGCTAGTTACAGGGCAGGTCGAAACAGATGCATCCATCACATATGGCGCTCAGACGGTCTGCACCAATCTAGCTTTGCTTCAGGCCGCGCGCCAAGCCGAGCCCGAGGCGTTTCTCGTATATAAAGAGCATCCAGATGTCGCCGCAGGGCACCGCCGGGGCAGAATTGATCGTAGGATAGCCTCAACGCTGGCAGACATCATTGTCGACCAAGGCGATATCAACGGATGGCTAAAGATCGCGAAGTCTGTCCATGTAATCACCTCGTTAACGGGTTTCGAGGCACTCCTTCGCGGTTGCTCAGTAACGTGCTGGGGTACTCCATTCTATGCAGGATGGGGGCTGACCGATGACAAGGCGGACACAACCACGAAACGCACGCGCCAGCTCACACTTGATGAACTCGTTGCAGCAGCTCTTATTCTTTATCCTCGCTACGCAGATCCAAGAAGCGGACTTCCATGTGAGATTGAGGATGTCCTAGACCTCCTGGAAAAAGGCCGTTCAGGTCCGTTGACTTATCCACTCGGAACTCCAATGGAGCGCCAAATGAAGAGAGCAGCTTCCTACCTGAGAGCCCAGACTCGTGCCATGTTCTCAAGCTAGCATTGAATGTCAGTAGCGCACTCCTCGTAGGCCTCCGAGAGCTACAGCTGTCCGCCGTCAGCACTCATGAGACAGATCGAGCGAGTTGAAGAAGGGAGAGTTTCTGGTTCATCGTAGCCCCTGAGGACATGACGATGAGACAGAAGCAGAGGCCGGAGAAAGAGCCGGCCGAGACGGTGGTCAAGGAGATCCGCCGCGCCACCCGCAAGCACTATTCCGCCGAGGAGAAGATCCGCATCGTGCTGGAAGGCCTGCGCGGCGCGGACAGCATCGCCGAACTCTGCCGGCGCGAGGGCATTCCGCCCAACGTGTACTACCGCTGGTCCAAGGAGTTCCTGGAGGCCGGCAAGAAGCGCCTGGCCGGTGACACCGCCCGGGAGGCCACCTCGGACGAGGTCAGGGGCCTGCGCCTGGAGGCGGCCGCCCTCAAGGAGGTGGTCGCCGATCTCACTCTCGAGAACCGTCTGCTCAAAAAAAGCATGCGCGGGGCTGGGGAGGACGGCGCATGAGGTACCCGGCTTCTGAGAAGATCGAGATCATCCGCTTGGTGGAGCAGTCCCATCTCTCCGTGCGTGAGACCCTGGCCAAGATCGGCATTCCACGGCCGACCTTCTACCGCTGGTACGATCTCTCCCAGACCGGCGGCCCTGAGGCCTTGGAGGATCGGCGCCCCCAGCCGAAGCGGGTCTGGAACCGCATCCCGGATCGGATACGCGAGCAGATCATCCAATTGGCTCTGGACGAGCCAGAGCTGTCGTCACGGGAGCTGGCGGTGCGCTTTACCGACCAGCACGGCTACTTTGTCTCCGAGGCCTCCGTCTACCGCCTGCCCAAAGCGCAGGACCTGATCGCCAGCCCAGCCTTCATCGTGATGAAGGCCTCTGACGAGTTCAAAGATAAGACCTCTGCGCCCAACCAGCTCTGGCAGACTGACTTCACGTACCTGAAGGTGATCGGCTGGGGCTGGTTTTATCTCTCGACCGTGCTCGACGCCTTCTCGCGCTATATCCTCGCCTGGAAGCTGTGCACTACCATGAAGGCCGAAGACGTCACTGACACCCTGGAGGTGGCGCTGCAAGCCTCTGGCCTTGAGCAGGTGGAGGCGGTGCACCGGCCCCGGCTGCTTGTCGGACAACGGCTCAAGCTACATCTCGTCGGACCTGGCCTCGTGGCTGGAGGGCAAGGGCATGAGCCATGTGCGTGGGGCGCCGTACCATCCCATGACGCAGGGCAAGATCGAGCGCTGGCATCAGACGCTCAAGAACCGCATTCTGCTGGAGAACTACTTCCTCCCCGGTGATCTGGAGGCGCAGATCGAGGCCTTTGTGGCGCACTACAATCACCAACGCTACCACGAGAGCCTGAGCAACCTGACGCCTGCCGACGTCTACTTCCAACGCGGAGCGGCCATTTTGATGGAGAGAGAAAGGATCAAACGCCAGACCATTCAAACCCGACGCTTGCAGCACCAGATGCAGGTCGCCTAATCTGAAACCAGATGGGCCAGAGTCTTCCTTAGTTCAGACCGCCCGCTGTCTCAAAAACTCTGACGATGGACACTACAGCTTACACAATCCCAACATTAAGAACCTATTATTGTATTGCTACGCGATCTAGAGCTCCCAGGCGCTTAGGATCGCGAGGAACCGCCGGATAGTTCCGTCACGTCAGACATGAAATCGAAGCCCTGCAGAAATCGCCCGTCCGGGGTTCGAAACTGTATACGGGGCCGTCTAGATCCTACAAGTGCGGCATCAGCCCCTTATCAGGGCAACCCTGCAACCGCTGAAACTGGTAGTCGAGTGAACTGGCAAGGAATTTCACATGTGGCGAGTTGCCAGGCAACACGGGGATGACAAGCAACCACCAAATAGGATATGCGACCACGAACCTCAACTGGCGAAGCTTTCGAGATGCCAAGCTTGCCTCTCAATTTAGAAAAGAAGTGCGTCTAGGGGGCATACACAAGAATGCAACATCTCACTTTAGCTGGTGCGCCCAGTCCTGTCATCCACCAGTTCGGTCATTTAGCCCGGGTGATCACCTCAAGTTCCGATCGTGCGGCCTTGTTCCGGGATAGAGGACATGAGCTTGCACAGAAACATATCTGGCCTTTGCTCGAGGGAATCGAGATCCTGTCGCTCGACGTATTCGACACGGCTCTTCTTAGAAACAAAAAGTCCGAAGCTCGTCGTTATTTCGAAATGGCAAAAGGCTTCGTCGCTTACCTACGCGACGCCGAACGGCTGCCTGACATCCAGGTTGCAGCAATCGACGTCTTGTTGGCACGGGCATTGGGGATGGGCGTAAGCTATCGCGCTCGTACACCGGTTCAGGGTTCCCGGGAAGGCAGCATTGACGATGTCAATGAGATTTGTGCGCGTATTCTTCGGTTGGATCAGGACACAAAATCTACCCTCCTAAAGATGGAAGTTGACTACGAGGTCGGAAACCTTGTCCCGAACGCCATGCTGCTCGAAATCTCTGAGCACTTTCGAGCCGCAGGAGGGAAAGTCATTCTGCTTAGTGACATGTATCTTCCTGCCCCCGCAATTGAGGAGATCGCAGAACGTGTGGCTGGGAAACGTTTTTTTGACCATGTCTTTTCTAGCTGTGATTTCGTTGTAAGTAAAAGATCAGGGCGAATTTTCAAAGAAGTGGAAGATGTACTTAAGGCTCAAAGTTCGCAGTTCTTGCACATTGGGGACTCCCTTCTTGGCGATGTAACCCGAGCAAGGCAAGCGGGCTGGCAAGCGCTCCATTTGCCAATCTCAAACACCGAAGTGACCGAGAGAGAGGAAGATCTTTTCCTCTTCCTCGAAGAGATGAGCGCTATGGGTATAGATGTAAGCCCTTGGGCAAAAGTGTGAAGTTTCGACACAGTTAGCGGGCCTTCGCGCAAACTATAACAAAGAGTTAATCTTCCAATGCAGCTGCTTGTCAAAACGCAGACATCAAAAGAGAAATCGATGACTGATGACCGTTATAACTTCGGAAGGGATGTTTTAGGGCCAGTTGTCGCGCTTTATCTTCTGCGACTGTATGGGCATGCGGTCTACTTCGAGGAGAAGCTCGACGCTAAAATCTTGTTCATGTCCCGCGCGGGAATTCGCATCAGGAGAGCGCTTGAGACTTTCGTGCGGTCTGCACGTCTCAAGCCGCTGACCAATGCAGATTATCTCTGGGCATCTCGGTTTCTTATTGCCAAGGGAACCTGGCGTAGATCTCCGGACCAGACGCTTCAGTTAATCCTCTCAGAGTTTCCCCACGGCACCGTCGGGGACATCGTGAATGCTTTGTTTAGGCACAATGGAGTTCCCTCCAAGATAGCAACGGATCCTGCTCTTCAGCGCCCGTCGGGTGACTTGGTCTCCATCGTCGGCAGCTCGGAACCATTAGGCAAGACGATAAATGGTGCACTGGGTCAAGACAGCGAGGCTTTTGAACGATATATTGAATCTCTTCTGAGCCACAACCCTCGGGCGTTGATTGTTGACACCGGCTGGCAGGCGACAAGCCAACGTCTTTTGGCGCAAGCGTTTCCCCAGGCTGACTGGTGGGGAGCTTATTTCGGTCGCATTATCTCGCCTGATCCTACGAAGAACTTCGACCCGGCCCGCGTTATTGGCTTGATGTTCAATGCGGGAAAGTACGACCCACTCAAACCGGAGACTTGTCTGGTTGAGAGCCGGCATCTCATTGAAAGCCTCTTTGAACCCCATGCGCCCAGCGTCGAACGCATCTTGATCAACACCAATGGAGCCGCTCAATCACCAGAAATTGACGCGATCCTGGCGGATGCACCAACTAAACAGTCTGACCCTCTCTTCTGTGGCGTCCTCGACTACTTGGACGAACTCCCCCACGGATCTGGCATCGGCGCGCTAACCCATGAAGCTGGTACGTGCTGGAAGCAACTTGCGGAAGTTATAATATATCCGACGCGCAAGAACGTAAACATGCTTCGCTCCATCGAGCGCTCTGCCGATTTCGGACGGAACCTTAAGGTTCCTATCGTCTTCGCAGCTGAAGACCGACATCAGTGGGATAAGCCTGAGCTTCGGGTCAAGGAATCATTGTGGCCGAGTGGCCAGATAGCTCTCGAGTACCCGCCAGAAATGGCGCGTGTGATGCAATCCAAGCTGCACGGCCCATCGAGTGCGATTGCATCACGCCTTTCGCCACGCCCATTTCTTACGAGTACTCGTAGAGGGCGACCCGCTGTAGCCGTGATTACTCGCACTCTTGACCGCCCAATGTTTCTGCGTCGAGCCATTGAGAGTGTTCACAGCCAAACGTTCAAAGACTTCGTGCACGTCGTCGTCAACGATGGAGGCGACCCCGAGCTTGCGAAGTCAGTGATCGCGGAGATGACCGGAACTGGCGGCAGGGTACCCGCCGGCGGTCGTAATCTATCCGTCGACGAGCGGAATATTATTCTGGTTGATAACGTCGTAAATCGGGGAATGGAAGCCGCATCCAATATAGCGATCGCAGCGTGCGAAAGTGATTACATCGTCATCCACGATGACGATGACACATGGGAGCCGACTTTCCTTGAAAGAACTGTATCATTCCTCGATGACTCAAAGAATCACCTCTACGGCGGTGTTATCACAAAAAGTACATACGTGTCCGAAGAAGTTACCGGATCAGGTATCGCTATCCACGGTCGCAGCCCCTATAATGAGTGGCTCGACTCGATCAACATCATGGAGCTGGCGCAAGGGAACGTCTTCCCGCCGATCGCATTTGTGTTCAGGCGTGATGTATACGACAATATTGGCCGTTTTGATGAGCGCTTCCCAGTTTTAGGTGACTGGGACTTTAATGTTAGGTTCCTCGCCCAAACCGACATTGGTATCGTTCCAGAATACTTAGCCAATTATCATCATAGAGACCGTGGCGATATTACATCCTTCGGTAACTCAGTCATAAGCGGCCGAAGCAAACATCTCGAGTTCGCTTCGGTAGTGCGCAACAAGCTCACGAGGACCAGCGTCGGCGGACAAGAGGGATCACTTGGAGCTCTTCTTGGAATCGGGCTACATTTCCAGGATCTCTTGCGAACAAGCCGCGAGAGCTTGGCAATACTTCGCACGCTAAAGACAGGAAACACCGCACATTTGGCCGCTCAGTCTAGCGAGAGTGAGAACGAGCTTGCAAAATACAAGGCTGCCCTCGAGGTCCTCGCGTCCTTGGTCAATTCAGGAGACACGTCAACTCTTAGAGAGATAGGCCTGCGCCCACCCAATCTTTTCGGATTGAGGCGCAGGTCCCATGGCAAGATCTCTGTTGGGCAATTGGCAGATCGCTTACTAAGCTCTACACGTTCGTCGAGCTTTGGGGTTCCCGACAGCTTTTCCGAGGCACGTTACCTCGCTGCCAACCCTGATGTCGCAGAGAGTGTCCGGCGTGGGGTCTTTCGCTCGGGATGGGAACATTACACCCGTCATGGCAGGACTGAGAACAGACCTCTCACGAGCTAAGTCTGAGTGTGACGCTCTGCATTGGAGCGTGCGGCGGTTGTGTGGAATCGGAATAGCCGCTTCCACAAGGCGGGTCACGGTAGGTCGGGAGGCTTTCTATGCCTGCTCCTCTCCCGAGACTTGGGTGAGCGGATCGTGCGTGCGGTGGAAGGCAGCTCCTCCATTCGGCAGGCGGCCTTGCGCTTTGACGTGAGTCCGCCAGGCGCTCTGACGCCGATGCCGCGCTTTCGCCAGAGCGGAAGCCTGGCTCCGACGCACTTTGGCGGACACCGCCGCCCCATCCCCGCGCCGCATGAGAGGTTCGTGCAAGGTCACCTTGCCGCCAAGGCTGGCTTAGGTAATAACCTTAGAATAAGATGACACCTCCACCTAAGAAAATCATTTATAGTAATGATCTATCTTCTCCGTAGAGCCACTTTTGCCTCGGTCCTGCTATTCTGCAGTGTTGTTAGTTCCGTGGGTCAGGTCAGCCTAGGCGTAAATCGCCCAGGAATTGCGTGGCAGCAGAACTGGCCTTCGATAATTGACGCGATGGCTCAGGATGGAGTCCGGAACGTCCGAATTATGCTCGTTCCCCAAATGGAGAAAAATTGGGAAGTCATCGAGTACTTCAATAAGAAGAATATCAATGTAGTACTTTTTGTTCTTCTCTCGCAGCAATACCTTTATGGTCCCGAGATGAAAAAGCGGGGCGGTTCTGGTCTAGTCCATGATGTTGCACCACTGTCAGAACTTGACCTAAGCAGGTTCGAGGATGTGTTCCTAAAGTTTCTTGTCGGAGTGGAAGCCCGGAAGCTCAAACTAGCTGCCGTACAGATAGGCAACGAGTTCAACTCTGCGGACTTTAATGGCGACTTGCCGCTCATCCAAGGCGGTGCGGTTCTCAGCGCAAAGACCTATCGCGAGTATTCATTTTGGTCAAAGTTCGAGGGTGGTCTCAACAAGCTTGTTGAGGCCGTAAGGTTCACTCGTACCGCGCTCAATGAAACAAGCCAAACTCGCGGGACGCCAGTCATACTCGGCGGCTTAGCGCGTCCTAGCAACGAATGGCTCTCTCAGGTGAATGCATCGTTAGTTGAGCCGGGGGTCGCGCTTCGCACATTGCGTGAGCTAGGAATTGATAGGTATGTGGACGCTTATGCAGTACATATCTATCCCCGCCTGACAGAGCCGGTTGACGACGCTGGAGGCGCCATCGCATCTCAGGTCACATCTATCCTCAATGAGGCCAGAGATGGCATTGATAAGTCCAAGCCTTGGTGGATTACCGAATGGGGCTTCCCGAAGAGCTTCGCTAGAGCGAACGGCAGCAATTCACGCTTGGGCTATTACCTTTCGTTTTTGAGCATTCTCAGTCAGCATTGGTCTGAGGTTGTCCAGGCAAGTTTCATTTTCGATTGGAATGAAAGTAAGGTCTATGGGGTGTGGGACGGGGGAAGCGTTCTTGGAACAGACGGGTTCTTCGCACACCAAGAAGGTTCGCGGTTCCCGCCTACCATCAAGCAGCAGAGCCCATCAAATCCTTGAAATCATCAGTCTTCCAGCTATGGTTCCATCCAGGGATGGGCGTCTCCCAGTGGGGACCGTAAACCTTCTCAAGATATGCGAAAGGATTCCTAGGTATCGGACATTCATGGCCGAAGATCTTCGTCTTGAGTGGCGGGAAAACATCGGCATAGTGAATTTCACGCCGTGGGCCAGGCAGAAACGAGATGAAATCGCCTTCCTTGATTCCGACAAAGACATCACAGAAGAACGATACGCCAGCCTTCGAAACCCATCGATGGGCGATATGATTGCCCGTCACATTAAATTTGCTCTTGGCTAGAGCAGATGAAAGTATTGAGAGTGCAAGAGGAAAGCTATGCGCTACTGATTGATCAAAGATGGCGATGATATCGAGGTCATCATCATGGGGAATGAAATCACGACCGCGGATGAGCCCGAGGACTGCTCCATAGCCGAGTGAGCATTCAATGCCTGCGGCAGATAGGGCATCGATAATCTCGTTGCAATGGCGAAGGTATCCTTGCTTCTCAGAATTTGACCAGAAGCGAAACGATCTCTTTATGCCATGAACGGTGACTTCCCGCTCATATGGATGCACAAATCGTGCGTTCAACTCTTTGATAACTGAACGGTAGTGCTCTTCCGAAAGGCCAAACTTCGAAGCTTCAGTGCGAACGTCCTTTGGGTCGACGACGCCGGTCTCAAAGAAACTTGCAATGGCTCGCGCGAAAACAAGGCGATGGGCAGCAGTCTGCGGATTATCGCCTTGTCCGGCCCTGCTCAGAAGCAGTCGACGGTATTCAGAGACACGACCATTCCCATCGTAATGAGTCCGCCATGCCTCGCCGTCGCTGGAGACTTCAATTTTAATCCCCCATGCGTGATGCGCGGAATAGCCTATTTGTGCGCAGATCTGGAGGCGATCAAATTTCACCTCCTGACCAAGGTCAAAGGTTATTATTGGTAGTCCGCTTTGTGCGGTTGAAAGCAAAGTTGGATCATTGCCAGACAGCAGAGCTTCATACTGGCCATCAAAGTTAAACCCGTCGACTGGATTTCCTATCCAGATCGAGCAGCTTGGAATGTCTATCGAAACATATCCATCGCGGGCTGCTCGGAAGAGACGAAACTTCGTTATCGCCAGCGGTGCCTCGCCTGGCTTGGAGAGGCGGATGTATCTGGCCGATGCCCCGCTGATTAATAATGGATTTGACGGCCCGTTGAAGCCTAACTGAGGAAAGAACGTTTCCCGCAGGACTCGGGCCTCTTCTGCAAAAAGCTCAAGATACGACATTGTTTGAGAACCTCCTGAGCCTTCTCGTCAGATACTTCTTGCGTGGCCGGAGAGCCTTTAGCGGCTACCGCAGGAGCCTAACAGGTCCCAAAGGGTTTGCTATTCACGAGTGAACACACAGCGTGCAACGTGAGCGTCGTCCTGCTTATGCTTGGCGAAGCCGAAACCTTCAACAAAGTAAGAGAGCTTGAAACCCACGTTACGGGCACGATCGATCATCTCAAGCGGGGCGACGTACCTACGGTAGTGCTCTGGCGTAACTTTCGTTTGTGCTTGATCCCGGGGCGTTCGAAACTCGACAGCGAGCTTCCCGCCAAAGAGGCCTGTGAGACGAGACGCAGCCGCGAGGAAATCTCGCTCTTCCGTTTCAGTAATGGCATGCAGGAAGAACCGGGCGTAGATGAGGATCGGCCCTGTCAACTTTGAACTGGCGATGTAGTCCCGGATCCCATTCTCGAATCCAGAGGACGAAACAGAGCCCTGCATGAAGGCGATGTTCGGGACTCGGCGAGTCTTACTTTTGTCCAGACACCGCTGGATTACGACCTCGCTGTTGTCAACGCCAAGGACGTTCAAGTCTAAGCTCGCAAAAAAGAATGAGTCACGACCGCTGCCACAGCCAACATCAACGATCGTCCGAATGTCTTCCAGTTCTCCAGTGGCGAATGCCGCAAACTGGGAAGGAGCCTCGGGGACAGAAGCCTTCGCGTAGAAATTTTCCCAGTATTGCCCTTTTTGGGACGCAGCGGCGTTCGGAGAGGATGAATTCTGGTCCATTGATGCCCCCGTAGGATTGTTTGGCCGTGTACTGTCATGGAATTGCCGCACGCGCAAGTGCGGCAACAGCGACAAGCGAACAGACGTAATATGTAGCGCTGTGCCAATATTTACTGGAGAACCACTAAGTTTATGACCTATTATACGAGCTTCCGCGGTCACTTAGACAGTAGGTCAAAGCTCACTGCTGAGTTGTATCTCTGAGCGTTGCCGTATAGGATATGGGCGTCTCTCGCAAGTTCCGGTCTAATCTAGAGAAGTGCTTAGGCCGCTTGGGCGATAAAGTTTCGGACAAGCTCATTCCAGAGCCGCTGCGCTGCCGCTTCCACTTTCTTACGATCGCGCACGTCCTCTGCAGCGAGATAGCCTGTACGGACCAAGTGTGCGATGTCTTCCCACATAAGATCGATGTGAGGACGGTAGGCGATCCCCGCCTCTCGACGTTCCCGGAGCGCCCTTGTACGCAGTGTACTCATGTTGCATAACCCGTTGTCCAAAGTGCGCTAGGTACCCCAAGGCTGCGGGTCACGCAACGCCTTCCCGAAGTAGAGGATTGGCAAGAGCGCATATGGGCTCAGGAATAGCTGCTTGAAAGATCAAGGGCTTAAGGCCGACTGAAGATCACAGTGCAGGGGGTTCGTCTGCCTCTAGGCCCGCTCCTTTCCTTTTACATCTCAGAGGTTCGAAGGCATGTGGAGTTGAGACGGCACCTGCAGTATAACCAAGCCTATCACCACACTGATCCTGACCTTGTTCTCCCAAGGGTTCCTTCCTACCCTGGCCTCGTCTTAGGATAGCCCACCGCCCAATGCGCCAACAGTGACCAGCGTGCTGTTGGGGTCGCGATTCACCGCGACGTTCGTAGTCGGACCTGTCCCTCATCCTCCGCCGAGTTTGGGGAGGAACTACTTTTCGGGAGAGTTATGCCGTTCTTGACGAACAACTCCCTTCCAATAAGAAAGCTTCGATGAAAAGAGAGGGGGGCCTGGCTCCATCGCATCCATGGCCTCCGCGATCCATGAAAGAGAGATCTTATGGCAAAGAAGGTGGATTGGTCGACTATAGTCACCAGTGATGATTTGACGGCCGATGCGAAGTTGCTGCTGCCTTTGCCAGATGGTCTCGGACTTCGGCTAAACGCTTACTCGATGGCATGCTATCAACCGATATTTAATGAACTTGCGGCTGTGTTCCCACCGAAGGCGATCTGCGAGATCGGGGTGAGTAAGGCTGAACTGTCTGCGATCCTGCTCGACCTTGCCGAAAAGAACAATGCAGACTTGGCATTAGTGGACCCGGCGCTTGCTCCTGAGGGACGCGACTGGCTTGAAAAGCATCAGTCGGAGGGAAGGATTAAGCTCTTCGAGTCGGAATCGATTTCCTTCCTAGCTAAGGACGCAGAGCGGTTCGACTACTTTTTCATTGATGGCGACCACAACTATCAGACGGTTCGGGATGAACTCCGCCTAATTGATGCGGCCAAGGGTAAGTCCCCTTACATCGTGCTCTTGCACGATGTGGGATGGCCGTGTGCCCGACGAGACATGTACTATAACAAGGCGAGGATTGAGGAACGACACCCGGCTCAACCTGGGTATTTGAGCCCGTTTGAGCAGGAGGTTTGCGAATTCGGAATAGATTATAAAATCCCGGTCGCGATTCAGGAGGGAGGCGCGCGCAACGGCGTTTTAACAGCGGTCGAAGACTTCATTATGCAAAGTGATGGAGCTTGGCGATACTATGACGTCCCGCTTTTCTTCGGCCTGGGTCTGTTGTGGAACACAGAATGTTTCGATGAGGACAAAAATCAGGCCATCCTAGCTATTGCTGAAAGCCTTATGAGATGGCGGACCCTGTTCGGGACCAGCGAGCTTAATAGGCTAATGCTCTTGATGCGTCTACAGCAATCGGGACTTACCTGGCAAAGTCAGCAGCGAGAAATTGCAAGGTTGGGCGAAGTAATACGTGTGCTGCGCAAGAAGCTTTCCGATCAAACAGCGGCTAGCTTCTAGCTGTCTGGATGCGAAACCTCCTTGGCGTGAGCGAGGACCTGGAGAGCTTCCGGCAACGCGTATGGATCGGGCGGCTTGGAGCGGTGGTTGGCCAGCTTCGGCTCGGCGATCAGACGGCTTCGCACGACCTGCTCGGGTGAGGCGCCCTTGAGCACGCGCTGACGTCTTCGGTTGTAGGCCTGGTTGAAGCCCTTGAGCAGCGTCTCGAGGTCCCGATGGCTGAATATCGTGATGCCCAGCACCTCGCGCTGCACCCGGCCGTTAAAGCGCTCGACGAGACCGTTCGTCTGAGGCGTGTAGGGCTTGGTCGTGCGATGCTGCACCTTCAGCGGGCGGCAGGCCGCCTCGAAAGCATCGGCGGTAAAGCATAAGCCGCGGTCGGTGAGCACGTGCGTGATCGTGAAGGGGGCAGCGCCGATCGCCTCTTTGAGGAAGGCGATCGCGCTGCCCGTCAGCTCATCGTCCTTGACCGTCAGATGCACCCAGCGCGAGCACCGGTCGATCGCCACATACAGAACGCGCTTGCGGCGCTCGCCATTGGCGGTCGCCAGCTTCGGCAGATGCTTGATGGCCATGTGCACGAAGCCGAGGTCGTAGTCCTTGAACGTGCCGCTTTCCCGTTTGCGCTGCTGCGCCGGTGACAGGCGGCCAAGGCCTTCCGCCTTGAGGATGCGGTAGACCGCATCGCGGTTGAGATGGGGCAGGAAGTGCGTGACGATGAAGGTCAGATCGTCGAGCGGAAAGCCGGTGGCCTGCCGCAGGGCGCAGACGATCGCCCGCTCCTCGTCGGTGGCTTTCCCGGGCAGCTTGTGCGGCCGGCTAGAATGGTCCTGGCAGTCCTCGGCTCCGCGTTTGCGCCACTTGCGGACCGTCTCGGTGCTGACGCTGAAGCGCTGGGCCAGCACGCCGGTGGGCTCGGTCGAGCGGGCAATCGCCTGGCGAACGGCTGGGGTGGTGCGAGCATGCGGATGAAGGGACAGCATCACGTCCTCCTGCGGCGAGGAGCTCGGCGTCGCAGGCCGTCAAAGCGCCAACCATACTCCTCAATCGCGCAACGCACCTGGTCCCAACAACGTTCCGCTACCAAACACCCTAGCACTACTTTGACAGATGTGAGGAACCCGGCAGGCCTCGCTGACGCCTCTTCCTGAAGGATTGTCCGCAGGAGGTCGTCATGAGCACCTCAGTGGCGTGGGAACACGAACTTCAGTCGTGGCTTGAGCCCTTCCTCAAACCGCTGCGTCATCCAGCCCGCCGGCGCATGTGCCCGCTTTATGTGGCCGGGTTAATCGGACCTGGCGAACGCAAAAGCCTGCAGCCGATGATGGCTCGGTGGCCCCGCCGACTACGATCAATTGCATCACTTTGTGGCCGTTGGCCCATGGGACGAGGCGCCGCTGGAAGCCGAACTGCTGGCTCAGGCCAATCGCCTCGTGGGTGGGCCCAAGGCTGTGCTGGTGATCGACGACACGGCGCTGCCCAAGAAGGGCACGCATTCGGTGGGGGTCAGCCCGCAATATGCCGGCGCTCTGGGCAAGAAAGCCAACTGCCAGAGCTTGGTCTCGCTCACGCTGGCCGAGGATGAGGTACCGCTCCCCATTGTCTTGCGGTTGTTCCTGCCGGAGACCTGGATCAAGGATCCGGACCGCCTGCAGCACGCGGGCGTGCCCGAGGCGTTCTGGGTTGCACAGCCCAAGCCCGAAATCGCGCTCGCTGAACTCCAGCGGGTCCTGCAGGCCGGGGTGAGCTTCGGGGCCGTTCTGGCTGATGCCGGCTACGGCATCAGCGCGCCCTTCCGTCAGGCGCTCTCGGCTCTCGGACTACTCTGGGCGGTGAGAACCGTGCGCATTCAGAAGGTGTATGCGGCGGATGTGCAGATGATCACGCCTCCGCCGTCGCGCGACCGACCCCGCACGAGACAGATCCCGGACCAGGAGGCGGTCACGGCGGAGGCGAGGCTGGCGAGGACGTCTTGGCGGTGGGTCACTTGGCGGCGCGGCAACAAAGAGCCGCTGCGGGCGAAGTTCGCTGCTGCGCGCGTGCGCGTCGCCGACGGACCGGCCGTGCACCTGCGCGGGCATGCCAATCAGCATCTGCCGGGTAACGAAGTGTGGCTGGTGGGCGAGCACCGCGCGTCGGGCGAGCGCAAGTACTATCTGTCCAACCTGCCGCCGGACACGCCACTGAAGCAACTCGCCTCTCTGATCAAAGCCCGCTGGGTGTGCGAGCAGGCGCACCAGCAGCTCAAGGAAGAGCTTGGGCTCGATCATTTTGAGGGTCGCTCGTGGCGCGGGCTGCACCGGCACGCGCTGCTGACGCTGATCGCCTATCTGTTCCTGCAGCATCTGCAGTTGCGGGCCACCTCAGGGGAAAAAAGAAAAGCCAGCGGGCCACCACCGCAACCCAGCTTACCGGCCATCCGACGCAGGCTGCTTGATCATCTGGCACACGCCATGCATCTGCGATGTCCGCTCTGCCGAACCCGCTTCACCCTTGGCTCACTGATGAAAATGCCAAAGTAGTGCTAGGTCCTGTTAGCGCTTGAATTCATTGTGTCTGCAGGCGATTTGCTCATCTTGTCTGAAGGAGGAGCCATGCTGACGGATGCACAATGGGCGATACTGGAGCCGCTGGTGGAGCAGTGCCGTCCGAAGGACAAAACACCACCGCAAGATCTTCGTCGTACGGTCAAGGCCATCCTCTGGCGGCGCGTAAACGGTGCCAACTGGCGTGCTGTGCCCGTTGAACTGGGGCGATGGTGGCGGGCAGCTCAGACCTTCATCCGCCGGGCCCGCCTATGTATCTGGAAGCGGCTGCTCATCTGGTGCACCAGCACACGGCATCCAGCTTGGATTGACGTTCCTGGACAGCACCAGCGTGCGCACTCACTATAAGGCGGCTGCGCCGCGAACTCCTGTGACTTAAGCGGTCCACCGTAATCCGTGATTGTCGAGTCACACAGCGCGGTTCAAGCTAGGCAAAATGGCTTCGGCTCAGTGGGCACTGGACGGCCCCCAAGCTCTTAACCTGTGGCTGCTGACCGGGAAAGCGGCCAAGTTTAACTAATCGTTCGGCATGTTGCGCCAGCGCACTACCCCTAAAGAGGTATATGCCCTAGGTTGTGAACTCGAACCAAGACCGAGGACATGATTCATGCGTTCATCTCTCCTTTGCCTGTTAGCCGGAACTGCTGTCGTTGCGACCGCCTCTGCGACGCTTGCCGCTGATCTTCCCTCCCGCGTCGCTCCAGCCCCGCTTCCGGCTATCGCTGCCGTTCCTCTGTTCACCTGGACAGGTTTCTACGCGGGCGTGAACGCTGGCTATGGTTTCTCGAACCACGATGACGACAGCATCGGTGTTCCCGTGGGCACCTTCACGGGCGCATTTGCGGCGACCTCGGGCACGGTTGCCGCCAAGGAGGACAACGGTGGCTTCGTAGGTGGTGGCCAGATTGGATACAACTACCAGATCGGCCAGTTCGTGGTTGGCGTGGAGACCGATCTCCAGTTTGCCGACATTGGCAACGCTGGCCGGGACGCGACGTTCACTGTCGCGACCGGTGCTTTCCCGGCCGGGTTTACCCCCCGCGCGGGCCGCGACAGCCTCGATTACTTCGGCACGGTTCGTGCCCGTGCAGGTGTCGCGTTTGATCGGGCCCTGGTCTACGTCACCGGTGGCTATGCCTATGGCGGCTATGATCTCGATGGAGCCATCAGCAGCAGTGGCGACGACGTGCGTCATGGCTATGCCGTGGGTGGCGGTGTCGAGTATGCATTCACCAACAACCTGACGGCCAAGGTCGAAGGCATGTATGTCGATCTGAACAACACCCGCGGTGGGTACATCGGCACGGGTCCTGGCGGCACCGGCGTGTATGTCGTGGATGCTCGGCGCCAGGAGAATGATTTCGGGGTCATTCGTGCGGGCTTGAACTACAAGTTCGGCGGCTTCTAATCCATCTGCACGTCGAAGGTCGCAAGGCCCGGGGCCAACCCGGGCCTTTTTCATGGCGCTGGCGCGAGGCTCCCAATCAACGGTAGGGGAAGTCGCGGCAACTGAGATGAAGGATTGGGGGACCCAACTCATACCACGTCCTGATGAGAGCGACTCGTCGCAGTCTCAAAGCGCCTGAGATGTGATTCAACATGGCAAGCGAGGAGGTTTGCCATGTCCATTCCCGTCGCCCTCCGGCCTGATTACGATGCCGTTCGCCTGCGCCAACTGGCCCGCCGGAGCAAGGATGCCCCGCAGACCCGCCGCTTGCTGGCCCTGGCGGTGATCTACGAGGACGGCTCGCGCACCCAAGCGGCTGAGATAGGCGGAGTTAGCCTGCAGACCGTGCGTGACTGGGTGCTGCGCTTCAATGCCCATGGACCCGATGGGCTCCTGGATGGCAAGGCGTCAGGCCAGCCTTCGATCCTGAGCGACGAGCATCGTCAGCGCCTGAGCGAGATGATCGAGAGCGGCCCGATCCCGGCCGTGCATGGGGTGGTGCGCTGGCGCCTGGCCGACCTGATGCAGTGGCTCTGGGAGGAGTACCGGATCCGGATCTCGAAGCAGACGCTCAGCCGTGAGCTGCGGGCCCTGAACTTCCGCAAGCTCTCGGCCCGGCCGCATCATCACGCCAAGAGCGAAGCGGCCGTGGCTGCTTTTAAAAAGACTTCCCTACGCGTCTGGAGGAGATCGCGCATGAAAAGGCCGGCGGCCAGCCCCTAGAGATCTGGTTTGCCGACGAGGCGCGGATTGGCCAGAAGAACAAGATCACCCGGCGCTGGGCGAAACGCGGCACGCGCCCATCTGCGCCACGGGATCTGAGAACGGCTTCCGCTTACATCTTCGGGGCGATCTGCCCAGCCCAGGGCAAAGGAGCGGGCCTGGTGCTCCCCCGCTGCACGACAGAGGCCATGGCGCTGCATTTGGCCGAGATCTCCCAGGCCGTAGCACCCGGCGCGCACGCAGTGCTGCTGCTCGGCCAAGCCGGCTGGCATGTCTCAACCAAACTGAAGGTGCCGTTGAACATCACCCTCGTGCCGCTGCCGGCAAAGGCACCTGAACTGAATCCGGTGGAGAACATCTGGCAGTATCTGCGGGAGAACTGGATCTCCAACCGGGTGTTCACGTCCTACACCGACATTCTCGATCACTGCTGTGCAGCGTGGAACAAGCTCACTGATCAACCCTGGACCATCATGTCCATCGGCTTGCGCGAGTGGGCGCACCAATGATGATCAGCGGGACTTGGTATCAGTCCCTGCTGCCGAGAAACGACTGCCGAAATTCGACGCACGCTGCCACATCCGAGTAGATATCCGCCGTGGATTGGGAAGCATTGTTTGATACCCCCCAGATCTCCTTAACGGACTACACCAAAAGTTCGTTGTATTATGTTATATCAAACTATCATCTGCCGCAATCAAAGCTTGGCGGGCACGCGTGGAAGCCCAAAATACCCGTCAATTTTGGGCTAGGACATGACCAATTCGACTCAAGCTCTTGCTCCACAGACCTCGGTACCTGAAGTTCAATTATGCAGCCAGACGTCTTTCCTCAGATCGGACGATGGCCGCAGAGGAGTAGAGTTTCCGCCCGCCGTGCCACGGAGCAGATTGATGCTGCTTATATTATTAGTCCCTGTCGCTTTCTTGGCCGGTGTCGTCGCCGGAGGGGTCATTACAGCAGCATCCATTTCTCACGCCCTTGAGTGAAGAAGGCGCGCTAGGCTCTCACATCCAAACAGACACATGCTTCCCTGACCGGATGGACCTGCACGTAAATACCCTTCGTTACCCCAGATCTTTGAAGCATATAGGGCCTACAGGAACACCCTAACCGTGATGGTTTTTAGGATCCTAGTGAGCCGTCCGGTGTAGCCGCACCAAATGCACTGCGCAGCCTCAATGGACACTGGCCCGGAGAGCCATTACGCGATCGCGATCGATTTCAATCATCTCCAAGTCAACTGAAATTGGGAAAATCCCTTGAAGTGAGAGTCTATCACCTTCAAAACCATCACTAATCGTGAGCCATATTCAACCTCGGCTTTGGTAGGTCGTTGATGTTGGTCAAAGATGATACGCTCTCGATCACGCACTCAGGCGGGGATCAAGTTCTCAAGGGCGACCGATGATGGCCCGCCTGCGGGGAAGTAGGCCTTCTTGGCCACCATGCCAGCACGCCGGTTGTCCTTGAGGCAGTAACTTTCACCACTGATCTGAACTACGGTTGAGTGGTGCAGCAGCCGATCGAGCATAGCTGCCGTAATCACAATCGGGGCGCACGCCATTCACCCTTCCCCGCCAGACCGATGACGTGAACTAATCCCGCAACATCGCCGCCAACTCCGAGTTCACCAACCAGCCCGTCAACACCTAATCCGAGGAATGGCAGATCGGGACCGAAGCTCGCATCATCCTGAAGATGTCCAAGGACGAGCGTGACAAGCTCTTCAACGGCAAGAAGGACGAGAACGGGAAGACCGTCGACTTGGGCGTCATCAGCATCCGCGGGCTTAAGGCGGCTGAGGCAGTCAAGGCGACTATGGAGCGGCCGCAGCATGTCGGGAATAATCGCAATCAGTGAACAGGACCAGTTCCTGCCCGTAATCCTTGGATCGCCATGGACCTTAACCCTTCGGTGAGCTGAAAAGCTGCAGGCTGCTGTTGCATCAGGATAGCCACTTCGCAGCGTACCGGGAAAATCTTACAAGCTCACATTGAGTCCAGTTGACACCTGATGAGACAGGCAGGCGTAGGACTTTTAACTGTTGCAAGGAAATAGGCATTGCCGAAAAGATGCTATGTGGGTTGTGTGCGCTTGCTTCTGGCGACTGCTCTTGGCATCGGCGTCAGTCGTCATTCTGATGCTGTTGCGGACACTCTCGGCACACGTGATCGCACCTGGTTTCTGACGGTGGTTGGAGCACAGTGGATCGAGACACGCCTACCAGCTTTTCCTTACAACGCAGTCACTAGAAAGCTGAGGGCTGACGATACGTACTTCGTGTCAGGGTCTGCGAGCCGAGCCATTGTGCCCCAGTTTAGTACTCCGGTTTCGACCACAGGTTGGGCATTATCGGGCAACTCTCTTGAAGCCGAAGTTCAGCTCGTAAAGCACTGGGGCTTTCAAGACCACATTGAGGGAACCGCAGCACTGGTCTTGCGCAGCGGCGAGATCCCTGTGATCGAAGGCTTATCTTTCAACGTCGCCTGGGGGAACGGCCTCTCATACGCCTTTGCGGATCCAGGCTACGAATTTGGGCCTGATGGGGCTCGTGGCGTCGGCTCTAGGCGTCTCCAGTACTACATGGGCTTCGAAACCGAATGGACCCATACATCGCTTCCGAAGGTGCACCTTGTTACAAAGCTGCACCACCGCTCAGGCATCTATGGGATCATCAGCCCTCAGAGAACAGACTCCAACTATCTCGGCGCGGGCGTCCGAGTCGATCTCGATTAAGAAAAACCATGGCGCCAAGACCATCGACCAGGGCGTCAGCGGCATTCGAGGGCTGAACGTTCTAAGGAGATCAAGGCCATTTGCAAGAAGCCCCAGGAAGTCCGGGCCGCCAAGCGATAACGGAGGCGTGAGTTGCCTGCGCCGCCTGACCAGTTGGGCTCTTCTCACGGTCCCTCAGCCGCGGCTCGATGGAGCAGATGCTGGCGGCCTATGAAAAGCACGGCGGCAACATCATCGCCGTGGAGGAGGTGCCCGAGGATCAGACCCATCAATACGGCATCGTCTCGGTGGGCCAGGAATTCGGCCAGACTTTCGAGATCACCGGCATGGTGGAGAAACCCCCGAAGGGAACCGCGCCGTCGAACTACATCATCTCAGGCCGCTACATTCTGCAGCCTGAGATCTTCGACCTTTTGTCGAACCAGGAGCGTGGCGCTGGCAACGAGATCCAGCTTACCGACTCCATGATCCGCCTGATGAAGGACCAGAAGTTCTTCGGCATGAAGTACGAAGGCACGACCTACGACACGGGCTCCAAGGTCGGCTTCCTCATGGCCAACGTGGCCTATGCCCTCGAGCGAGAGGACCTCGGACCCGCCTTCCGGCAGGAGCTCGAAGCCTTCCTGCGCCAAAAGTAATCACGAGTCACGGTTCAGGATTACACGGGGGTCGTGCAGGCTCTCATCAGATTGAAAAAGCAGGAAAGTACTGCCCAAGCACCGAGTGCCGGATTGGGCGGGCCTTGAGGATGGACATGGCCGTAGTGCTGTCGGGCGGCGCGGCTATATTGGCAGCCACATGGTGCTCGAGCTGCCATTCCAATGATAGGCGTACTGGAGGTGTGGTTCTCCTGGACGAGCCTGGGGACGTCTACGCGAGCAGCGCGTTCCGGGAACAGCTTTTGGCTCTGCCGCACAGACTAAAAGGCGCATAGTCGCGTGGGGCCCAGACCGGGGATATGAGACCGGCTCCATGACAATGCTTTGCGCAAACTGCAGGACTTGAAGTGTTACGTCCAGCATCCGGCAATGAGAATGCACTATCAAGCCGTGGGATCAGAAATTTAGGGGCCTGCTTTGCCTGTTCCGACCGAACTACAGGATAGGCTTTATCAGTATGGACTACCGGATGCGTCTCAGAACTTGGCCCTCGCCCTGTCCTGATCGGGTGATGTACAGTGTGTCTTCTTCGACCATCGCGAAGTACGTATCGGCCCCGATCGCGAACACCACCCACGATCCCGTGATGTTCTTGATCGTCATAGTCTCCCACTCAAAAGACTTTTCTCGATTGCGGTTAGCCTGGAGACGGCTAACATCGAGGGCGATTTCATAGCTGCCGGCTTGCCAACGCCCGTTAAGGCTGCGCAGGGCGTCGGAGGCGACCGCCGGCCTGTTATTGACCAGCAGAAGAATGGTCACAAGGAGGCTCTTCAAGTGCATTCGCACCTATTAACTCATACACGGCTAAAGGTCACTATTCATGATTGCGGGGACCGCGCTCGCGATCATCAAGTTCTGGCTCAATGCAGGGCAGAAGGCGATCCAAGTCGAGAAGCGGGCAGTTGAGGCTGAGGAGACAGCCGACAAGGCTCACGAGAAGATTACGATCCTGCAGGTCTTGGTGAATGCCTACCAAGTCACGCAGGCCGAGCGCCTCGTGTCACGCGAAGCCCTACGGGAGGTCGAGGAGCGGCTCTCGGGATCGATCGATCAGCTTAGGGCCAGGCTCGAGCGGCTTGGCGAGAAGCTGGATGGCCCCGTGAAGGAATTAAGCAGCCATCGGGCAGGCGGGCCGGCCAGCGACCTGTTGTGCGCATGCCACTGGCACAAAATTAGGCAGAGATGCTGCCTTCTTGCGCTCGCCGATTGTGCTAGCAACAACTAAACTTTGCGGTGCAGCACGGCGATGGGCGTTGCCGTGCTGCTCGCCCCTCTTGGGCGTTTCCTCCCTAAACTTCGGACTGCCAGCGATGGCGGCCTTTTTTCTTGGGACGGGTGACTAGTAAGTGGTTGCTGCGCAAGCAACGCAGTAAACGCCGACTTCACTTGTTGAATGGTATTAGCGAACCGCTGATTCACTGTCTTGCCGCCGAGCTGTTCGGCGCTATGTCGTCCACTCCCCAGGCGATGCGGCACATCCCTTCAGCAATATGCCCCGCTGGCTTAGGGCGGCGGGTTTCTTTTCGTTTATGGCTTGGCATCGGCTCCATCCCAGATGGCTCGTAGTAGAGCTCAGACCCTTTGATCATTCGTCATCTTTCTTTGCCCTGCGGGAGCACAGGTCTTGGCAGGACAGCCCAATGCGGAGGCAACGGTTGCCACGGGTATGCCTCCAGCAGATCCGTCGCGTCGACTGCGGCACGCATCCAACACGGATCAGATGAAGCAGATGGGGCTCAATCTGACAGACACGATTGTCTGAGGCATGATCGCGGGGCCATGGCAAGGATTCCAACTCCGCCGGGCCAACCGCTGTCGACAACCGACCGGCCGCTACGCGGAGTGGATCACTGGACGCCTTTACGCCCTACCCTGTCGGACAGCCACGGGAGTCCCGCGTCCATCCTTAACACCCGATAGAAGTCTGGTGATCTGATCGTCTCTGCGCTTGATCCAGGAATGGCTCTAGCTGCCACCGCCGGCGTCCGGCTCAGAGCGGCCCTGATTGTTGCGGTGCCTTCTCTGGGACAGGTGGTGTCTCTATCAAGCGACATTCGGAATTGGACCCTTGGCGACAATTAAAACTGGACCCTCCGCATCAGGCTGAACCACTTTGGCCGGATGCCACGGCGGCCTTCAGTAGACCGCTCCGGCGCTTCTCCCGCAGGCGATAGCTGTCGCCCCGAACAGTGATCACGTGGCTATGATGAAGCAGGCGATCCAAAATCGCCGTCGCCACCACGGGATCCCCAAAAACCGATCCCCATTCGCCCACGGCGCGGTTGGATGTCACCAGCATCGCTCCGCGCTCATAGCGCCGAGAGACGAGTTGGAAGAACAGATGCGCTGCATCCGGCTCGAACGGCAGGTACCCGAGTTCATCGACAATCAGCAGCCTCGGCTTGCTGTAATGCGTCAGCCGCTCCTCGAGCCGCCCCTCGCCGTGCGCCTTGGCCAGTTGCGCCACCAGGGCGGGGGCCGGCACGAACAGCACCGTATAGCCGGCAACAATCGCCTCGCGGCCGAGCGCCACTGCCAGATGCGTCTTGCCGACCCCGGGTGGCCCCAGGAACAGAACCGCCTCACCATTCGCGATGAACCGGCCGGTCGCCAGCTCCCGGATCTGGCCCTTGTCGATCGAGGGCTGGGCGGCAAAGTCGAAGCCGGCCAGATCGCGAACGTAGGGAAAGCGTGCCAGACCGATGCTCATCTCGATCCGCCGCTCATCCTTACGCGCAATCTCCCGTTCGCAGAACAGCCCCAGCGCTTCCCGGATCGTCAGCTCACGCCGCGCCGCCTCATCCACCAGGCTATCGAGTTGGTCGCGGATCGCCGTCAGCTTGAGGCGGGTCAGCATCGCCACCAGATGATCATGCGAGATCTCCATCAGAAGCCTCCCCCGACCACCGCCTCGTACTCGGCCAGCGGCCGCAGCAGGGCCGCCGTGGCAGGCTCGGCGCGTACCACTTTGCCGCCGAAGCCGGCCACTCCTTCAAAGTGCGCCGGATCGACCAGGCGCTGGCAGCGGCCCGTCTGCCGGACATGGACCGCAACCTCCCGGCCAGCATGGCAAATGCGCAGGGTCTGCTCCGAGATCGTCACCCGCACGGTGGCCCCAATCAGCCGCCAGGGCACCGAATAGGCATTGCCGTCCACCTCGATGGCGCAATCCGCGTGGACCTTGCGGGTGACCTCGCGCAGAACCTGGAACGAGGGGATGCCGTCGATCGGCTTGAGCGCCGCGGCCTCGTGCCGAGCGAAGCGCTCGGCCGGCACCTCTCCGGTTGTACCGTGCACCCGCTGGTCGGCGATCTCGCGCACTCACTGATCAAGATGAGCCTCCAGAGCCGCGAAGCTATCGAAGGTGCGCCCGGCAATGGCATTCCTCTTCACGTAGCCAACGCCGCGTTCGTCCTTGCTCTTGGTGCGGGCCCGGTAGGGAAAGCAGGCGCAGGGCCGGAAGCCCCAGTGCCGGGCAAAGGCGCGCAAGCGGGCGTTAAATTCCACCTCTCGGGTCTCGACATCATGGCGCAGGACCAAGCCGCGGTCATTGTCGAACAGAACCTCGGTCGTGACCCCACCAAAGTGCCGGAAGGTGCTTTCCAGGCCCTCGAACCAGCTCTCTTGGCGCTCGTTACGGAAGGCGCGCACGTGCAGGCGACGCGAATAGCCTAAGGTCGCCACGAACAGGAACACCTTTGTGGACGTGCCCCCGATCAGAACGCGCCGCTCGCCGAAGTCGATCTGCAGCTGCTGCCCGGGCGGGGTCTCGAAGCGGACGGTGGCTCGCGCCTGTGCCGCCAGCTCGTGCCGCAGACCGATGACAGCCCGCTCGACCGTGCGCAGGCTGACATTGATGCCTTTCTCGGCTAGGAGTTCCTGGCGCACGACATCGGCATTGCCGGCGTGGCGGTGAAAGCGTTCAGCCAGCCAGTCCTCACACCCAGTCAGGGTGCGGCGGCGGGCAGGACGCCGATAGGCGAGGTATTCACCCTCGGCCAGATAGCGGCGCACCGTCATGTGACTGCACCCCAGTTCGCGAGCAATCCGCCTGATCCCCCAGCCTAGGACCTTCAGGCGCAGCATCGCCGCCACGTCATCCGGCGTTCGCATCTCCTCTCCCCGCGGGACCTCCGCCCGGGGAGAAATCTGACATCCCTTCGACCTCATCTCGTCCTCTCAAAAGGTGGAGCGAGGGGTCCAGTTCTTCATGTCGTTAGGGGTCCAGTTTTACATGTCGCCTGACAGTCTCGACTGCCTGAGAGCAGGCGTCGGTCATGCGGCGCATCTCGTCGACCATCTTCAGAATTGAGCCAGCCAATTCACGCCGGCGGCGGACTTCCGCCTCGTCCCTAGTCGCCTCCTTCGTCTGCTGTCGGTAATCCACCCCATAAGCGCGTCGTTCGCCCTCCTGCGCCATCATCAGACCCCTGACGCACTTTTTGAACATGGTGATCAACTGCGCCGCCATCGTCACCCGGTTCTCCAAGCCTTCAAACGCGATATCGCCTAGCATGGTCGGCGTCTCTCTTTGAGCAACCGCAAAGCCTCTTCGTGCAGCGCGTCCACCTGCTCCCAGGCGGCTCTGCGCCGCTGGAGGACGGTCGCGAGCGAATCGGGAGCTCGCGCTCGGTCAGTGCCCTCGCCTGCCGTCAGCGCTGCCCCTGAGGGCTCATCCGAAGCTGGCTGGATCGTCCCCGTGCGACCGCTGCCTGCATCACCGTGCACCCAGCCCGCTGTCTTGGCCCGGCGCGAGATCGTGGCCCGTGACACGTTGAACCTTTTGGCAATCGCACGGACAGGAACTCCGTTCACATATTGCTGTGCGATTGCGCCCCATATTTCCTGTGCTGGCGTTGTCATGGTGTCCTGTCTGCTCTCTCAATCGCCATGATGTACCTGGACACGGGAGTAGTGCGGAAGAACCTTCCTCAAACTGGACTTGCGAGCCGCGCCCCGTCTTTCCAGTTTGGATTGGTCTACCTCCTGCCCGTGCCCAGACGCGCTCACGTCCGCAGCTCCGCTGATCATCATCCAGAACGATCTTCCTGCGCTCTCCGCGGCACCTCTCGTGCAACGATCCACCCCGAGATCGTCCGCTTCCAGGGGCTGTTTCGCCCACACGGCAACTGCCTCTTTGGGGCTTCCGCTCCAAGATGCTGGATCTTCTGGCGCTTGGCATGCGCGGCGCGGCGATGATCGTCGCGTGTCTTGTCACGGGCACAGGTGTCATGCGCCGGTCCCATGTTTCCAAAATCGTCTTGACCACCTAGTTCCAGTGCCCGCAGGTGCTCCACAACCCACCGCTCGCGCACGGCATCAATTGTGCGCCCGCACAGCACGCACACGCCGCCAGTTGTCTCCCACACCTTGAGCCGCTGACGGGGCGTCAGCTTGCGCCGGCGCGTCGTTCCCACATCATTGGTGGCGATGAAGGGCATGGCATCCTCCGTCACTCGGTAGACGGCAGAGTGGATCGGCGGCAGGCCTGACCGTCGTGGGTCTTGGCGAGCCGATCGAGAACCGGCCGCAACAGGGGATCACATTCTGCCAGCACGGCCTCGCACCCTGCGAGGCGGTGAGCCCAATCGCGCCACGCATCCCCGTCGCCGGAGATCACATGCAGCCGGATCCCAAGGGAGGCCACCGTCAAAGGCGCGTTGCCGGCAGTCGGGCCTAGCGCGACCATGATCACTGGGCCCGGATCATTCTGGTGAGAGGTATTTGTCATAGGAAGGCCCTCCCCTCCTGCTCGAGAAAGCATTCGCAACGAAAACGACAACAACACACCCGCGATGACACATTCCGCCAAAGCTACTTATCAGACCGTGTAGGCTTATGTTGACGTATCAGTAAATATAATCTGAATTAACCCAATCTACTTTACAGGATTATGCTATGATTCGCAATGTTTGCGGCTTTATACTTCAAAATTGAATTTCCTATATTTCTTACAAACATCGTTTTTGCGAGCGGCACGCTCTGATCCCCTTCGAAGTCGCAGACTGATAGACCTGTTCGCTTGGCCGAGCGCTCGCGGTACTCGCCCAGCATCGGGTCATTGTCCCTGGCCACGCGGTGGTGCCCCATCTGACGAGCGCTCACGTCGAGACGCTTGGGCGCGCCACTGCTGGGCGGCCCGGGCCATCTCCGCCTGAAGTGGCTCGGGTTGTCTGAACAGCGTTTTTGGCTGCTTAAGTGGAGCGTCTGCCGGGGGTATGCTGCTGCGATCTGCTGCAGCGGGGCGAAGTAGGTCTGATCGGGTGTCCTACGGTCAAGGCTCGAATATGGACATGGCTGCTTATCGCAAGCACCCGCCTCGGCGCCAACAGCACGTCCTGGGGCATCGCCCAAAATCGCAGTTTGGGGGCCTCTGTGGGGCGCGTAGAATGCGGTTGCCTGAGGGAGGCAGCCATGGACGAGGGGGACGTTTTCGCGATTGGGTTAATTGCCCTCTATTTCTTGCCCGCATAACCTGCACGTCATCCGCTCGGCTGATGGCTTCTTGGGTAACCTGTTGTTTTTCTGCCTGTGCCTTCTCGTAAATTGGACCGTCATCGGCGGGATCGGCACGATGACAATAGCGGAAGGCGAAAAATAAAGGCAGGAGGCTGACCCACTCTCTACGATGCAGGATAAGCTCCCGAAGCAGGCTGTTCAGCTGCCCCCAGCCTCTCGATCGATCCGGTCAATCGGCCCTCAACCGTCTGCAGGATCCCACCGGACACGAGCCGCTCGGCCTGCGTGATCCGCACAACCCTGGCGCAAGCCCGGTTGCGTACACCCATTCGCAAACTTGAGGAGTTTCCCGATGAGTCTGTACGGCGTGCTTCGCAGCGGCGTGTCCGGCATGACTGCTCAGTCGAGCAAGCTGGGAACAGTCGCCGACAATATCCAGAATTCAAGCACGAACGGCTATAAGCGAGCCTCGACCGAGTTCTCGTCACTCATCCTCCCGTCAAGTGAAGGGTCTTACAACTCAGGCTCGGTCACCAGCGCTGTCCGGTACACGATCTCGGATCAGGGCCCGATCAACTACACGACCTCGGCGACAGACCTCGCGATCTCCGGCAATGGGTTCTTTGTTGTGTCCGACCCGAAAGGATCCCGTACCTGACACGCGCCGGCAACTTTGTTGTCGATGGCAAGTCTGGAAACCTCGTCAATGCGGCTGGCTTCACCCTGATGGGCTATAGTCTGGCTGCTGGAACCATTAACCCATCCTTGAACAGTTTTGATGGTGTCGTGCCGGTCAACATGTCGAGCTTCGGCATGCAGGCTGCTGCCTCGACCACAGGTGTCCTTGCGGGAAATCTTCCCTATGGGAAGCCGTGTGTAACAGTCGGTGGGACCAGCCACCCTGCTGTACCTGCAGTTCCTGGCTCTGCAAGTATCCTGGTGCCCAACCTGTCGTACGAGGACACCATCTATATCTCCGCTGGCAGCGCAGCACCAACAGCCGTCTCTATGGGGCTTGCAACTACCGTGGATGAACTCGTCACCGAAATTCGTGCAGCTATTACTGCTGGCACGTTATCTGGAGTCAAGGTCGATAAAGATCCTACCACTGATCGCCTTGTGGTCACCTCACTTGATGAGACAGGCAACATGAATGTAGGAGGCGCGTTTAACGACGTCCGGCAAGGTAATTCTTATTCATCACATTCACCCGCAGGTCCTGACGGCCCGTCATTTGTCACGCTTGATGCAACCAACTTAAAGCCAGGCGCCGAGATTCAGTTCGATATCAACGGAGCCCTCCAGCGTTTTGTCGTCACCACAGAGACTTCGGTCGCCGACATTGTAGCTTCAATCAACACAGCTGTTGCATCTGGCACAGATCCAGTGAACGGGATCCAAGTCTCAGAGGATCCCCAGGAAGCGGAACGCTGGTTCTCACTGCCACTGATCCCGCAGTTGACTGGGTGGGCGGCCAGATCGTTTCCTTCGACACCGGCACCCCTGTTGATGCTCTTCCTGCGAAAGCCGCTCACCTTGAGTTGGAAGTGTCCAATCGTACCCGGTACGACACGATCCGATTTACAGTTGAGGGAAGCGCGGAGCAGGTTTTCACCGTGACGTCGGAGACGACGGTTGATGATCTGGTCGTTTCGATCAATGCAGCCGTTGACGATGGGACATTGAAGGGGATTAAAGCCTCTAAGGATCCGAGCAACGGCAGATTACTGCTGACGTCGCTCGATACAACGTGGGACGCTGACGTATCAGTGTCCTTTACTGATATCACCTCAGCGAACAAGCAAACTTCGCTTCAGGTTTTCGATAACGCTGGCAATCCAATAAAGCTCGACATTCAGCTGGAGAAGACAGGCGCAGACACCTGGGACATTGCAATCTATAATGGTTCCACCCTCCTCGACGGGCCAACAGGGATGGCGTTCGACGGTTCCGGCAAGCTAATTGGGCCATCATCCATGAAGCTGGATATTCCGAACCGTAAGAACCTCACTCTTGACTTGTCAGGCATGACCCAGCTTGCAGGCGACTACAGTCTCACAGGCTACTCCAATGGCAACGCGCCGTCGGCAGTAAAAAGCGCTGAGTTCGCCAGTGATGGAACCGTCTATGCCGTCTATGAAGATGGCACTCGTATTGCGGCCTACAGAATTCCGCTGGCGACAATCGCAAGCCCTGACAATCTCGCCCCCAAGGCTGGAAACGTCTACGAGGCGACCAGCCAATCAGGCGGCTACCAAGTAGGATTCCCGGAGTCTGTCGGATTTGGATCGCTTGCTTCAGGCGCGCTCGAAGGCTCGAATGTCGATATTGGCACGGAGCTGACGGCAATGATTGAGGCCCAGACCAGTTATACGGCCAACTCGAAGGTCTTTCAAACGGGCTCTGAACTGCTTGATGTCCTGATGAACTTGAAGCGTTGATACTGACGCACCTAGCCTATCCATCGCGCCAGCTGGCTCTCATCCTCTCGATACGATGCCCCTCATTCGTTCCCATTAAATCGAGTAGAAACATGGGCATGCCCGGATCGACAGTTGAGCAGCTTTCAGACGCTCGCCTACGCTATGCCGTCGCGCAGCGGTATTAGGAGAGCTGGCGAGGGAATACGGCACCTATTCCCACGTGCTCAGGAAAGCGGCCATGGGAGCCATTGCGGCTTTGGGCCGGCACTGTGCGCCCTTACCGTCGCATGGCCGAGGTCACGCCGCTCCGCCTTTGACGATCTCCGGCCGGGATCGGACTCTGGCGGGACCGGGTCAGACAGCCCCGCTCTGCTCAGCGCCTTGCCGGACCTGTAACCGATTGACCAAGGGGTTCGGCCGAACGCCCACCTCGGCCTCGAACACCGCACGCTGCTGCATGAGCGGTGGGAGGCACGATGAAAAGCGTCCATCGAGCCCTCGCTCGTTGCCGAATCGCGTGGTTTGGGCAGAACGCGACCGTGTCCTGAAGTGGCTTCACCCCAGGCGCTCGGGTTTAAAAGCGCACGTTGGCACCCACGCGGCTGATCCAGCCGTCGTTCTTGAAGCGATACACCGCCTGATCGCCTGCCCGTGCGAGCGTCAGGCGCTCATCTCCAAGATTGTAGTAGAGCGTTTCCGATTTGATCGAGACGTTCTGCGTGAGGGCGATCTCGGTTCCAGCCCCGACCGTGAAGCCCATCTTCACGTCATCACGGACCGTTTGCAGCTCAATGCCCGGTGGGGTCACTGCGATCTGTCCTCGATGCTCGATCTGCGCATATGCCAAGCCACCTGTAACGTACAGCAGCGTCCGGTCGAAGAACGTTCCGAGGCTCGGCATGGCAACGCCGACCCGCCCTCTGACGCTGCCGAACGAGTTCATCTCCGAGGTGAGCGTCGTCGTCGCCGTGCATTGGCACGCCGGGTCTGCACTCGCCGGGTTCACGCTGCTGCGGGAGCGGCCCACATCGGTCAACGTGAAGTCGGCCTCGAGACCCGCTACGAGGCTGCCGAACTGCATCTGGTAGCCGATCTGTCCACCACCACCGAGCCCATTGTCCCCAAGGCCGGCCCGGTTGGGAACTGAGATTGCCGGCACGCCGGCAAGTCCGGTGCGGACCGCGTCGCCATCATCCCGGATCCAGGCACCTTGGACGCCCGCATAGAAGCCTGTCCAGTTGAAGGCGGATTGGGCGATCACTGGGGTGACGGTCGATACACGATTCGGCAGGTCGTCTGCTGCCGCCACCGCCGTGCCAGCCATCAGGGCTGCCGCAGAGAGAAGGAGGAACTTCATTATGATCTCCGATGATTGGGCCAGACTATAGGGTAAGGCTCTCGCGGAACCTGTCACCGGATGGCAACATTCAGCGCTCATGAGCAACAGTTCAGAGGACGGGCGCAAGGCAGGGCAGGAATTGCCCTGCCCTGCCTCGGTCAGCTTAGAGGATCACATCGGCGCTGGAGAAGTGACCAACAATCTTGATCTCGAAATCGGCCCTGCGATCCCCGTCGATGTCGCCTGACAGAATGCCGTTGGCAAAGCGCAGCTGCCCTGCCTTGCCCGTAAAGCCCGCACTCAGGAAGGCCGCGTCAGCCTCGCCCACGTTGACGAAGGCCACGTCCATGCAGGACCAGGAAAACGCCTGGTTGCCGGCAAGCCGGGTGTTGGCGTCGATGCCGCGCAGGTCGATCGTGTCGTGCCCCGACTGGAAGTCATAGATGACATCGCGCTGTGAACCGACCTGACTGTCCTTGGCCGAGGTGAAGACGAACACGTCCTTGCCGGAGCCACCCCACATCTTGTCGCGGCCGGCCCCACCCAGCAGGGTGTCGTTGCCGATCCCGCCTAAAAGCGTATCGTTGCCGGTGCCGCCGTCGAGGCGGTCATGGCCGGAGCCGCCGTCGAGGCGATCGTTGCCGATCTCGCCATAGAGCCGGTCGTGGCCGGCATCGCCATAGAGGCGGTCGTGACCGGTGCCGCCCACCAGGGTATCGTTGCCGGTGCCGCCTAAAAGCGTGTCGTTGCCGGTACCGCCGTCGAGGCGGTCATGGCCGGCCTCGCCCAGGAGCCGGTCATGGCCCGAGCCGCCATAGAGACGGTCGTTGCCAATGCCGCCGTAGAGAGTATCGGTGCCGGCATCGCCATAGAGCCAGTCGTTGCCCGATTGGCCCTTCAAAATGTCACTGTCCGCCCCGCCGCTGATTGTGTCGTGGTCGGCACCACCAAAGAGCGTGTCGCGCCCGCTGTTCCCGTAGAGGCGATCCCTGCCATCGTTGCCGAACAGGAGATCATCGCCGGAGCCGCCGTCGAGGGTGTCATTGTCCGCTCCGCCATCGATCGTGTCATTACCGGCCTCGCCAAAGAGCTTGTCGCGCCCGCCGTACCCATACAGCCAATCGTTGCCCGTCCCTCCGAACAACTCGTCGTTGCCGGATCCACCATAAAACCGATCGTCGCCGGCATTCTCCTCAACGACAACCGAGCTTGCGGGCGAGGACACAAATTCAGGAGTGCCGTACCCGTCCGTGTAGCTGACCACGACAGTGATCGCCTTCCCGACGTGATCCCGCGCGAGGGTAAGGGTCGACCCCGTGGCCCCGTGAATTGCCACACCATCGGCCATCCACTGGTAGGTCAACGTGCCCAGGCCATCGTCGTCGGCCAGAGTGTTGACGGCCGTCAGGAGCTGCCCTTCCCGCGCTTCGCCGGTGATCGCGACCGCACCAGTAGGTGTATCATTGACATTGGCCACCGGGATGGCATCGCCGGAAACCTGCTCGGCGCTACCACCGAGATCGGTGTAGGTCATCACCACTCGCACATGGCCGGCATCCACATCAGCCTGCGTCAGCGCATAGGTCGTCCCCGTTGCCCCGGTGATGTTCACCCAGGTGCCGTTCGCCTGCTGACGCTGCCATTGATAAGCAACACTGGAAGGGGCAATCCCCTCGGGATCAACGACGTTATTGGTGGCGGTTAGAACCTTACCCTGAGTAGGATCTCCTATCACGTCTACCCGGCCAGAGGCTGCGTCGTTCGTGCCAGTCAGCCTCACGGTCACAGTTGTCGTGGTACCATCGGATGACGTGACGGTGAAGATCTCAGTGTAAACTTGGCCAACCTGAAACTCGTCGTGCGCCGAGGAAGCCTCATACGTCCACTTGCCATCGGCGCCTATCGAGAACATGCCATACTGACCAGCCACGTTCGACTGCGCTATGAAAGTCGCAGGGCTGTCCACATCAGCAATCGTCAGCTGCCCCGAGGTGCTGAGCGCAGCCGCAGTATCACCCTCGGTCAGAGTTGCAACGTCAGCCGAGAGTTGGGCAGCATCGTTCGTGCCGGTGATCTTCACCGTAACCGTGGTCGTAGTGCCGTCGGCAGATGTCACCGGGAACGTCTCGGTGTAGGTTTCCCCGGCCCGGAACTCGTTGTGGGCTGAGAAAGTTACATAGGTCCACTTGCCATCCGTGCCGATCGCGAAGGTGCCGTACTGGCCATCCGTGCCTGTCTGCGGCACGAAGGTTTCAGGGCTGTCCACGTCCGAGATGGTAAGTGTGCCGCTCGTCGTCAGAACAGCGTCCGCCTCTGTCAGTTCTCTGGTGTCCGAAGACAGAGCAGCCGCATCGTTTGTGCCTGTTACGGTCCAGGAAACGGAGGCAGGGACCTTCGCCGTGCCGTCCGACACGCTGTACTCGACTGTGACCGTTTGAGCCGCGCCCGCAGCAAGAGACTGGTAGGCCGGGTGAGCAGGATCCAGCGCGAAGGAGTGTGTGGCTGCGTCATAGGTCACACCAGCCGGCAGGGTGCCCACATCGACCACCGTGAGCACATCGTCCGCATCCACATCGGATGCGTTCTTGAGCGCGTCGAGCGTTACACCCGCGCCACCTTCCGTCGCCGCACCTGCCACAGCTCCCGACACAACGGGTGCATCGTTGACTGGAGTGATGTCGATGGTTGTGTTGGCCTTCTCGATATCGCCCGTACCGTCTTTGACCTCGATTGTGAGAGTACGCGGATCATCCGGCGGAGCATCAGATGTGTTCTGATATTGCACATGCTTCGCCAGCTCGCCGAGCACAGTGTCGTTCACAGGCGAACGCTCGACGCGAAAATTATCGATGTAGAGCGAGCCACCCACAGCCCTGCCGCCCGTGAAATCGTAAGTGCCTGCCACGAAGACAAAGAACCAATTGCCGGATTCCGGCACCACGACCTTCTGCGATGCCCAGTTTGTCACACCCGTGTCGTTCTCGCCCGTGGCATCCAAGACGCGAACGTACTCACCAGTGTCGGCGTTCATCAGATAGCCGAAGGCATCATAGGCATCTCCGCCTGCGGCGGCGCGCCAGTCGAAAGCAAAGACATCGCCAGCCTGAGCCGCGAACGTGTCGGAATAGGCATATGGACCGTGGACGACATCAAAGCCGTCCGACGTGTTGCCGCTGAGATAAAGCCGCAGCGAGCTCCCGCCATCCGTATGCTGGTCAGTCGCCAACCCACTATTGTACGTCATCGACGTAATGCCACCGTTGTCGATGCCGCCGCCTGCACCGTTCGTGGAATTCGGGGGAGCGGTAGGATCCACGGGCGTGACATGACCGTTGATCTCGGTCGTGCCCAGAATCACGCGGCTTTTAACAATCGTCCAACCGCTCGTTGACCCCTCGAAGCTCGGATTGGTGATGGCATTGGTCGAAGTTCCAATGAGATGGATCGTCAGCGGCTGCCCGTTCTGCCCATTTTGGACATCGTCCACCTTGCCGATGAGATCGCGGCCTGCACCATTACCATAATAGACATTGCCCGAGGCATCACGGGAGATCGCCCCGGTCTCATCAGGGTTCCCGTCGCTGAACAGCGTCATCTGGTCGTTGGCGGTCGCTCCGCTGACACCGAAGGTGATCGAACCGCCCGCATAGCCCGAGCCATCGGTGAAGGTGACCGTCCCGATCGACTGCGCCGCATCCCCCTCGATGTATGAAATCGGCGCAAGTGAGCCGATGTTTGGTGCCGCCAGGACATCGGCATAGGACGGAACACTCAAGGTGGAAGCCCGCACATTCCCCAGGCGGACCTCGAGGTCCCAGTTGCCGCCAAGATGGGCGGCGCCGGTCAAGGTTTCCGAAGCAGCCACGTTCGAACCGGTGAGGTCGGCCAGTTTGGCCAAGAAGGCCTTCCCGCTCTCCCCTTCGGCTACACGGCAGCCATAGACGATCAGATCCGCGTCGGGCGCGAGAGACCTGCCGATATCAAGGAAATCCTCTGCGCGCGTGGCCAGAGTGGTGGCGTCGATGACACTCGCACCCAGCACGATCGCCCCTGGTCGACCATGGCTGACGAGGTGAACGGCTGAGATGTCGCGCTTGTCCGCCAGAGCCGCCTGAAGGTGAACAACAGCATCCTCACCAAAGCCGATGACCCTCACCTCAGCCGAGGCCGGAATCGCGTTCACAATAGTGTTGATATCTGAGACAGATTCGTCGATGAAATAGAGAACGTTCTTTGACTTAGACCTGGGTGACACGACCTCTACCCCCAAAGGATTAGACAAAAGCTGAATCCGGTTTGCACGGATGTATTCCTGTCGTCTATCAAAATTTTCCGATTTTTTGCACAATCCTCAGAGCGCGCTTGTTTAGCGCTTCGAAACCGAAACGGCCCATAGTTGCAAATAATATAACATTTATATAGAGATCTCCCCGCGAGTCCAAATTCACCTCTAGCTCCGGGCTTGGCAGGTTTTCAAAGTTTACTGGGCTTCGAGCCTCAAAGCTAAGTCACTGTGTTCCAAGCACTCAGCCTCCGCTACGCGCATGGAAACTTTGCACGCAATCTTGAGCCAGACGCCCGTGAAAACTCATTCAAGATCGTCCAGCATCTGGCGTGCGCGCTTCAGCAAGAGGCCCACAGTCTGGCGCTGCGCGATCATCGCGCGGGTGTGCAACCCCGTCCGGAGCGCATTCTGGTTGCCGTCAGGGGCTCCGGACCCGGTGGCGCCCCCATGCATGCGACACCGTCGCTTGCCCTGGACTGCGGGCGCCTGACAGGCGCAGCCGGATCGGGTGAGCGCGCCACAACGCCGGCTCGCCCGCATCGGCCCGGTGTTGCGGACATGATCACCCAAGACGAATGCCCCGTGGGTCGCGCTCGCCTGGGGATCGCTTCACCCGCTCATCGTCCTGGGCGCAATCAGCCCCCGGCCGACCATCGCTACCCTCGGCCGCGGCCATGCCCACCTGGACCCCGACCACCGCCTGCCCGCCCGGCTCGACATTGACAAATGGTCCGTGGGGTTGCGGCACGGGGCCCCGGCCCTGCAACCGCTCGAGGACCTCCAGCACGCGAAGCTCGGCAGCCAAGAGCTTTGTGGTATGACGCAGGTTCATATCGCGCACGGCAGGCAAGGTGCCCTTCTCGGCAGCACGCTGGAGGCAGTCCATGCTGGCAAAGTGCAGCGCCACGAACTGGCCGGCCAGCATCCCTTGGACGGTGTTCTGCGGCTGCATCTCCGTCAAAGCCGCCACGGCCGCCTCCTCGAGATCCGGAGAGTGTGCCGGAATCATCCGGGAGGAGGCCGGCATGGTCTCCTGGACCTGACGGACGAGGGCCTCTTGCAGCCCCGGGTGACACGTTCCTGTCGCCGCTTTCAGGCGGGTGCCCACGGGCGTCGCATCATCCCAGGGGGCCGTTTGTGGTAGCTGTGCCATAATCATTCTCCACTACTGAGAGAAGAACGATTTACCCGGGCGGCGAGGTAAATCGCCAGCCCATACAGAGAAAACATTATCTATGTTTTCCCTAATGGCTCGTGAGCTTTGTCACTGTTAGTAGACATGGCCGTTCTCTGCCGCGCGTTGCTTTGACAGATCCAGACGCGCCGATCTCTTACTGTGCATGGGGTTGAGTTTCACTTTTAGCGGCCGTCTGACACGGAATGCCCGGACGTGTCCGGGCACCCAGCGCAGGCTCATCGCATGGGATCCGTGTGGCGTGCGACCGCTCGCCGGGATTTCGGCGTTGTGGCGGCCCCTCACGGGCGTGATTCGCGAACCTCCAGCGAACCTCTTCAGGCTGCCCCTTGCTGCCTCCAGATCAGAACCGGACGTTCAGCCCGATCCGGCTGATCCAACCATCGTTCTTGAACCGGTAGGTCGCCTGGCTGACAGAACGTGCGAGCGTGAGCGTCTCGTCCTCGAGATTGTAGTAAAGCGTCTCGGTCTTGAGCGACACGTTCTGTGTCAGCCGATGCTCCGTGCCGGCCCCGATCATAAAGCCGGTCTTCCGTCTCATCGCTCGTAGGTTCCAACGACCTCCGCCTGTGCCACGATGTGAGGCTGCGCCTTGGTCCAGATGTCCTCGACCTTCGCAGAGGTTGATAGATTGAGCTGCGGCACATCAAGGGCGGCCAGCCGGAAGTGGTAGTGATGCGGCCCATGGCCTCTCGGCGGCTCGGGACCGTCATAGCGGGCGTTCCGGAACCCGTTGACGCCCTCCCCCGGCCCGCCGCGCTCTTGGGCGGACACCCCTTCCGGTAAGCCGGCTGCACCGGTCGGGATGTTGTACAGCGCCCAGTGCCGGAACGTGCCCGGCGGCGCATCCGGATCCTCGACGATCAGCACGAAACTCTTGGTTTCCGGCGGCGCATCGCGCCACTCCAGCGGCGGCGAGAGATTCTCGCCGTCCCGGGTATACCGGGTCGGAATGACCTCACCGTCGCGGAAGGCCGGGCTGGTGATGGTGAGCGGCATCGCTCTCCTCCCTCTTCGCAATCACTGTGATGTTGTGTCCTCATGCATCAGCCCGCGGCTGCATCCGGGTTGAGCATGCGCTTGGCGAGCAGGATCAAGCGCTCGTGGATCGATGCGCGTGGGTCTCCTCCAGGTGGGTTGGATCCCCTGCTTGAGTTCAGGACGGCCTGCCACATCGGCCATCCTCCGCAGGGCCCGGCAGTTGCTCCCCGATGCTGCGGACTTCCTGGCGCTTGGCGACGTACAGGGCACGAAGAGTGGTGACGTTCATGGGGAATTCTCCCTGTTCCAAAGCTGGGCCTCGTCCAGAAGCGTGGTCACCTCCCGGTCCGAAGTCTGATGGAAATCGTCATAGTGCTCGCCGACGGCGTAGAATGCCCCCGGGGTCATCAGGCAGACCACTTCGTCGGCCTCTGCCCTGAGACGGGCAATGGAGTCGGCCGGGGCGACCGGAACGGCAAGGATCAGCCGGGCGGGGCGGGCGCGGGACAGCCCCTTCAACGCTGCCTGCGCGGTGCTGCCCGTGGCGATGCCGTCATCCACCACGATGGCAACGCGGCCCTCCACATCGACCGGCCGCCGACCAGCGAGATAATGCTCTCGTCGGCGCTCGATCTCCTTGAGCTGCCGCTGGGTTTCCTCCTCGATATAGCCCGACGGCACGCGGACCCGATCAAGTGCTTCCTTGTTGAGCACGACCTGAGGGTGAGCTCCGTCGACCACTGCGCCCAGACCGAATTCGGCTTGGCCGGGAGCCCCGATCTTGCGCACGAAGATCAGATCGAGCGGTGCCCCCAAGCCTTTAGCGACTTCGAACGCCACCGGCACGCCGCCGCGGGGAAGTGCCAGCACGACAGGGTGCTGCGCAGCATAGAGCCTGAGACGAGGGACAAGCTGGCGTCCGGCATCGGCGCGGTCGCGAAAGCTCAGATCCTCGGGATACATGGCTTCAGCCTCCTTGGCGCGTGCGGGGCGAACCGGTTTCCGCGCTTGGGCCCATGAGTGTCGTCCGATACGGAACCGTCTCTCGAGCTGCCCGAAGGGGGAACGCAGCGGGTGCCCGCCACGTTTCCTGGGGAGAGACAGGAGGAGCCGATGACCGACACGACTGTGAAGAAGGTCAGCAGCGCCCATTCGCCGACCGGGGATCAAGGCGAGATCTATCTCGCATCCGGCAAGCGCGTTTCCATGCGGTTGTGGCGGGAGGAGGAGCCAACCCGGGACAAGCTCTCGCACAAGCACGAGTATGAGGTGGTCGGCTACGTGATCGCGGGACGGGCCGAGCTGGAGATCGAGGGGCAAACCGTTCGGTTGGAGCCCGGCGATTCCTGGACGGTTCCGGCCGGCACCGAGCACACCTATCGGATCTTGGAGACCTTCACGGCCGTCGAAGCGACCGCTCCACCGGCCCAGGTGCATGGCCGCGAGCAATCCTGATCAAAACCTCAGGACGGTCCTGTTGGAGCCAGAGGGAACGGCCACAACTTGCGGGGTTATGTGGACAATCACGCCGCCAACGCGCGCATGACCTTGATCAGGTCGGACTTGCCCCGGACTTGCCCTCGAAGCCGATACCAGCCAACTCGGGCATGACGATGTAGCCATCCTCAACCCGTACGTTGTCCGGAAAGCCGCCATAGGGCTGGAAGAGGTCAGGGTAGCTCTCATTGCCGCCGAGGCCGAGCCCGGCTGCGATGTTGAGCGACATCTGGTGTCCGCCATGCGGGATGCAACGGGAGGCTGACCAGCCGAGCTGGGCAAGCACGTCGAGGATGCACAAGTATTCAACCAAGCCGTAGCTCAGGGCACAATCGAATTGCAGCCAGTCGCGGTCCGGGCGCATGCCGCCGTAACGCAGGAGGTTGCGCGCGTCCTGGTGCGAGAGCAGGTTCTCGCTGGTCGCCATCGGGCCGGGTGTCGATGCTCCACTCGTGGAAGAGCCCATCGTTCTGCGCAAACGCAAGGTCGCGCCAGCGAGAATTGGGCTCTCTTTTCCGCACGATGTGCTAGGCTTGCCTATCGACGCTCATCCCTCGATCCGTGGCCTGACCTCGAGGCCGGGTGCGCATCGGTAGACTTTCGCAATTGTGACGGGATTTCATGGCCCACTTCCTATGCGTTCAATGCGGCGCTCAGTTCGAAGAGACAGCCGCGCCGCCTCCGTTCTGCCCTGTCTGTGAGGATGTGCGCCAATATGTGCGCTGGTCCGGGCAGGAATGGACGACATTCGAGGCCTTGCGCAAGACACATCGCAATGCCTTTACGGAAGAAGGCGGCCTCACCGGCATCGGGGTTGAGCCCGCCTTCGCCATCGGGCAGCGCGCGCTCGCTGTTCCGACCTCAGACGGCGCTGTCCTGTGGGATTGCGTGTCCTTGGTCACCGAGGAGGCGGTCGAGCGGATCCGTCGCTTGGGAGGCCTCAGGGCCATCGCAATCTCGCATCCGCATTACTACTCGGCGCTCGCCGAATGGAGCGAAGCGTTTCATGGTGCGCCGGTCTACCTGCACGAGGACGACCGCCAATGGGTCATGCGCCCGCATGGATCCATCCGGTTCTGGTCGGGCGAGACCCTGAAGTTGGGGCTGGGCCTGACCCTGATCCGCACCGGCGGTCATTTCGAAGGCAGCACCGTGCTGCATCACGCCAGCGGCGCCGACGGTCGCGGCGACCTGTTCGTCGGCGACAACCTCCAGGTGACCCAGGACCGCCGTTTCGTCAGCTTCATGCGCAGCTATCCCAACTACATTCCGCTCAATCGCACCGCCGTGGAGCGGATCGGCGCGGGCGTTGCGCCATATCCCTACGAGCGCGTCTTCGGCGCCTTCGCGCATCGCAACATCATGCAGGACGGCAAGGCGGCGGTGGCTCGGTCCATCGAGCGCTATCTGGCGGCCATCCGGGATTGAAATTCCCATATTTCAGGGAACCTGGCCTGCGGTGATGGCTCATTGTCCCATTCAGTTGGGACTCTTGATCGGAATATCGGCAGCGTGGGCGTCATAACCTGCACGGAACTGCTACCCACAGCAATCGGCTTCAGAACCCAGCAACGTCCGGTTTGGGTCAAGCATTCGAATTCCGGCCGCTCAACGAACGCCGGCTCCTAAGCGCCGAAGCAGACCAAGCGCTTGCGTCTGGGGAGTGACGACCCGACCATTGCTGCTACCGGCACCAGGATGCGTGGCGGAAGTCCTTTCCCTGATATGCACGAGCCCAGCTTACATGCGTGATGGGCTCGTTGCTCTTGTCACTTGTAGCCTAAAGACCGAGATACGCCTTACGGATCATCGGGTGGCCCTGTAACTCCTCAGATGGACCATCGAGCACCTGCCTGCCATTTTCGAGCACGTAGACGCGGTGGCTGACGGCGAGAACCTGCTTCACGTTCTGCTCCACAAGCAGGATTGGAAGACCCGTCTCTGCGACCCGCCTGATGGCAGCCATCACTTCTTTGACGAATAGCGGCGACAGTCCGAGACTGGGCTCATCCATGATCAGCATCTTGGGGCCGAGCATAAGCGCCCGGGCAATGGCCACCATCTGCTGCTGTCCACCAGACAATTGCCCCGCCATGGCGTTGGCGTGGCGAATGAGGTCCGGGAAGAGGGCTTCGACCTTTGCCATGTTCTCGTGCCGGGCAGCCTTTGCTTCAGGCAAGTAGGCCCCCAGCATCAGATTTTCCCGCACAGTCATGTTCGGGAACAGCTGACGGCCCATAGGCACATGAGCCAACCCCTTGCGAGCCATCTGGTAAGGCCGTGCTCCCTTGATTTCCTCGCCGGCGAACAGGACGCGTCCGGCCCACGGGGCGATCATGCCTGAGATCGCCCTGAGAATCGTTGACTTGCCGCTGCCGTTTCCACCGACGAGACCGACCAGCTCGCCGCGATTCACATGGAGAGACGCACCGAACACCACCTTCAGCGCGCCGTAGCCAAGGTCAACCTTGTCGACCTGCAGAATTGCGTCGCTCATCAATCGGTCCCCAAATACGCTTCGATGACGCGCTCGTCGCTCGTAACCTGCTGCGGAGTGCCCTCCGCGATCTTCTCGCCGCTGGCGAGCACGATGACATGATCCGACAGTTCGATGATCGCCTCCATGATGTGCTCGACCATCAGGACCGCGAGACCCTGCGCGCTCAATGATCTCACGAAGGCGATCATCTCCCGAAGCGCCGGAGGATTCAAACCCGCCATGATTTCGTCAAGGAAGATTACCTTCGGCTTCACGGCGAGCGCCTTCGCCAGCTCCAGTCGCCGCCGGCGGGCAAGGTTGAGGTCGAGCGCCGGCTGGTGCGCGCGATCTGCCAGCCCCACCTGCTCGAGGACCCTCATGGCGAGGCGCTCGGCCTCGCTCCGCCGGCCAACCGTCAGGAAAGCAGCAACGAGCACATTCTCCAGAACCGTCAGCTCCTCGAATGGTCGCTCGGTCTGGAATGTCCGGCCGAAGCCCAAACGGGTCCGCTTAAATGCCGGCAGCGCCGTGACATCCCTGTCGAGCAATTCGATCCTGCCGGAATGCATCGGGGCAAACCCCGTCACCGCATTGAACAGGGTCGTCTTGCCCGCTCCATTCGGGCCGATCAGCCCGAGGATCTCGCCGGAGCTGAGGGACAAGGACACATTGTTGACGGCCGTGACCCCGCCGAACTTGACGGTGATGCCGTCAGCCCTGAGCACGTTTGGCATAGAGCCTCCGAATATGTCTGCGGGCCAATTCCCCGACGATGCCGCGAGGAACGAAAAGCACGACCACGAGGATCAGCATCCCGTAGATCAGCATGTTCGCCTCGGCGAATGTGGTGCGGAACGTCTCTCCCGCGCCGATCATTACGAACGCGCCGACGGCGGGTCCCCAGATCGTTCCACGCCCGCCGATAATGGCCGTGAGGGCGATCTGCACGGACAGGAGAAGGGCGAAGATGACGTGCGGCTCGATGAAAGCCAGCACGATCCCATAGATGCCGCCGCCGATCGACGTGAGTGCAGCCGACAGCATGAACGCCTTCAGCTTCGTCGCCGTCGGATCGATGCCTGCGGCCATTGCCGAATCCTCATCCTCGCGAACGGCCCGCAGCTGATAGCCGAACCGGGCCCGGGAGATCACGATGATGGTAGCAATCACCCCTGCCGCGAAAGCGAGCGCCATGTAGAACTGGGCCGTTCTCGAAAAGAGGTCGATGCCGAACGGCTCCGGAAGAGTTGCCAGGAACACCCCCGTAGCGCCTCCGGTCAGCCATTCTTCATTAATGGCGACCAGGCGGAGGATCTCCGCCACTGCGATAGTCGAGAGAGAGAAGTACGGCCCACGTAGGCTGAAGGTCAGCCGTCCCCAGAAATAGCCGAGGACCGCCGCAAAAGCAGCCGCCATGGCCATCCCCCACCAGGGAGCAAGACCGAACTGGCTTTGCCCGATCGCCACGAAATAGGCGCCGAGGCCCACGAACGACGCATGACCGAGGCTCACTTGGCCATTCCATCCGCCCAGCAGGTCCCATGACGTGGCCCAGCCGGCGAACAGCAGCACAGAGATCGCGACTGTCAGGTTATTCGGGAAGATGACCGGATAGGCGATGCCGACAGCAAGCAGCACGCCCAGTCCAATGAGATGCTTTGTCATACGCGCTTCACCGTCCGTCCGAAAAGGCCCTCGGGCCGGAAAAGCAGGATCAGCAGGAATGCAATCAATCCATAAGCCTCGCGATACTCGGACATGAAGTAGGACGCCCCCAGAACCTCGACCACGCCCAAAAGGATGCCTCCGGCGATCGCCGCACCGACGTTCCCTAGGCCGCCGAGGACCGTCACGACGAAGGCCTTCAGGGTGAACACTGCTCCCGTGTTGGTCGGGGTCGCAAACAGGAGCGGGATGAGCGTGACGCCAGCCATGACCGCCAGCATCACCCCGAGGCCGAAGACGATGCTGTGAATCCGCCGGGTGTCGATGCCGACGAGCTCGGCTCCGAGCCGATTCTCCGCAGTTCCGCGAATGGCGCGGCCAATCTCGGTTCGATTCAGCAGCGCGTAGAGCGCCGCGATCATGACGACCGTGGCGACGCCGGCAAGCAGCAGGACCATCGAGACGTTGACCCCGGCAATCGAGAAGGTCGAGGAGGCATACGACACCTGGACGGAGCGCGGCTCGCCGCCGAAAGTGAGCAGGATCGCGTTGCCGATGATCAAAGAGATTCCAAGCGTCGCCAGAAGCGCCGATTCGGGCGGTGCGTCGACGACCCGTGAGAGAATGAAGCGCTCGACGACGACACCGGCGAAAAAGCCGATCGGCATTGCGAGAAGCAGAGACAGATAGGGGTCCCATCCGAGGATGGCATTGAAGAGGACGGCGCTGTACATGCCGAGCACGACGAAATCGCCGTGTGCGAAGTTGATCGTACGCATGACCCCGAACACGAGGGTCAGGCCAATTCCGATGAGAGCATAAACGCCTCCCATCAGAACGCCGTTGGCGACGTTCTGCAGAAGAATATCTAAACCGGCCATTCTTATTCCTGATTGCTGGCACGCATCGATCTGCTGCGCGACAATGCGCAGCTGCGAGCCAGTCCTTTAATGTCGTTGCCGCTTTGATCGGGCCGGCGGCGGTGCCGCCAGCCCTGTCGCGTCAGCGTGTTGACCACTCCGGCGTTGGGTGCTGCGGCGGGTTCGCGGCGAGATCGTCCGGGAACACGGTGACGTGCTTGCCGTCCTGGATCTGCAGGATGAGGCTCCGGATCGGGTTCTGTCCCTGGAAGCCGTCCGCACTCTTGAAGCTCACCGTAGTCACCGGGGTCGTGATGTCTGTCGCAGCCAGCGCTTCGCGCACGGAGTCACGGGACTTCGGATCGGCACGACGCAGCGCATCGGCGGCGGCCATCAGGGCGAGATACCCCTCTGCCTCATAGAACGAAGGTTCACCGCCGGCCTTGGCCTTCAGACGCTCGTAGAGCTCCTGAGCGCCAGGGTACTTCACGTCCTGGCTCCAGCTGACGGCCGTCGCAATGTAGTCCGCCGATTTTCCGACCTGCTGAACGAAGCTTGGGAGAGCCGCGGACGTATCGATCGCCAAGACCTTGGCGTTCAGGCCAACCTCCCGCATCTGGCGGGTAATGGCGACGCCGTCCTCCGCATAGGACACGATATAGAGGACGTCCGGATTGGCACCGCGGAAACGGTTCAGGATCGGCCGAAAGTCGGTGACGCCCTGATCATAGGCTTGATCGCCCACAACCTTGTATCCGCGTTCGGACGCGAGGCGTTTGCCCTCCTTTGCGAGGGAGGTCGGCCATGCACCGTTACCGTACAGCATAGCGACCGTCTCAAGAGGCACGTCCTTCTTCGTGTTCTTGAGATGATCGAAATAGTCGAAATACGCTTTGGCGACGATCGTCGAATTGTGCTTCGCGCGGAATACCCACGGTGAGCCCGGCTTGGTGATGCTGTCGTCGGCGCTGCCCAGAACGATCATCGGAACCTTCTGGCGCGTCAAGAACTGTGCAAGAGGGCCTGTGATCGAGGAGGCATAGGAGCCGATAACAAGCGGGACGCCCTTGCTTGCAAAGCTCTCCGCACTGGCAAGTGCGCTCTTCGCTTCAGACCGGTCGTCCTGGATCGTCAGGGTCAGCTTTTGCCCATTGATGCCCCCATTTGCATTGATTTCATCGAGCGCAACCTGGAGGCCCGTGCGATAACGTTCGCCGAATGCAGCGAAGTTACCTGAAAGGCTGTTGATAACGCCGACTTCAACCTGCGCCCTGGCTGGGGCGCCAACCACGGACAGAGTGGCTGCCAAGGCAGCGGCGATAGCGATCCTCATTTATTTCCTCACCTTTTCTCTGCTTCGTCAGGAAGCCGTTAGCTGCGGGCAAGCCCGTCATGCAGCGCGTCACCCTAGTGCGCGTGCAAGAGCCTTGCCAAACACTTTTTACCGACAGCGTCCGATCGGATATTATCCTCCATTGCAAATTGACCGTTTCCACGGTTCACATGCCTCAACTGCGCAAAGCCGTTGGGTTTAACAGAACGAGGAACGCTGCATGATCGCACTGGAAAATGATCCGCTTGGGCAAGGCGGGCTGCCGGAATTCGCCCGGCGGTTTCGAAACGGCGAGATTTCGTCCGAGCAGGCAACCCTGGCGTATCTCTCCCGCATCCAGGTCCTCGATCCGCTGCTCGGCGCATTCCAGCATGTTGCCGCCGAGCAGGCGCTTGAGACCGCCCGCGCGCTCGATGCGCTCTATTCGGCCGGCACGGATCTTGGCCCGTTGATGGGCGTCCCGGTCGGCGTGAAGGATCTCTTCGTCGTCGATGGTATGCCGACGACAGCGGGCTCCAAGATGAGCATCGACGATATCGCTGGCGAAGAAGGTCCTCTGGTCAAGAGCTTGCGCCAGGCAGGATGCGTCATCCTCGGCAAGACCAAGACCGTTGAGTTCGCGCTCGGTATCACTGGCGTGTCCAGTGCTCAGGGGACTCCCATGAATCCATGGGACGCACGGACTCCGCGCCTGCCTGGAGGGTCGAGCTCCGGTTCGGGCGTCGCAGTTGCTGCCGGTTTATGTGCGTTCGCCATCGGCTCCGATACAGGCGGTTCGGTTCGTGTTCCCGCCGCGTTCAACGGGATATTCGGTCTCAAGACGACGCCCGGATTCTTCTCGACCGAGGGGGCGTTCCCGCTGGCGCCTCATCTGGATACCCCCGGCCTGCTGAGCCGCACGGCGCGAGACGCAGCGTTCGCGGTGGCTGCGCTCACCGGTGCGCCGGAAGCCCGGCCACTTCCTGTCGAAGCACTCCGCCTCGGTGTTCCTCAAGAGTACTTTTTCGACAATCTCGATCCGATCGTCGAAGCGCAGATCAAGGATGCGCTGGACGCACTGTCGGCCGCAGGCTGCCGGTTGAGCCCCGTTTCCGTTCCCGAGGCGAGCGAGCGCGAGCACTATTTCCCCGCTGTTCTCCCGGCCTGCCTCATCGCGACGCTTGGCCGAGATCGTTTCCTTGCCGGGCGCGACCGGATGGATCCAATTGTCGCGAAGCGCGCGACAACCGGCCTTGATGTCACGGCGGCAGATTATCTAGCGCTCGAGGCGCAGCGAACCAGGTCGCGGCAGAGCGTGTCCAGGAAGTTCTTCGGATTCGATGGCTGGATCACTCCGACGACCGCCACTCCTGCACCGCCTGTAGCTGACCTCGCCGACGAGAGGAAAGCCCTCGATCTCGCCCTGGGCATGACGCGCAATACTCAGCCTGCGAACTATTTCGCGTGTCCCGCCGTGAGCATCCCGCTACCGCAGAAACCTGGAAGGCTCCCGATAGGGTTGCAGATCATCTGTCCAGAAGGGGCTGATGTTCAAGCACTTGCAGTTGCTCTGGCGATCGAGGAAGTTCTCGGTTCGTCCACGGGTCCAGACCTAGAACGCTTCATCCGCTGATCAAGCACGGGATCGCGGGAGGGCTCTTCCTTTAATGGGGGGCCCTTCTGGCGAACTGGCGCCCAAGCACCATCCCAGAGACGAACGACGTTCGCACCAGACAGAACTTCCGACATTCACATGCACGCCGTGTCGCTTCTCTATAACGCGAATCTTCCTGCGCAAAACCGGATCCACCTTTGCGCACGATGCCCTGTGAGCTCAGTACGCATCAAGGACTATACTCGCGCACGCCGAATACGCGCCCTTGCGCCTTCAGTTGGTGCCGCCGACGGGGCGATGCTCGAGTAGTGTGGTAAAGGTTCTGCAAATCGCCTGATCGGGGCGATCATGGCAGGATGGTGATGTCCAAGTCACCCTCCGAGAGGAGCCCCACCATGACCATCGTCAAGGATAAACCTGCCGCCGCTGCCATCAAGGAGCTTCTGTCCCAGAGCCCGGATGGTCTGCGCGAAATCGTGCGCGCCGTCATGCAAGAGATGCTCGAAGCCGAGGTGACCGATGCACTCCAGGCCGAGAAGGGGCAGCGCACGGCCACCCGCCTCGGCGATCGCTCGGGCTCCGACAGCCAGAACTGGCTTGAGGTGCACCGCTACCTCAACATGGAGGACCTGAAGGAGCACAAGAAGGATCAACTCCGCGAAGCCGCTTAGCCAGCCTGTTCGGCCGCCTCGCTTTGCAGAACTTGATGCACACAATCGGAGAGTTTCCGCTGGAGCGCCAGATAACAGGTCCCGCAGCTGGCAGTCGTCCCTATATGCGGCCGGGAGGGTGGCCATGCGGTCTCCCCCCGACCTTTCAGATGACTTATCTCATCCGGTAATCGGCCCACGAGTGTCCGATCACCGGTTCAATGGCCACTCGCCGCTTCACTCGCGGTTGAGGGTAGCTGTCGTCCGGCTTTCCTAGAGCATCGAACGCGGGAAGTGGAAACTGGTTTTGCCTGAAAAGATGCTCAAAACATAGACTTATAGCATCGGACGTGAATTCGATTTCACGTCCGATGCTGTAGCCCGAGCTCCAGACCTGAAAGCGGTTCGGATCCGCGGCGGAATCTCGTCGAGATCTTCTTCTATGACCCGAAGCAGTACGGCCGCATTGTCGCCCGCTCGGACAAGACCGATCAGAGCATCTCAGCCAGGATCTATCTCGCCGCCAGCCTCTTGCCCACGAATGAATGTCTACACGCCTTGATCGGTCTGTAGGCTTACGTTCTGACCAAAAGGATGGCTTCGACTTCAACCGCCATACGATTCGGCAGCGATCCCATTCCGACGGCGGAACGTGCATGACGGCCGGCGTCCCCTAGAACCTCGACGAGGAGGTCCGAGCATCCGTTGATCACCTTCGGATGATCGAAGAAGTCAGCCTCGGCGTTCACCATGCCGAGCAACTTGACGACAGCTTCGATCCGGTTGAGTTCACCGAGGGCCGATTTCGCAACAGCCAAGAGATTTAGCCCTGTGAGACGAGCCTCCTCATAGGCTTCTTCGACTGAGATATCTCTGCCAAGGCGCCCGGGGCGATACGTTCCGTCCCGGCGCTTTGGCCCCTGCCCTGACAGGTACAGCAGATTGCCCGCCCAACGATACGGCATGTAATTGGCAACCGGTACCGGCGCTTCGGGCAGAGTCAGACCAAGGGCCGTTAGCTTTTCTTCAGGGGTCATGCCAGATTCCTGTTCGTTTGATTAAAGGATCTTCAGCCTAGGATTTAGGTGCTTCCGCGCTTAACAATCTCCAATGTGACGGTCTCGCTGGATACGTCGGGTGCTACTCCGCTCAAGCGGGCGAGCAGCATTTCGCCGGCGCGATAGCCGATCCGACGACAGTCCATCCGAATGGTTGTCAGGCCCGGCGGGATCTCAGCCGCCAAATCGCTGTCCCCGAATCCTGCAATTGCAATATCGTCCGGCACATTCAGCCCACACCTGGAAGCCTCAAGTAATGCACCCATTGCAATGAGATCATTGGCGCAGAAAACAGCGTCAATCTTCTCATGACAGGCTAGGAGCTGGTTTAGAGCCCGCTGGCCATCCGAGAGACCTGAAACCGTATCCAAGTTCAGCTCTGCCACCAGCTCGAGATTCGAGGCGCGCACACCTTCACGGAAGCCCCCCAGGCGCAGTTGGCCGCGACCTCCGCTTCGCCCGATGAACGCGACGCGGCGGTATCCTTGCGCCGCGAAGTGCTGCGCGACCATTCGACCGCCATCGGTATTGGAAAACCCGACCAGCATATCAACCGGGTCGGGTGGGAAAGCCCACGTCTCCACGACGGGAATACCAAGATCCCGCAGGAATGTCCTGTTTTCTTCCAGCTCCACCACACCGGTGAATAGGACAGCCGCCGGACGCAAGGCCATAAGCGACTGAATCATCGATGTTTCCCTCGCATAAGAATACGAGGTTTGTCCGATCATGAGTTGGAACCCATGCGGCTCCATCACTTCGGCGCAGCCTTGAACGGCCAGTCCAAACTGCTGGCTGTGAATGTTTGAGACGAAAGCCGCAACGATGTTCGAGCGACCGGATCTCAATGCTCGCGCATGAGGGTTGGATGCATAGCCGGTAGCCTCAATGGCTCGTTGAACCTTGAGGCGTTTTTCCTCCGATACCCGGTCCGGCTGGCGGAGAGCCCGCGAAACCGTGATGGGCGAAACCCCGGCAATGCGCGCCACTTCCTCGATGCGCACGGGCTTCCGGTCGACCCCGTGTTCAAAACTGACGGGTTTTCCGATGCGGACGACTTGATCAAAGGTCGGTGACACGGATCCTCCGTCTCGGCTCCCATTCATCGTGCTGGCCAGTTTAGAACCGCCCGTTCGTCAATCGGCCTTGCGACCTGGATCAGGCAGTCTCCTGCCTCGCTGTCTGTTGGAAGCCGACGTGCGATGACAATTCCGGACTCGTGGAAGCGAAGCGTTTCTTCCGGCGCGTCGATCCGGCTTAGATCGTGATACCACCCTGCAACGTCGCCTTTTTCCACTCGAGCGCCAGGAACGACAGCGGGTTCGAACCAGCCACGACGGGTGGCAAAGATCGATTGCTGATGGCTGTCCAGAGCAAGCAATTGCATGGGCTCACGATCGCTGGCCTCAGAACCGAGCACCCGCTCGTCGACGATACCGAGTTTCAGCAGAAGATTGTCGATCGCCCTGCTTGTCGCAGCCATCGTTCCAGGGGTAACCGTTCCGCCGCCACCAAACTCGCCGCTGAGCCCGATGGCGCCCGCTCTCGCGGCGGCGGCCATAGATGTAGGCGCTGTGGCGCCATTCTCGGCAATAAAACCATGGCCGAGACCGGTCGCCTTCATCAAATCCAAAGCCAGCGAGAAACGATCCGGCGGTCCTTGCCGCTCGATGAGCGCACAGGGCAGATGACACATTGTCGTGCCACCGGAATGGAGGTCAAATACCACGTCGTGGCGTGAAAATAACTCCCGTTCAAGGAAATAGGCGATCCGGAAGGTGGGTGATCCAGCGAGATCCCCCGGGAAGGCTCGATTGAGATTACCGTCATCCAGCGGAGAACGCCGCCGCGCGGCCATCACAGCAGGCGTATTGGCGACAGGCAGAATCGTGATCTCCCCCCTGATCATGTCCGGACCGAGATGACGGATAAGACGCATCAGCGCGAGCTCGCCTTCATACTCATCGCCATGATTGCCAGCCATCAGCAAAACGCGTGGACCGGTTCCCCGCTTGATCCGCACCATCGGCACCTTGACTTGAAAGTAAGGGGAGCGATCAACCGAGAAGGGGATACTGAGAAAGTCCGCCGACTTTCCTTCGGCGGTGAAATCAAGCGAATGGTACACGCCCGTATGCATCAAAATAACCTTGAAAAGGGCGGCGGCGAAGGATCGCCGCCGCGGGATCGGAGCTGAGAATCTTACATTTGCGGAAGCGTTTGAGCTTCCTTGAAGTGCTTGAGCTGGAGCTCGTTCAGCTTGCCATTCAGTCGATTGTAAAACAGGAAGGTGTTGATCCAGTTCAGAAGGTTCTGCTCTCCTTGGGAAACTCCAACGTGCGCGGGAGACTGACGGATCAGATACTTGAGCTCGACCTCTTTGCCGGCATTGTCCTCGGCGACCTTCAAGGCAATCGCGCTATTCTCGGCAAATGTCTCCGCCTGACCGGACAGGTACGCCGCTATGGCCGACGGCGTATCTTCGAAACGCACAATCTTCGCATCCTTGGCATTGTCCGTCAGCCACACGTCAAGTGTGCTACCCTTGGAGACCGCGATCGAGTGTCCCTTCAGATCGCCGGGATTTTTGGTAACTGGCAGGCTCTTCGGACCGAATACACCGAGGTTCACGGCGGCGTATGGCTGGGAGAACATGACCTGCTGCGCTCGCTCCGGTGTAGCACCCATCGCAGCGATGAGAACGTCGACTTTGTCGGCCAGAATACTCGGAATACGGCTTGCGCCTGTCAACGGCACGATTTCGAGCTTTACCCCCATATCGGACGCCATGAGCTTAGCGAGATCAACGTCCAGACCCGCGGCTTCGCCCTTCGCATCCTTGAACCCCCATGGGGCGGCGTCCAGGAGCAGACCGACCCTTAGCGTTCCTGCACTGAGGACGTCCTGAAGCTTGTCAGCCTTGGCCAATGTGGGCACCGCAATGAGAATGGATGCTGCCGCAGCAGCAATCAGGTTGCGTAACTTCTTCATGAGTGATCCTCTCCTTGTGCTAGCCTCGTCGTAGGTCGCCTCTCTGGCGCGCTACTTGATCGAGCTGATGAAACTCTTGAGTTCTGGCGTTCGAGGGTTCGCGAACAGTTCGGCAGGCGGTCCCTGCTCCCAGACTTTGCCTTGATGCATGAACACGATCTTGGAGGCGACATTGCGCGCAAACCCCATCTCGTGCGTGACGAGAGCCATCGTCATGCCCTGCCGGGCCATGTCCTCCATAACCTTAAGCACTTCGCCGACGAGCTCCGGATCGAGGGCCGAGGTTACCTCGTCAAAGAGCATAAGGTGTGGCGCCATGGCTAGGCAGCGGGCGATGGCCACGCGCTGCTGCTGGCCACCAGAGAGCCGCTCCGGATAGGAGTCTACCTTCTCTGCCAAGCCGACTCGCTCGAGCACCTCGAGCGCCAGCTGGCGCGCCTTCTGCTTACCAACTTTGCCGGTGAGAACAGGAGCCAAGGTGATGTTCTTCTCGACCGTGAGATGCGGAAAGAGATTGAACGCTTGGAACACAATCCCGACGCGCTGCCGAAACTTCCGCAGATCCGGCATGTCCGTCCGGACGACCTTGCCTTCCACCCGGATTTCGCCACCATCGATCTGCTCGAGTGCGTTGATGCATCGAAGCAGCGTGCTCTTGCCAGATCCGCTCCGCCCGATGATGGTAACGATCTCTCCTTCGTTGATGTCGAGCGAGACGCCCTTCAGAACTTCATTCGCGCCAAAGCTCTTGCGTACATCACGGATTTCAACGAGCGCCATTGAGACGAGCCTCCAAGGAACGCGACCAGATGGTGAGTGGGAAACACATTGCGAAGTAGATAGCGGCGACGATTGTGTAGATCAGCAAAGGCTGGAAGGTCGCCGCGCTTGCCAGCTGGCCTGCGCGAGCAAGCTCGACGAATCCAACGACGGATGCCAACGAGGTGCCCTTGATGAGTTGAACCATGAACCCGACCGTGGCCGGCAGAGCAATGCGCAGCGCCTGTGGCGCAATCACATAGCGGAACTGCTGCCACCGCGTTATGCCAAGACAGGCAGCAGCCTCCCATTGGGCCTGCTTCACCGCTTGAATACCACCGCGCCAGATTTCGCCGAGGAAGGCACTGCTGTACGCGGCAAATGCTATTCCGACGGCCACAATGGCAGGCACCTGGACACCCAGGAACACAGGCACGCCGAAGTAGAAGAACATCAGGAGCCCAAGGAGTGGGATGCCTTGAACCAGCTGGAGATATACAGCCGCCATCCAGCGTAGCGGTGCGATCCTGCTGATCCTCATCAGAGCAAGGGCGAGCGCCAGAGGCGCCCCGATTGCAATTGCCAAGGTGACGAGAATGATCGTCCATTGGAGCGCAGCAAAGAGCGAAATCAGATCGGACGTTGTAAAGACGCGCATGTCTGCCCCTTATCAGCGTCGCGTTGGCCAGCGAAATGCCAGCCGGCCAACAACCGCGAACATGCCTTTGAAAGCCATTGCGAGTATGAAGTAGATCGCGCAAACAACGGTATAGACTTCGAAGCTGCGGTAGGTGCGGCTTTCGACGAAACTCGCCGTGTGGAACAGCTCTTCGGCTGAAATTTGGGATGCAATAGAGGTTCCAAGCAGCAGCAGCACGAACTGGCTCGTGAAGGCAGGATAGATATTGCGCAGTGCAGGTGCGAGGACGATGTGTCGGAACACCTCCCAGCGGGACAGTCCAAGGCAGGCCCCCGCCTCAATCTGGCTCCGCGGAATAGTGTCGAGTCCAGAACGGATGATCTCGATTGCATAGGCTCCAAAGTAGATGCTCAGGGCGACGCTTGCGGCTTCGAACGGGGGCAGCTTCAGACCGGAAGCCGGCAGGACGAAGAACATCAGGAAGATCTGGATCAGTGAAGGCGTGTTCCGGATGACCTCAATATAGCTTTGAATGAGCCATCGCACCGGACGTGGGCCACTGCGAACGAGAACGGCTCCCAGTAGGCCGATGAGAGTGCCCGCAACGGCCGCGATACCCGTTAGGGTCACCGTAAGAACGACACCCTCGATGAAGCGATCCTGATAACGCCAGAGCTGTTGGAAGTTCAGAGTCATGACCGCCTATCCGAAATAGGTCCGAAAGGCGGAGCGAACCTGACCGTTCTCATCCAGCCCATAGAACACGCGCCAGCGATCAAGACACGTGCAGGGATGAGAAATTCCGAACTCCACAACGTCTCCAACCGCAAGATCGGTCCCGGGCGAGAGACTGAGAAAGGCATGCTGATCGTTCAGCTTGCTGACGCGCAGAGGAACCGTGGAGCCGCCACTGGGAAGCGGGCGGCCGTTACGGTAGATATTGAGCGCAACGGGCAGGTCCTGATCGAAAGAGACGTCCCGCATCCCCATGCCGCAGATGGCGAGTTCCGGTTCCGGACGCGAAAGCACCTCAGCCCACAGTCGCAGCGCCGGGGTGAAGGCAGCGACTGCGGAACGGGTTTGACCGTCGATCACGAACCCTTTGCGATCGTCCATGGCACGGAGCGCACGCTCATAAACGCCGTGATCGTGAAAGAAGATCGCGCCGCTGCGCAGAACGAGGGTGGCATTTCCGTCTGCCGTTACGATCGGCCGCAATGCCGCGACCACCAGGTCGAAGAAGGCGGACCCTCCTGCACTCAGCAACAGCGGAGTGCCTGGAGCCTGCTCTCGCACCAAGTGGAATGTCTGCGCGGCAAACTCGGAAAGCTCCTCGATCGCTTTCCGGGTAGCCACCGGATCGGCACTGGCCACTGCACCTTCATAGGCCGCCGCTCCGGCAAAGCGCACATAGTCGGGGTCCGACGCGATGCCGCGGATCACGTCCCTCGCCGAGTTGATATCCCGTGCACCGGCACGACCGCGCCCGACCTCAACAAGGACCGGGACTGGCCGGCCGGCATATTGACCCGCAACCGCAAGTGCACCGACCGCCCGAGGCGAATCCGCGAAGACTCGCACATCAGCATCCGGATATCGCTTGAGCAACTCACCCAGCCGCTTCCCGCTCGCATCGCCGCCAATCTGGTTTGCAAGAAGCAGCCGCCGGCACCCGGCCTGGAGGAGAACGGCCGTCTGCTGAAGGTTGGCCGTTGTAGCCCCCCAGGCACCCTGCTCCAGCAATAGCTTGACGATATCGGGAGACATTGGCGTCTTGGCATGTGGCGCGAGGGCAGCACCGTGACTCCTCGCAAAGCCGAACATCTGTCCGCAATTCTCGCGAAAGGCAGCCTCGTCCAAGGTCAGCACAGGCAACGGCATCGAGTTGTCGGCCGGGCGCCATGCTTGAGACACAACAGTGTCGTGGGAAACCGAGCCGGATCCAGGAGGTATTCCGCGGATCGTTTCGTCGAGGGGTGATCTTAGGTCCGCCATGTCCCATCCATCAAATGACAACGTTACCATAGCCGCATCAAGCCAAAAGACAACGTTGTCATTGGCGGGAAGCTTAGTCGCCTTTAGTCTAATGCCTGTGGACATTCACTTTGGGCGCCATGAGACTGGCGACAAGAGAGATCATGGCCGAGAAGCTCTGATCGGTCTTGTTGTAGCGAGTAGCGATGCGGCGGAACTGCTTCAGGAGAGCATGAGGTTCTGTGAGGCAATCAGGCAGCTGACCGTCTGAGGCCCCTGTCATTGTCGTTCGTCATATCCGGGTACCAGTGCTCGAGTGCGGCACGCAGCGAGCCATCCAGGGCCCTGGTTCGCGTCTGCAGAAGCAGATGAGCTCCGCGCAGGCTCTACTGCGTCTGTTGCTTCTTGGCAAAGCGCTTGCTGATCATCACGTTCACCGTTGCCACGATAAAAGCCGAGGAGATCCGCTCACCGGATCGGTAGCGCTCGCCATAGTTGATCAGGCTGGCCTCGTTGCTGGCAATATTGGCTTGGAACGCCCGCATCGCCGTACTGAACTTGCGCAGGTTGGGATAGCGATTGTCGAGAGCTTCCAGTTCGAGCACCAGATCATCGATGACCTCCCGAGCGCGGTAGCTGTTGCCGTGCCAGAGGAACCACTTGATCCGGCGCAACTCATCGATCGCCGCCGCACCGGCCTCCTTGTCATGGTGCACCAGACCCTGGGCGAACTGCCGCAGGACCGTGATCCGCATGGTGATTTGAAAGCAGTCGAGCACATGCTCGCTGCACGAATTGATCCGCCCGGCAAGCGCACGGACCTCGTCGCCGCCATCGGTGATAAAGGCCAGATCCTGATCGGCCTGGAAGCCCTGCCAGTGGAGATGGTCAATGATGCGACGCTGCGGCTTGCGATCGTAACCATGGACAAGACCGATGTAGCGGCCTCGCCCTCCTGGGCAAGGACTGGCTGCCAATGAGCTCACAGTCCTTCATCCTGTCGCGCCAATTACGGATGTAGCCGCTATCGAGGCCAATGACCATCCGTCCCACGGGAACCGGCAGCTCCTCCCAATCGTGAGGATCTGTGCCCTCAGAAAATGAGGCTTGCTGAAGAACGAGATCGCCTTCCATCTGCTCGGCAGCCCGCAGGACGTGCGGACGTACGGCGTTGCGTTGACGCCGCTCCCGACAGAAAGCACGTCGGCCAGGAGATCGGCGGCTGCCGCATAGGGACATGCGAGGCCCAGCGGGTTTCGAGGTACAGGCGCTGCAGTGCGACATGGGCGGGAAGCAGCGGCGTCAGCGGCGAAATCGTCGCCGGACCATTGGCCTGCCGCTCTTTGGGAACGTAGAAGCGGGGGCTCTTGAGGCGGACATTGCCGAACTAGGTCCGAAAGGCGATCGGGTGGCTGCCCTTGCGCCGGGGTTTGCGGCCGCTGATCGGGCAATGCCGGTGCTTCTCGAGCCAGCCATCGACCTGAGAGCCTCGATGATCCGCTGCTGAGTGGCCGCTATAAGGGCCTTGCTCTCGGATAGGGACAGGCCCAGATCCTCGGCTCCATCGGCGACCTTCGCCAGGTCACGGCATCATAACGGTTTGTTAAGGTTAACGGAATAGTTTCCGGCATCATCCCATTGTGGCGGAACACGATATGAGAACCTTCATTACAGCGGCTGCGGCCTTCATCGGCCTGAACGTCGCCGCATCTGCAGCTGATCTTCCAGGGCGTACCGTCGATTTCCCAATTGGCACTTCAGTTTTCACCTGGACCGGTTTCTACGTCGGTGTGAACGCCGGCGTCGGCTTCAACAACGGCGATGACGATCTCGTGTTCGGCGGCGACACCATCCTCGCCGACAGCGACAACGACGCGAGCTTCGTGGGCGGCGGTCAGGTCGGCTACAACTACCAGATGGGCTCCTTCGTGGTCGGCGTGGAAGGCGACCTGCAGTGGGCCGATTTCGGCAGCACCACCTATGACTTCACCGGTCTTGGCGGCGGCCTGATCACCCGTGATTCGGGCGACTGGTTCGGCACGGTTCGTGCTCGCGCCGGTGTCGCGTTCGACCGCGCCCTGATCTACGCCACCGGCGGCTGGGCCTTCGCGGACAACCGCAACGGCTGGACGGTCGGCGGCGGCATCGAGTACGCCATCACCAACAACCTCTCGGCCAAGCTCGAAGGCCTGTACGTGAAGCTCAACAGCGACGACTTCACGGTTCCGGGCGTTGGCACGTTCAGCACCGGCGACACCGATTTCGGTGTGGTTCGCGCCGGCCTGAACTACCGCTTCGGCGCCAACTAAGATCCGTCGTATCCGCGACAGAAAAGGCCCGGGGAAAACCGGGCCTTTTTGTTTGCGCTTGGATCCTACTCAACAGGGGAAAAAAGGCCGCTCATCGGCGCCATGAGTGTTGATATGTACTGCGGCCGGCACTCGAAGAACTCTCCGCTCGCAATTCGCCAATCCGGATGACCGTACTGTCGAGGCCAGCGCCACGTTTCTCTATCATTAAAATAAACGATAGCCTCCAGGTGATCGAACGCTCCTATACGTTCCAGAGCACATTCCAGCGCGGCCTGCCTGAACCCGTCGTCGCCCTCCACTCCAAATTCTGCCAGGACGATCGGCTTGCCGAATGAAGCCACCTGCTTGTGCAACGCATCAAACTTATCCTCGAAGCTGCGCCAGTCTTGGTGATCTTGGTTCCAAGCCTGTAAGTCAAAAAGCTTCAGCCCAATGAAATCCACGTAATCGTCGCTAGGGTAATATGCCCCGAGCGTCTCCTCCCCCTTGGGGGTCCATCCGAAGCGCGCATGCGGTGCAAGCGGTCGGCAATGATCCACAAAGTAATGGAATGCCTTCTTGTACTTCTCAGGATTCTGGTTAGCCCAAGGGTAACGTCCCTCTTGCTCATCCATTTCGTGCCCCCAGGTCACCATCACCGGCGATCCGGAGGCACCCACGGCGCGACAAACCGAACCGATTTCCTTATCGAAGCCACCATTGATGATGTCGTCCAGGAGAGTTTCCCGACCTCGCGTCCAGTTATCTGCGCGGGTCCATGGCTCGACCGTCACCATGACCTCGCGACTACGCTCGGCCGCGCTTTTCGCGAAGGTCTGGTATTGTTCCGGACTGAAACGCTGCCAGTATACAAAAGTGTGTTCGATTGCGATGCTCTTCTCGTCCTTGAGCAAGCGATGTGGATCATAGACCCCCAGTCTAGGATACCTCGAAGCCTCGTCTGCCAGCACGGTGCACCGGAGATTGGCGACTGCAAACGCGCAGACGAGTATCACAAGGCCAAACTTACACTTCATCTGGTTATCCTCATGTGATGCCTATAGCCAGGTACGTCACTTCCGCTTCCGTCGGCCGGATGCTTGAGCTGGTCGCTTCGAAGAAATCGGAACGGCGATCCGGTTGCCTGGGACAATCATATTGAACTCGTCAGATTCTGCTGTGGGCGAGTGCTTGAAGACATACCAGGAGCCATTCGGCTCCTTCCTTTGATAGATCACGTCACCCCACGCATAATGCGTGAAGCAGCTTTCCGAATGTGTCTTGCCGGTCTGGGACCGCCAGCTCCCCCTGAAGCACAGGCGACCTCTGTCATTTGCGGTCCACTCGCCATCGGCCATCGACATGCGCCCATTCCAGCTATCGATTATGGCGCCGAACCGGCCGCTCGGATCCATATAGCCGCCGCCATTCTCCCAGAGCCATGTTCTACCGTTGTAAAGCTGGCGGAGTTCCACCGCGGATAAGGGGCGTCCAAACGTATCGTCGCTTCCCTTTGCCTGCTTCTTGCTCACGGGCCTTGCATCGGCCGTCGAGTAGGATGCTTGGCCCACCGTGAGCAATGCGACGATGCAGAGCGCAATCCGTTCCGTAGAAAAAAGACTTCGCATACATTGCATGACTTTTGCTCCAGACACGATGCGGCAATCTTCTCTTCAGACTCCGGGTCGTTGCAGGCAACGGCCCGAAGCGGCAAATTGCAGAACTCCCTGCCGCACTGTCAGCGCTACATAGCAAGACCGTAGAGATACTTTGACCTGAGGTGCGTCATCTTATCGCCAATACGATTACCTGTGATGACTTTCCTGAATTCATCCTTTGGCCCGACGCGCGGACTCTTGAAGGTGTACCACTCGCCATCTTGGCCCTTCCTCTGAAGGATCCTTCCATTCGCGACCTTGTGGTAAAAGCAGGTCTCCTCCGCGTTCTTACCACTCTGGCCTGCCCAAAGAGCCTGGAAGCACAAGGCGCCCCGATCGCTTGTCGCCCACCGCCCGCGAGCGAGGTACGCGGTGGCAGGGCTATTGCCTACGGCACCATAGAACGAGCCGCTCGGATCAAAATACCCGCCGCCGTCGGTCCACATCCAAGTCTTGCCGCCATACATCTGTTGGAGCTCACTTGAGGTCATGGCACGCTCTCCGGACGCCGGAGTTGTTACATTCGGCTTGCTTGGCTCAATAGGCGAACGCCCACCTGCGATTGACGCCCGCCCCATCGGCTGCCGCGCCGCGACCAGTTGCCCAAGAGAGCGACGTCCATTGTCGGAGCGTAGATTGCAGCGGCAGACAGACCCATCAGGCTGCGCAACGACACGGCAATTTTGATAGAGACCTACATCTCGCACGGGAGGCGTGCACTGGCGGCCGGTGGCGGCTTGCGCGAGCGCACCCACCGTAGAAGCCAGAAGAGCAGCAAGCCCTGCGAGAGTCATTCCATAGGCACGTAACATTATGATGTTCCGAACGTGAGAGCATGGCCAACGCGACCACCACGCGATGGTTAATGATCTAAAACCCAAGCTTGGAGGGATCAAGACAATTTGTGCAAAATTTAAATAAAATTTTACTAAATTGTGAAGCTGCGCTAGAGGGTCATGCGGGGCAGGTTGGAGGACGGAAGCTCAAAGGCTCGGCAACCGTGCGTCTCAGGCACTCCTACCATCGACGAGGTGGCTTTATGAAAAATCGAAGCACAGTGTATCTCAAGCGTCAGGGTCTCCATGCCTCCGTCGCGCCGTCTGCAACGCGGTCCTCTGCAGGTCTCTCCAAAGACAAGCGTATTCTCGTCACGGGTGGCGCGGGGTTCTTGGGATCCCACCTTATGGAGCGCCTCATCACTGCCGGGCATAGCGTTGTCTGTCTCGATAATTTCAGTACGGGAACCCACAGCAATATTACGCACCTGCGTGGACGCGGCCTCGAAGTCGTCAATCACGACGTCTCGCTTCCGTTCGATCTCGGACCATTCGACGAGATCTACAACATGGCGTGTCCAGCTTCGCCTCCGCATTATCAACGCGACCCAATTCAAACAACGAAGACGTGTGTGCTCGGTGCGCTGAATGTTCTGGACATCGCGCGCAAGTCGAATGCTCGCGTCCTTCAGGCGTCCACATCCGAGATCTACGGTGACCCGAATGTTCATCCGCAGCAAGAAACGTACTGGGGGAACGTGAACCCAATCGGCCCCCGAGCTTGCTATGATGAGGGAAAGCGCTGCGCCGAGACTCTATTCTTCGACTATTCCCGCACGCATGGGGTAAGCGCCAGAGTTGCCCGCATCTTCAATACCTACGGCCCACGAATGCGCCCTGATGACGGGCGCGTTGTATCCAATTTCATTGTGCAAGCCCTTCGTGGAGATGACATTACGATCTATGGAACAGGCGAGCAGACCCGATCCTTTTGCTTCGTCACGGACCTTGTAGACGGACTCGTGCGTCTCATGGAGAGTCCAAATGACATCGAGCTCCCCATCAATCTCGGCAATCCGGGAGAGTTCACCATCGGCGAACTCGCCTCCATGGTCATCGACATGGTGGGATCGCGCTCCAACATTGTGTTCCACGCTCTTCCAAAGGATGATCCGCAGCAACGAAGGCCGGATATCGGCCAGGCGAAGAAGTGTCTCGACTGGAGTCCGAAGATCCCTCTGCAGGAGGGGTTGATAAGGACTATCAACTATTTCGACAATGTTCTCTCCGGACCGGCCATGCGCCATGCGCCTGATCTCGCCTATGAAGCGAGGGCCATGTAATGCGTCACCCTGTCCTGGTAACCGGAGGAGCCGGGTTCATCGGTAGTCACACGTGCAAGCTGCTGGCACAAAATGGCTTTGAGCCCATCGCGTATGACAACCTGTCGACAGGGCACCGCGATAGCGTTCGCTGGGGCCCTCTCGTTGTCGGCGACATTCTGGACAGCACCTTCCTGCAGAACACCATGAAAGTGTTCAACCCTATTGCCGTGATGCACTTTGCAGCTGTTGCATCGGTGGCGGAATCGGTTTTGAACCCTGCTCTATACTACCGTGTGAATGTGTTGGGAACCTTGTCCCTTCTCGATGCATGTCGGGACGCAGGTATCGAGAACATCATTTTCTCAAGCAGCTGCGCGACCTACGGGATCCCGTCGGAACTTCCCATTCGCGAGACTACGGAACAACAGCCGATCAATCCTTATGGCGGCAGCAAGCTCATTGGGGAAATGATGCTGCAGCAAGCCGAGCGCACGGCGGGATTTCGACACGTTGCACTCCGATACTTCAATGCGGCAGGGGCCGATCTTGAAGGTGAACTCGGCGAGCGGCATGACCCGGAGACCCATGCAATCCCGCGCATTCTCATGGCAGCGTCGGGATTATCCTGCTGCTTTGAGCTATTTGGGGACGACTATCCTACGCCAGACGGAACATGCGTTCGCGACTATGTTCACGTCTGTGATCTTGCGAACGCGCATCTTCTAGCACTGCGCTATCTGCTCGATGGAGGCGATAGCCTCGCGTTGAATCTTGGGACAGGCGCGGGGCTGTCGATCAGAGAGATCATACAGGCCGTCGGCCGAGTGACGGGACGACCCGTTCCAACCGTATCGAAGCCGCGCCGCCCTGGCGATCCACCGGCACTCTATGCCGATGGCACTCTTGCTCGCGACAAGCTCGGATTTGAGACACGCCATTCGGATATCGACACCATCGTGCAAACGGCGGCTCCTCATTTTGAGCTGAATCGGTTCTCTTCCCTCAAGGCGATCGCCTAACACTCTCGATCCGCCAGCATGAATACGATCATGAACTCCCGAACCGATATCGCGGCATCGAAGAAGCAAAAGCCTTTCCTCGTTCCTCTCCTGAAGCCCGCTGAGAAGCTGGAGATGAGCATTCTTGGCCTGTTGTGGCTGGCCTCGCTTGCGATTTTTTGGGTGTGGTGGCTCGATCCAAGCCATAACATTGCTACGGGCCGGTATGTTTTCGTCAGCCTCATTCTGGGTTGGCTCTCGTTCTGTCCATTATACTTCCTCGTGGTGTTCTATTTCGGCAAGGTTCCAAATTCGGACATCGTCGTTCCGGACAACTACCGTGTCGCCATGGTGGTCACCAAGGCACCGAGCGAACCGTTTGACGTTGTCCGGATGACCCTGGAGGCGATGCTCCGCCAGACTTATCCACACGATACTTGGTTGGCCGATGAGGATCCGCAGCCGCAAACGATTGCCTGGTGCAAGGCGCACGGGGTCAAAATTTCGACGCGCAAAGGATGTTCCGACTATCATCGCGCAGCGTGGCCTCGGAGGACGCGCTGCAAGGAAGGCAACCTTGCCTTTTTCTATGATCACTACGGTTACGAGAACTATGATTTCGTTTCGCAACTCGACGCGGATCATGTTCCCGAGCCGACCTACCTTGAGGAAATGCTGCGACCCTTCGTCGACCCGAGGGTGGGATACGTCTCTGCCCCTAGCATTTGCGACAAGAACGCCATTTCAAGCTGGTCAGCACGCAGCCGGCTTTATATCGAAGCCCCCATGCACGGCGCCATGCAGGCAGGCTACACCGGCCTCCTAACGCCATTATGCATAGGCTCACATTACGCTGTTCGAACGAGAGCTCTGAAGGAAATCGGAGGCCTGGGACCTGAACTCGCTGAGGATCATTCGACGACGCTGTTCCTGGCGGCTCACGGCTGGCGCGGTGTTCATGCAATGGCTGCCATCGCTCATGGCGACGGACCTGCGAATTTCAGTGATCTTGTGACGCAGGAGTTTCAGTGGTCCCGCAGTCTGGTGACTCTCCTGCTCCAGTACACTCCACATCTTTTCTGGAAGCTGCCGCTCCACCTGAAGTTCCAGTTCCTCTTCTGCCAGCTTTGGTATCCCCTGCTTGCGTTCGTATCGCTGGCAATGTTCGCAAGCCCGGTCTTCGCTCTTGCACTTGATGTCAACTTCGCCAGCGTGACATATCCGGATTTCGTCACACATGCTGCCCCCCCTGCCCTGCTCCTGACAGCAATCATCATTCGAGTGGCACAGTATGGTCATTGCCGCCCCGTCAGGACGAAGGTCCTCAGCTGGGAGGCAGCTCTATACCCTCTCATCCGATGGCCATGGGTTCTGATTGGCACTGTCACTGCATTGAGAGATTGGTGGACAGGCGCTGCTGTCGAGTTCCGTGTTACACCGAAGGGATCGGCGGCAGATGCAGCATTGCCAGTTCGCGTTGTTCTTCCGTTCGTCATTCTGTCCATTGGTTCAGCGCTACCAGCGCTTCTGTTCGGTGACGTAGGCAACGCAAGAGGATTCTATTTCATCGCCCTCCTGAACGCGACGTTCTACACGATCCTTACGCTCGTCGTGTTCCTTCGGCACAACGGCGAGAACGATCGTCCGCCGATATTCTCCTTTGCGGCCACCAGGAGTCATTTTGTGCTGCAGGCCATTGCAGCCCTTGTCGTCCTAGTCCCCCTGGCAACGATGCCGATCCGCCTCCCCGATGGATTACATGCTATTCTAGAAGGATCGGAGCAGGTCGCCCCGTCTCGGTATCTGCGTCGCTACGGCATTCGCGCGATTTTCGCTGCCTTGTAAATGGGATCGAACACGCACTGCTCTCGCGAGTTTTCCCATCTTCATCGACACAAGAGGGGTTCTCGCGACGCTTTGCGGATTCGAGAGTGACCGTGAGTTTAACGTATGCCAATTATGAGGGAGCCAACAACACACCTACATACCGGGGACAGAGGTCTTGCAGAACCTGTTGGTACACTCTAAAGAGCAGCCTGAATCGGCGCAGCGCAGCAGCGGTACCTGCTGTTGCCGCTCTCGAGTTCATGTCGGGTGTTTTGTCGCCATTCTCGCCAGCACGAACGGCTGAAATACGAGTGAGTACTAACGGAAAAATCGGATTGGATCTCCTCATCCCGGTTAGGGTGTATTACGCTTCGATTGAAACCGATACAGGCTGATCGTTTTACGGGATGATGTAAAGGAGGCAATCGAGCGACTTATATACAGCATATTATAGCGTTCTATGTGGCACTCAGATCGTAGGGCTGCTAAGCATATTATAGAACATAGGGTGCCTAGATCGTGCGTCGTTAGCTCGGGCTTTCATGGACCTAGTTGAAGCCATAACTAACCATGAGTGTTTGTATACTTAATATGTGAGCAACAATGAAAGAAGAGTACCTCGCGATCATTTCTCTTGCGGAGCGACTGCACCGTCGGACCCTCGACGTATTGCAGATTGAGCTCGCGCGTCTGCGGATCAATGATATTAGCGCTGTGCAGGCAATGATCTTGCTCAATATGGGCACTGAGGAGGTTACTGCCAAAGACCTGATGGTGCGTGGCTGCTATCAGGGCACAAACATCTCTTACAACCTCAAGTCCCTCACCGAAGGTGGATATGTCGTCCAGACGCGTTCAGAGAACGATCGACGTGTGGTTTTGATAAAAATTTCCGCTAAAGGCGCCAAGCTTATGAGGGATCTCAATAAGATGTTCGAACACTTTGCGACTGAGCTGGTTGAGCGCTCTGTAGATGAACGCAAGTTGAGACTCTGCAGGGAAACACTCGATAAACTTGATCAATTTACAGTTCGCCAAGGCACTGCGGCACCATAACAGGCCCTAACGCTGGCGTGAGCTCGGACTAGGAACGCGAAAATAGCGTTTGAAGCGCAGCTTATTGACCTGGAGATAAGGCGGGTATCAGAAGTATCTCGTCTATCGCGCTCGGCGTGGAACCCTCATACCCCTCTGCCAACCTGCTGCAGTTAATCGGATACCTGAGACATCAGGCAAGGCCTGGAGAGGAGCTTATGGCGAGGTTACCTTGAGGATGGGCTGTTCTTCCATAAGCCTCTGTTGCCGCGCCAGGTCGAGTTCGAGCCTGGCGAAATTATCGCTGGCTGAAAGGCTTTGGAGCGCTCTTGTCACGTCTCGCCAGCCTCCTCACTCTCGTTCCGAAGTGGCGCCAAATGTGGGATGATGGCTCGTTCGATCCTGTCGAGCATGTCTTCGACCCACCACGCGTCATCACCAAGATCAGCGACGCCTCCACTTTCTTTATCTCGGAAAGGTGTGATAATTCGTTTGGCGAGCCTAATTTTAGTAGTGTAATCGTCACTCACATCTAAACCTATAATACTATCCTTGGATGGGCCTACTGCTTCGAGAAAACTAATGCTTTGGTAGCGCCCCTCATTAGAGCTTAGTCAACCTATCCAAGAGACCCATCCATATTTATTTCTCCTCGCTTACGCGTCTGCGACGTCAGATGAGAGCAAGACGAGGTCGGCTTCAATCAATCGACGGACCAAAGAGAGGATACTTTCCAAAGATATAAGCAGTTATTCCCATTTATAACGCTACGTCAGTTAACTCAATCCTAATTGGCAATTATGCGAATTATGGAGGTTGATTTGAACGAGATCGACACCAAGGCCACCGCGCGCTCCCTTCGCCCTGTTGCCCTTGGACGGAAGAACGGGCTCTGTGCGGGGTCGGGCGGCGGCGAACGGGCTGCGGCCCCTCTGGCGCCGATCGAGACGGCCCCACTGAAGGTCCTTGATCCGGAGGACCGGCTGCGCGACAGTCTCGCCCGGATCGCGGATCATCCGATCCGCCGCGTCCGTGACCAGCCGTCCTGAAACTGAAAGCCCCATGCAGAGCACGCCACGCCACCTGAAGCTGCTTGAGAAGAAGCTGCTCAGCCTGCCGATCGACAGTGACGCGATGCTGGTCACTGAGCTCGATGGCTTTCTGGCCGGGATCCTTGTCTGCCCTGACCTGATCATGCCGGGCGAGTGGCTGCCCCTGGTCTGGGGCGGGACCGAGGAGGCAGACGCCATCTTTGAGAATGCCCGCCAGGCCGAGCAGCTCGTCGGACTGGTGATGGAGCACTACAACGCCACGGCCCTGGATCTGCAGTCTGGCCGCTATGCGCCGGTCTTCGAGGTCGACACGCGTCATGACGATGTACTCTGGGAGCTTTGGATCGAGGGGTTTGAAGCTGCCCGGCAGTTGCGTCCGGAGAGCTGGATTTCCCTCCTTGACGGTGACGAGGACACGCGCACCGCCCTGACCGGCCTGATCCTGCTGACGCGGGTCGCCCAGGGCGACGGCGACCTGTCCGAGGATAAGATCAAGGAGCTGACCGAACACGCTCCCGACTTGATTGGTCCCTGGATCGAGAGCCTCCATGCCTGGCGGGTGAGCCAGCATCGGGCCGGTCAGCCCGCGCCACCGCCGGCGCCGAGCTTTGGCAAGGTCGGCCGCAACGATCCATGCCCGTGCGGCTCCGGCAAAAAATACAAGAAGTGCTGCGGCCTCAACTAACGGTCGGGGCATCACCGGACGCTTATGGAACACGGGAGCCAAGCCAGCCACCCCACCGCAGCCGCGAGAGGCGCCGGTCGCTCGTCCGAACTCGGATCTACAATAATCGTAAATTTGTCCAGCGTCTCTGGGCCTGGCTCAAAGAGTGGCGAGCTATTTCAACCCACTTGCGCGACCCGCTGGGTCCGCACGATGCGCTACAGCGTCCGATGTGAAATCTAACTCCCCCGACGCTTTAACATTTTGATCTTGAGCATCTTTCCACGCAAAACCGGCACCCACTTCCCGCGTCCGATGCTCGAGCTTCAACTGCCCGGCGACTGCAGGCGCCCACTTCGATGCACCATCTGGAGTGTTGAATTGTATGTATTAGGAGCACGCTTACCAGGTAAGTTTGCTTCTAAAATCAGTTTATCAACAGTGTCGAAACTTGCGCTTAGCTCAATGATAGTATCGAGTGAACGGACACGCCACATCGTATAGCCTGGAACAGTATCGAAGCCGCATCCGATCGCTGGCATTCCCACGCCATCTTTGCCGCCTCTGCATTCGTCGCTGGTGAACACAAATATTCTGGTTTTGTCAAAACGGTAACAGTGCCCCTCATACGCATAACCATAGATAGCCGCTATTGCTGCTTCGTTGGGGGACAGGTCTCGATCCAATTTAATGTCGCCTACGGAGAGTATGAGGCGCAAGTCAGGACCTAAAGGCAGCAGCGCGAAACTCTTATCCTGTATTGCATTCAACTTTACGCCGTACAGGATGACCTCTTCTTGCGCGAATTCCAAACAATTTCCTGGAGCAGGCACATCCTCAGATAAAGACATTTTTATTCCTCCCGAAGTTGGTCGCGAGCCATCGGTCGAAACGCTGCCGCATCGGACGTGAAATCGAACCCACATCCGGTGCGCCGTTCTATAGTGGGAGCATCGAAGTGATCCCCAAAATGCAAGTCCACGTTTGGGTCCGATGCTCTAGGCGGCCGCAGTTTTGATCGGCCCACCGACATGAACTACAACAGCCCCCGCCAGGCAAAGTTGAGATATACACGGTCCGTAAAACGCTTACCTCGCCGGTTTGAAACAGCTTGGACCAACGCTTCAGAAGCCATCGGAAATGAGAAGTTATCTGGATCTAGATAGAACCAAGAGCCGACGAACATTTCACCTACGAGATCCCGTGCCTCTTCCAACGCAGATTTTAGCGCGAAGTGGCTCGCGTTATATGCCTCCCGGAGCTGTACAGCCTCTCGATCCAACTCCTCTTGCCGCAGATCCAGCCGCACCTCTCGGATCGTACGGGTGTCTAACGAAGCAAGCCCCCGTTCTACAAGGATCAACTGAAATATCTCGACCAGGGTGTCGAACAGCGCACCACTAAAGGGTCGCGATCGGTCATGAGCCTCGTCTCCAACATCTCCTATTCTAAGGGAATGGCTAAGGGTTCGAACTTGCTTTTCATCCGACAACTCTGCGAGGCGATCCAACTCATTGGAAATGAGAAGATTGCCACGAGTTCTTCGCAGGATATGATCAAGGGCTGTATCGAAATGCAACAGCCCAAGAAGAGAAATGAAGTCTGCAGCGGCCTCATGGTAGGCGAGGAAGTCGACAGATAAGCGGCTATGACGAGGTACCCCAATTGCCCCTAACAACAACAAGTGGCCTGTCTCATGGGCGATCGCGTCAAAGTTAAGGGCAAAAGGGTAAGGCTCCTGGCGGCTGCTGTCCTCGCCAAGTTCAAGGAAGCCATATCCGGAATGAGAATTGTCCCAATCCAATAACGGTATGATCTCAAGTCGCTTGTAGCTGTCACTGAAGAACCACGAAACCTCCTGCCCCATGTAGCTTTCGCAAATATCCAACACTCGACGCACGCTTGCGAAGGCGTGCGCAGCTAGAAATTGGCGGGTTCCGGGAAGAAGTTCGTCAAAATGGCCGTCAGGTCCAGGCTCAGCAGGTGGGAAGACATCGCCGATGAACGGCGGTAGATACGGAGCAGAATATGGCTCCTTGGGCCGCAGCGGATCGACAACATAAAGACGATGGTCGGATGGTCCACCCCCCACGCGACCACGAGGCGTGGAAATCCAAACCGGCTCTGGCTTCTCGTAGCCGGGAATAAATCGCGGTTGCGGGAAAACAAGAAATCGGGTCCCGAGACGCTGCGAACTTGTGTCCTCTGAAAGATCGAACTCTCGGAACATCTTTAAGAGTCCTGCCCGAACCAAGTATTCAGTATTACACAGCCCTTGAAGCCTGTCACTTCAGGTCAGTCATATTAGCTGTTGTTCACCATTAATTGCCAATCCGCAGCCCTGCTGCCTCAAGATCTGCAAGCCAAGCATCCGTCATCCGAAACGGTTGTTTTATAGACGGCGGAAGAACCTCCGGGTCCCTATTACTCAAAGCAGTTAACAGATCCTGCGCATCGGAGGCCTTTTGGTTGATGGAGTGATCTACAATCCATTCCGCGAGCCTTGGCAGCGATCTGCAAATGTGAGCTGACCGTGTCGTCTCCACAACCTCGAACATTTTCTGATAAGTCCGATCGCGGAAGTCCAGCGCTCGCGCGACCTCAACCAAGGATTTTTGGGTATCCTTACAAATCACGCCCGTCAGAGCAGCCGATCGCAGCGTCATGCGAATGTTGATTAATGCCTCGGACAAAGGACGGGCGCCAATCTCAACAGGGCTCATGGCGACAGCAACCTCGTCGTCATCGGCTCCAATCGTCGCCCGAAACCAACGATAGATAAAACCATGCCCAGCCATGCCGAACTCGTGCAGTTCCGCGGCCCTGAGGGCTCCTATGCTTGCAGCTCCGATAACCTGAACTCCATTGCTGATCGCCCAAAGTAGCTCTTTGTGCCTCACAGCAGGAACACTTGCAAAGGATCCGTCAATGAGAACGATAGTGCGAGGAGAGAACCTTTGAACCGCAGCTATGACTGACCCTTGCTCAGCTGGCGGCAAGTAACAGCCATTGAGAATGTCCGTTGCTGCATCCCGTTCCAAGGAAGGGCCGAGGAATATGACAGTATCCTGCCTTGTAGCCGTCATGTCGGATCCTGACCTTACATATAGCGCGAACACTTATGGAGTATGGCGCATGCCCGGTGCTACCATTCTGATGACATGGATACCGCTCGGAAGTTCGGCATAGAGAGGGACAACGATCGCCCGCGTTGCTCCCGCCTTGCGCAAGGCATGCATTAGGCGTTGAATACTTCGATCGCTGTCGACAAAGTTCGCCTGGGCCAACTCGGGAATCCTGATCACGTTCGTCGGCGCGGCTAGAAAATCCCGCCACTCTGCAAGTTGTACCCTGTCGTGTTTGGTTGGGTAGAGGCTACGAGTAATGTCCTCGCGTGCTCCTGCGATGGCTGTAAGACGCCCCTGACATGCTTCCATAAGAGCGCTTGCCAGTGCTTCATCATGGGTGAAATGACACGCGTAGCCCGCTCCCGGAAGAGGAGCAAGCTCATTAAATCCCTTGTTCTCCATGACATGACAACAATAGACCGGAAGATCGTGGGGAGCCGGAACCAACCATATCCCGACTAGTAGCCCCTTGCTCTGAATCTGCTGGATCAACTTTGCCGAAAGTCCGCCCTTCACGCTTGCTGGATCGACTTGGCATTTATCAAACAGCCGATTCAGCCTATGCGCGTTTGCAATGGCGTCTCTCTCGAGTATCTCAAGGGCAGCTTTGCAAAGCGCCTGATAAAGGCTTCGGCCAGCGCCGAGCCCAGTGGTTGAACGAGGGAAGAGTTCCGGATGAGGCGATGGGACAGCATATACTGTATCCACGAGCGCAAGCGGAACCCACGTGGCCTCGCTCCGAAATAAATCCCAACCTTGAGACCAACTGATCGGCATGGCTCTCCAACTGGCTTGAGTTCCAGCCAGTACAGAACTCTCGTAAGTGTCACCAATCTCGGCCCCAAGTTCTGCCGCTGTCCTGTTCACACTCGCTGGGCAGGGACGTTCTCCCGCCCAAAGCTCTAGCGCCTCCATCAGGGCCGAGATAGTTGCTTGAAGATAGTTGAAGCCCTTACCTTGCGTAACTGCATTTGATAGGGCGAGAGGTCTTGTGACTTGGATGACGGGAATGCGGACACGGTCCAAGCGAGTAATTGAGCCAATGCGTGAAATTCCAAATTCGCGCCGTCTATCGATCAACTCTTTAACGAGAGAGCCCGTCTGCACGGACGGATCATCGCTCCTTAGCGCATAGGGAACAGACCAAATTGATGGCCAGCTGTAATCCAATCCTAGGGCCTCTTACAGTTCATGAAGATCAAGGCCTTTGATTCCTGAATTCTTTTCATGATGGCGCGTGCGTGCTGTCTAGTAGCCGTCTGGACAGATAGTTCGAGATCAGTCATGACTTCACCAGGTTCGTAGTGGGCCGTCGATTTGAGCACAGCCCTCCGCCTATAAAGCTCTGCCAACCAGAAGACGTCAGCGGTTGCTAGCGAGTGCTCAATGGCTCTATCAAGTATCGTAAGTGCTTCCATGACATTCCCTGACATCTCCATCAGCTCAGCCAACATATCGAGATAGATTGGCAAGTCTTCCTCAGTCCCGATCTCCCGCTGCACACGTAGTCCATCGCGGACCAAACCAAGTCCATCATCAGGCGAAGCGCCAGCTCTACACCAGCCGGTGAAGATGCGACTTTTTGCGATTGCGCCAGCCAACCCATGCTCATTGCCGATTTCGTAGAGGCGTTCGGAGAGCGAGCTCACCATTGATCGATCACGGCGGTAGAACCCATGAAGCATAGCCATATCAAGTGCATGACATATGCTTCCAACGTGAGAAATTTCGTCGGCCCATCTCACTGCGGCTAGAGCGCTTTCAATCGCAGCATCGACCTCCCCGACGAACCAAAGCGATTGAGCGCGCTCGCCGAGTGCGCAAACCTTTGCGTCGTGCCCCCCATACCGACCGCGGCTGACAGTTGCTCGCTCAGGGTCATATAGCTTGAGACCGTGCTCTATGCATTCAAGGCACACGAAGTGAGCGCCAGAATGAAAGTTAGCGGCCCAGGCACAGTGAAGGCTCTGTAGCCTTATCTCCGGATTCTGCGAGTTTCGTAAATCACCGACGATAACCTTCGATCGGCCTTGGCGTGTATCAAAATCTGGCGACGTGAACCACCACCCCCAATAGAGCGGGAACCACTTCTCTGGATTGCTCATCTCCCCTTCACGACAGATTGCGATACCTCTCTCATAGATACTGCGCGCCTCATCTGACCCGGTGCCGTAGATCGCCGTCGCAGTCGTCCCTCTTAAAGTTAGAACTTGAAGCAAGACATCCCTGACAGATGGTTCTGCACCACAGATGTTAAGCTGCTCCTCCGCAAATGTAAGCAACTGTTCAGCCTCACGGAGGGCCGAACGTGCGGCACAAGCTTCGGCCGCGTTCAACGCGAACTGTGCTGCTTGGTAATGCCGACCTGATTTTTCACAATGCCAAGCCATTATTTCGTCCGGCATCGATGCCAACTGCCCGGCAAGACATGCTCGAACGATCCGGTCGTGCAAAATCACTCTATCAGCCTTCAACATGCTGTCGTAGGCTGCCTCTTGTAGAAGCGCATGGCGGAATGAGAAGATCGGGTTGGAGGGATCAGACCTCGACACTTCAACGATACCGAATTTTCGCAACTGCTCCAGCGCACCGGTTAGCTGAACCTCCTCTATTGTTCCGAAACAAACCGCTATGAGACTTTGCAGCGCAAAATCACGACCAAATATACTTGCAACTTGCGCAACTCGCCGAGCAGGACCTGCTGCCGCCAGACGCGCAGCCAAAAGGTCACTGAGGGTTGTAATCTGACTACCGCGGAGGATCCGCTCAGCTGCACGCGGATCGATCAAAGAGCCATTTCCCAATTGATCTTGTAATAAACGAACAAACTCTTCAATGAATAATGGAACGCCATCGCTGCGCTGAAAGATTTGAGACACCAGCGCGTCGTTTCCTGCTGGGATCCCAAGTTGCAAGGTCATTTCCTTGACAGAGGCACCATCTAGGGGAGCTAGTTCTATTTTCAGAATATTTTGACTCGCAAAATGTGACAGGTTGGCTTCATCTCTCGACGTTATGATGAGAAGCAAAGGTAGATTTGCTACGTCTTGAATGAGGCGCTCGACAACATAACGTGTAAGTGTGTCAGCCCAGTGAAAATCCTCGATGGCAATCACTTGCGGACGGACCTTACAGGCAGCGGATAACAAATCCAGGATCGCATCAGTCGCTCGTGCCGCAAAGTTGGGATCGGGCTGCGGATCTACGTTTTTTTCAGATATGGACCTCTCGTTAGGAGAATGATTGATCAAAAATTCAATGGTTTCTAAACTGTCGCGCTTGCAACCGGGTGAGATGGTATTGAAGTAAACATCAATGGCTTCCAATGTAACCGACTGGCCACCGAGTGTGTGATTTCGAATTTCTCGTTGCACTCGGTCAATGAAAGGATGAAGTGGACGGGAGTTACCTCGCGGCTGACACTGATACAGCCGCACCAGGGATGAATTCGACTCGAATTCCCTACTTACCTCCGCCAAAAGGCGCGACTTACCGACTCCCGGATCGCCAATGATGATAAGACCTTGCCCGACTCCAGCTTCCGTTTCGCGCCAGAGGCGCCTACATTGCTCGATCTCATGTAGACGCGACACAAAGGGCGTTGCTTGGCTTCGATAGGTCGAGAACCGATCATCCGTCTCACGATGTCTTAAAGGGCGCCAGAGTCGCTGAGGGTTGACGAACCCTTTCAGGGCTTTTGTGCCCATCAACTCGTATTCGAATGCAGACCTCGTCAAGGCGTAAGTAGACTCGGCAACAGCAATGCTATTCGGCTCTGCCTCCGATTGTAGTCGGCTTGCTAAATTGAGGGCCAAGCCGACAAATTGACTTTCCTTTGAGTTCTCTGCACTTGGTGGGTTTAGAAGGACGACGCCAGTCGCAATCCCGAATCGGACGCCAATATCTTGGCCTCGTATCGTCATTTTCGAGACTCGGCAACGTTGAAGAGCAGCAAGCGCAGCTGCTACCGCGCAGTACGCAGCATCCTCAGTAGGCGCTGGATATCCAAAGAACGCAAGCCCGCCGTCACCTTGAGTAGGAGCAACGTATCCTCCAAATTCGGCGATTGCAGTCTGAATTTGCTTGTGAATGACAACTTGAGCTTCGTGGAAATCTTCTGGATCAACTAAATTTAAGAGAGTTGTCGAATTCACTATGTCATAAAATAGAGACGTAATATTTCTGCGTTCACCCAACATCTCCACACCAGCAATTGTTGCATGGTGCAGGTCTACGGAGCCGTAGTTGTTAGAAGAATTCGTCATTAGGACCATGTCCCACTACGTCACAGGAGGCGGACCTCACTAAGGCTATTGGAACTCCATGCGGCTTCGGCTCTCGTTTCGCTATATATTAAGCCAATCCATGTCTCCGCCAAGTCCAAGGATGGCTATCCCGATATGTAATCCATGAGCGAAGCTGTGAAATCGCCGCCACAATATATGATACAATATGACTGAGACAGTGCCTTCTGCCTCGGCTTGATGAGGAAGCGTTGTCACATTGAACCGAGGATGAGGGTAAGCTGTGTAGATAGACTGGCATGACCAAGCCCGTCAGCTACAACCGCCACTGCTTTCCACCTGTGAGCATCGCCTATGCGGCATGGCTCTATTTCAGGTTACTATGAGGCTGCTATCGGTCGAGAAAATGCTGCTGGGACGCGGCATCCTGGTGTCTTGCGAGGCCGTCCGACGCTGAGCCATCAAATTCGGTCCGGAGTACGCTCGCCCCTCAGGCGCAATGGTCACCTAATGATCATCCACGTTGGAGCGTTGATCCGCCAGCCTCTTGATCTCGAATACGGCGGCAATCACGAAGGCTGAGATCACGAGGAATGTCAGGAGGGTCATGAAGGTCCCGTCCTGAACACCAGGGTTCATCCCGACCAGCGCAATCAGCGCCAGAGCCGGAAGGCCCAGCGTAATCGCCGCCAAGATGTAGATCGGGTTGGCAGGCTCGCCAAATCCACCAGCCTGTTGCCTGTGATGCGTCGCGGTGTCCTGAGACCAGACTTTTACATGACCTGAGGCGCTTCCATCGAGGTCCGGCGCGGCTCTGAAAGGTGAGGTTTCCACCCCTTCCACTCGTGGTGCCTCATTGCCCAGACCAGGACAGGCTCGATTTTCAGCACTCTCATGGCTTTCCTGTCTGACTTCGGGAATGATTGCACGATGGTCGGCTGGCACCTGAATCTGATCGGCTTCATGCTCTGCGCCAAGGGCGAAGCGGAGCAGATTGCTTTCGCCGGTCTGATTGGCATCTTCCCGGTCAATGGCCTTCGCGGACATGCTCCCCTGTGTGTGCTGGTTGGGTTCGTCCCGGATCTCTCTACCAGGGTCTTGTTGCCCCTCTCTCATTTGATCGCCCTCGGCCGTGAGGTTGCGGGCTTTGGCGTCAGTGTCCTCCTGTGCTGACAGGAGGGTAGCAGGCATGTTTCCTTCTGGATCTCTGGCACCGCTCGGCAACTCGGCGCTCGAGGTGTCCAAAGCGGTCTCTGCTCTGCGATTTGGCGCATTTCGTGGCTTGCGGCCAGGAGCTTTTGAGGAGCGTAGCGTACCACCCCCATTATCCTGCTGTTGGAGGTCGTTCCGTTGGCTGGGGCGCTTCGGGGCTTTGCTCATGGGGCCATCAGGGTCGGATACCTTGGCTTTTTCATGACATCGATGTCGAGCTTTCGATCCGAGAGGAGCTGCCCCACCGAATGCAGCAGAGCCAGTATCGTAGGTTTGCTCTGCGACACTGATCATCTCACTATCGGTCCCATCCCATTGCGCCCATTGACGTGTCGAGAAGCCTATTCTCCAATTATTGACCGACCTGGGAGGAGATTATGGCAGCCCCGATCATCTATGGCCTGTCCTTTAGCACCTATACCCCTACGGTTCAGCTCGTGCTCGAGGAAAAGGCGTCGACGACGAACTAAAGCCGGTCAACATCATGATGGGAGAGGCCCACGCAGCCAGTCACATCGGCCGTCATCCCTTTGCCAAAGTGCCAAGCTTCGAGCAGGATGGCTTCTCCCTGTATGAATCGATCGCCATCGCGCGGTACATCGACCGCGTATTCTCGGGCCCATCCCTGTAGCCATCCGACCCCAAGCACGCGGCCCGCATGGATCAGATCATCGGCATCATCGACTCATACGCGTACGAGGCGATCATTCGTAAGCTGGTGTGGCAGCGCCTTGTCGTTCCGATGCAGGGAGCCCAGGCTAACGAGAGCATCGTACAGGAGTCGTTGGACACTGTGCAGCTCTGCCTGTCGGAGTTCGAGCGTCTTAAGGGGGCAAATGAGTTCCTCGCCGGGCCAGAGATTACCCTGGCCGACTGCTTCCTTGGGCCGATCTTTGCCCTTCTGACAATGACCCCAGACGCCGAAACTCTGCTCAAGCCGACATCCGGGCTGCGGCAATGGTGGGAGAGAACCAGTCAGCGGCCGTCTATGCAGAAGACCTCACCTGAATTCGGGTAATCCAACTGAGATCGTGCGGCGCAAGCAGGGGAACCGAGGAAGTCTGTCTTGCGCTCAGGTAAATCCACTCTCACGCTGCCGATGACGATGTATCACCCTCGATGGCGCAGAGCCTCGACAACGAGGTTGAAGGCCGGGGAGGACTGCCGACGGCTCGGGTAGTACAGGTGGTACCCCGTCCATGATGGGCAACAATCCTCGAGGACGCGCTCGAGGCGTCCGGAGGCGATGTGCGGCAACGCAATGTCCTCCGGGACGTGAGCGAGCCCGAAGCCGTCCAATGCGGCCTTGAGGACCTGGAAGATGCCGTTGAACACGAGTTGCCCCTCGACCCGGACGGCCAGTTCGTGTCCATCACGCTCGAACTCCCAGGCATAAAGCCCGCCATAGGTAGGAAGGCGCAGGTTGATGCAGGTATGGCCGAGGAGGTCCTGAGGGGTTCTGGGCCGCGGTCTCTCCATGAAGTAGGACGGCGCTCCGACCACCGCAAAGCGGATGTCGGGGCTGATGCGTACCGCGATCATGTCCTTGGCAACCTGCTCGCCGAGGCGAACGCCCGCGTCGAACCGCTGCTCGACGATGTTCGTCAAGGTTTCATCGAGGGCAATCTCGACCTTGATGTCAGGGTAGTCGGGAAGAAACGTTCTGAGCTTCGGCCAGAGGATCGTCTCGGTGACATGGTCGCCTGCCGTGATCCTGATCGTGCCGGCTGGCTTCTCCCGGAACTCGCTCAATCCGTCCAACTCAGCCTCGATCTCGGCCAGCCTGGGGCCTGCCGTCCGGAGCAGGCGCTCTCCTGCTTGAGTGGGCGCCACACTGCGGGTGGTTCGGGTCAGGAGCCGCACGCCCAACCGCTCCTCGAGGCCGCGCACGGTGTGGCTCAGGGCCGATTGGGAGACGCCGAGCTGTGCCGCTGCCTTCGTGAAGCTTCGCTCCCGCGCAACAGCCAGGAAGGCAATCAGGTCGTTGAAGTTCTCGCGGGCCATTCATGAGCTCCACTCATAGGGACATGCGCGTCTTAGCACCTAATCCATGGCAATTGCGCAGCCTATGTTGCGACCGCGAGCACATATCACGAGACATAAATGACAATCGGAACCGCTTCGACCCGTGACATAATCCCGGACCGCTCTCCGGCATGGGGCGCAGTCGTTGCCATGTCGCTGTGCTGCATGGTCCTCGTGGCCTCCGAGTTCATGCCGGTCAGCCTGCTGACCCCGATCGCCGCCGACCTTCACATGACCGAAGGCCAAGCCGGACAGGCGATCTCCGTCTCAGGCATCTTTGCTGTCCTCACGAGCCTGTCGATTTCGGGCCTGACGTCCCGATGGGATCGACGCCCCGTCCTGCTCGTGTTGGCCCTCTCGCTGATCGTCTCTGGAACGATCGTGGCTCTTGCGCCGAACTACACGATCCTCATGCTCGGCCGGGCGGTCCTTGGCATCGCCATCGGCGGATTCTGGTCGATGGCTGCCGCGGCCGTCATGCGCCTGGTGCCGGAGGACAGTGTGCCTCGCGCCCTGGCGATCCTGCAGGGCGGAACTGCATTGTCCTCCATTGTTGCGGCGCCTCTCGGGAGCTTTCTTGGCGGGTACATCGGGTGGCGGGGAGCCTTCTTCTGCGTGGTGCCCTTGGCAGCCGTCGCGCTGTTGTGGCTGCTGGCAACGCTCCCCTCCATGCACGCTGGGCGGCCGACGGGCTCGGGAAACGTGTTCAGATTGCTCGGCCGGCCCGTGGTGGCCTCCGGGATGGTGGCGATCACACTGTTTTTCATGGGCCAGTTCGCGCTGTTCACCTACCTGCGGCCGTTCCTCGAGATGGTGACCCATGTCGACGTTCGGACCCTGTCGCTCATCCTGCTGCTCCTGGGCGTCGCCGGCCTCATCGGAACGACCTTCATTGGATCCTTCCTGAAGAACGGGATGTATGGCGTGATGATCGCCATTCCACTCTCGATGGCGGCGATTGCCGTTGCTCTGATCACCTTCGGCGACTGGCTTGCCGGAACGGCGTTCCTGCTCGGGGCGTGGGGCTTGGTGGGCACCCCAGCCCCCGTAGCCTGGAATACCTGGCTGACCCGGACCTTGCCCGAAGACGCCGAAGCGGGCGGCGGACTGATGGTAGCCGCCATTCAGTTGGCGATCACCTTGGGCGCGACCGTTGGTGGCCTCCTGTTCGACATGAGCGGCTATCAGAGCACCTTCAGCGCGAGCGCAGCCATGCTGGTAGCTGCGGGCATCATGGCGTTCGTGACGAAGCGTGCGGGGTCGACCGAAGCCGCGTGAGCCTCCCACCGACTCCCGCGAATGGCACACCAACCCCGACCAAGGCGCGAGTGGCCATGTGACCGTGCGCTGTCCAGGCAAGCCCGATGTAGCTGGGCGTCGCCCCAAGGCTCATCCATCGCCCCACCTGCGTCATTGCCATGCATGCATGGTGTGTCTCTTGGATTAGCGAAGCGGATCGTTCTCGAGCGAGATCGGCTGCCCATGTGGCGTCGCGTGTGCCGCACGGTCCCATGCGTCCCGGCGCTCCGCGAGCGCCTGCTCGGTTGCAAGGCCTTTGTCGCCAACCAACTGCTCGATCGCGGCCAGCCAGTGCTGATAGTAAGTCGAACCGTCGTCGCAGTCCCCCGCCGCTTGGGCGCGCTTGATCGCGGCTGACAGTGCTGCGGCCCATTCCGTCCAGGTAAACAGACCCCGCTCGTACAGGGCCAATGTCATTGCGAAGGCCTGGGCCTCCCACGGCTCGCGGAAGACAGGCTCGCCATCCTCGTCGCGGGGGATCGGCGCAACCGCCGCGGCCGCGCGGGTCATATCTTCATGCAGGCTCAAGGTAGCTCTCCCAGGCATCAATCGAGACGCTGATGGTTGGATCCGTCTGCTCCCCCCACAGTTCTGGCCCAGAGAAGCTGATTGTGTAGAGCCATTGCGGCTGCTCGCCTTGGCCATGTGCATTTGCATCCGGGAGCACATGGCCTCCATGCACCAACTCGACGACGCCCGTCTTATCCCGAGCATAACGCGGCAGGCGGGTATGGCCCTGGGGGTGCATGGTGCGGGTGCGGACCCGGTCACCGACGGCAAAGCGCGCCGGCTGCCCGATCGAGCGCTCCGCCGGGCCGCCGCGGGCCAACACTGCCGGCACGTCCTCCGCCTTGAGCACCCGCTTGATCGGCGCTGGCTGCGCCAGGGCCCGCCCACGCTTCAACTCCTCCGCAGAGACGAGACCGGTTGCGACAACCAGCTTTTCGACCCCCTTCGTCCAGATCTCATAGTAGCTCGAGGTGAGATACTCCGGTGGTGGCAGGCTTTCCCTGGCATGCCGGCTCATATCGAGGTTCCAGCTTCCCGTCGCCCCCATTGCCAGGGTGAGGCCAAAGGCCCGCCGCTCCCACTCGGCATGGAACCTTGCCTCGTCCTGCTCGATCCGGATCGGGCCAAAGCCCATCATGCCGCCGAGATCTTGAGCGCCATTCATTGAACGGCCTCCGGCTGCAGAGCAAGGCCGGTGCCGATCATGGAGTCGCGGGTGACGAGTTCGGCCAATGCCTCCTCGCTCATGCCCTCCGTGCCTTCGGGACGGATCGGGATCACGAGGTACCTGACCTCTGCGGTCGAGTCCCAGACACGGACACGGGTGGTCTCCGGCAAGTCGACCCCAAACTCGGCGAGAACCGCGCGAGGATCAAGGACAGCCCGAGAGCGGTAGGGTGCGGACTTATACCAGACGGGGGGAAGGCCGAGCACCGGCCAGGGATAGCAGGAGCAGAGGGTGCACACCACCATGTTGTGCTGCTCGGGCGTGTTCTCGAGTGCCACCATGTGCTCGCCCTGGCGTCCGACGAAGCCTAAGGACGCGATCGCGGCTGTCGCGTCGGTTCGGAGCCACTCCCGGTACGTCGGATCGGACCAGGCCTTGGCCACCACCTTGGCGCCATTGCGGGGTCCAACCTTAACCTCATAGGTCTCGATCAGTACGTCAATGGCCGCAGGATCAACATAGCCTTTCTCGACCAGGATGGACTCGAGTGCGCGCACCCGCAGCTCGATCTCCGAGAGATGGCTGTGGTCGTCATGATCGTGGTGATGGTCGTGCCCCATACGTACCGCCCTCGCCTGCTCGGATGAGTCGGGCCATGCTAACCGGATGATGGTAGCAAGACCAGCCTGGAGCATCGAACGCAAAAGTGGGGATCGGCTTCGCGGGAAAAGATGCTCCAAACGTAGACTGACTTCATCGGATGTGGGTTCGATGTCAAACCCGATCCTGTACAGCGGCCGATCAGCCTTTAGGCCGCGGTCGTATGCCGAGGATAACAAGCCGCCAGAGAGATCGTGTGGCCGACCATTGGCTACCTGGGAGAAAACGGTTCAAAGCGAAGTTTCCGGTAACCCTTTGAAATTATTGGTGAGCGCGCTGGGCCTCGAACCCAGGACCCTCCAATTGAACGCCGGATGGCCTATCGGCTTGGCTATGCGCTCCCGGAGGTGAGCCCGCCTTGGCTCAAGAAGGGCCGGCACCTCATCGTCGGACAGGGTTTTTACCGGCGTTACGATCAGACATGGGCCAGGCAAGGAACCTCCCGCGAGGCTTGGGTTTGATCTCTTCGCAAAGAGGAGCAACCCTGATGAAAGCATCCGTTCTACTTTCCGCGATCAGCCTCGCCGTTCTTGCTCTGCCGGGTGCCGGTCATGCGCAGGGAGTTGTCCGTGGAGCCCAGCAGGGGGCAGCTGTCGGTCACCGTGCGGCCGGTCCAGTGGGCGGGGCCGTCGGCGGGGCGGTTGGAGGCGTGGCGGGCGGCATCGTCGGCGGTGTGAAGGGCGTGCTTGGAATCCCACAGAACACCGGCAGCGTCCAACGGCATCGCACGTATCACAAGAGGCGCACAGTTCATCACTGAGGCTAGATCGGCATCGGCCAGTCCAAAACCCAGACAGCGCGGCCATGAGGCCGCCAGATGGGGGTGATGCCGTCCTGCTCTCATTGCTGGAGTGCCGTCACCCTTCACAGAGCCGTGACGAAAGAAAGGAGCGAACAGATGCCGGTCCCGTCTTCAGGCCCGCTGCATGCTTACTTAACCGGCGATGGACGCGACAGCCGTGGGCGGTGCGCGGGTGATGTGCTCCTCCTGCCCGACGAGACACTGGAAGAGGTCCATGACTACATCCAGTGGCTGTTTCCCCTGCCCACCCGCAGCATCGCCCAACCGAATGCACCCGTTCTGACGAAGGCCGAGATCGACGCCATCAAGGTCGACCCCCGGGCTGTGGAGACCCTCAGGCGTGCAGCGGAACGGATGCTGCAGTTTTACAGCCGGACGCGCTGGTGGCTCACAGGGCAGGACCACAATCACCTGCGGATCACCCGCATCATTCGCAGCCTGAGACTGCTCGTGGGTCCGGACACGGCGCAAGCCTTTCACCGGGACATCCTGACCCTCCACGATAGAGCGGGCGCGCCGGTCAATCCCCGCAGCTTGCAGTTCTGGGCCGAGGCCGCCCACGATTGAGTTGGCACATGACGTGGAGCACCGGACCTCGAACACCTCAACAAGGCCATTGAGGCCGAAAGTCTTTGGTCTCGAGCCTCTTTTCCCGCAAAACCGGCTCCAGCTTTCGCGTTCGATGCTCGAGGATTGCCGTGACATGTCTAAGGTCCTGCAACAGAGCCTCCTCGGACAGATACCGGTATCTGCCGAAATTCGTCGGAAGCATCCGCCACGATCTATTTGATCATCATCCGTCCCAGGGCGGACGCGACGACACGCTGCTCTTCCTTTGACAGTGCCGCGACGAGCCTTCGCTCGGTTTCGGCATGGTCACGCATCGCAGGCTCGACCAGCCGGCGTCCCTGCCCGGTGAGCTCGACGATGACCCCTCGCCCGTCCATGTCATCAGCCATGCGGCGAATATGGCCGGCCTTCTCCAGCTTCCGGAGCAGGTTCGACAACCCGCCCGAGGTCAGGATCAGCGAGTCGAGCAACTGCTTCGGCGACATTTGATACGGCGCCCCTTCCACCCGAAGCGTCGCCAGCACGGCGAATGCGGGATACTTTAGCCGATGCTTCGCGAGTGTACGGTTGATTTCGGTCAAGAAGATCTCATGGAGATGCAGCAGGCGGCCGACGACGGCCTTGCCGGAGCAATCCACGTCCGAGAACTCTCGGCGCCACCGCTGCATGCCGGAACCGATGCGGTCTCGCTCCACCAGCGCGCCGGTCTCTTCGGTCGCGGCAGATCGCAGCGCACCATTGCCCATACTCATCCTCCAGGTCGAGCCTGTCCGACGGACAGGCGCGCTGCACGGCAGGCCACCGGCAGCCAGAAGATGCAATATATCTTTCAATTATCTTTCTTGAAAGACAAATCGACCCGTGCAATGGTCCTTCCCAAGGGTCAAGCGGAGGCCTCGCCTTCGCGGCACGAGGCCAGAGGAACTGGTTCGTGCTCCGCAACCAGACGGGAGCTGCAACTATGAGCCATTGTCTTCGCTACACGACGGCCGCCCTTTTGATCGCCGGCCTGTCCGTCACCGCCCAGGCCGAAGAGTTGGTGGTGGGAGCGTTCGGCGGATCCTTCGCCGATAACGTCAAGGCCTGCCACGTCGCGGCTTTCGAGAAGGCCACCGGCGCAACCGTGTCCCTAAAGCTCGGTAATTCCTCGCAGTTCGCCGCAGCGCTCCGGGCTACCGGCGGCAAGTCCGACATGGACATCGTTTATATCGACAACTCCCTGGCGGCCCAGACACATAGTGAAAACCTCAACGAGCGCATCGACCGGTCGAAGCTGAAGAACGCAGGCGACGTCATTCCGAACGCATGGGGGAAGGATGACAGCTACGTCGTCGCCATGGTGAGCGCGACCGCGCTCGTCTACAATCCCAAGCTGGTCAAGACACCTCCGACCTCCTGGTTGGATCTTGCCGACCCGGCCTATGCCGGCAAATACGCCATCGGCGATATCAGCGGCACCGCAGGCCTGCACTATTTCCTGGCCTTGAACAAGCTCAAGGGGGGTACGCTTGACAATGTCGATCCGGGTATTGAGGCCATCAAGCCCATCGCCAAGGGTTCGGCGGTGCTCTACACCCAGGCGGACCAGTTGATCTCGCTCTTCGAGCGGGAGGAGATCGCGATCGCACCCTGGTATCCGGATCGCGCCGGCGTTGCCATGGACAAAGGTCTTTCGCTCGCGGTTGCCTATCCGAAGGAAGGCGCCGTCGGCATTCTACCGGCCGTGATCATTCCGAAGGGCACTGGAAAGTCGGAACTGGCACACAAGTTCCTCGACCAAATCCTTTCAGCGGAAGGGCAAGGCTGCTTTTCCGAGCGGGCCTATATCGGGTCGGTGAACACCAAGGTTCAGCTCTCCGACAAGCTCAAGAAGATCGTGCCCTACGGCGACGCGTTGGAAAAGGCCTGGTTTATCGATCCCGATGTCATTGCGAAGAACTCGCCCGCATGGACGCGTCGCTGGCAGCGTGAGGTGGCGCGCTGAACCGGCCGCCTGTCAAGCAGGAACTTCCATGAGTGCGCTGAGCTTCGAGCGGCTGGGCAAATCCTACGGGGATGTCACAGTCGTCAGTGATATTTCTCTCACGATCAACGAGGGCGAGTTCGTCTCGCTGCTCGGTCCGTCCGGCTGCGGCAAGACCACAATCCTGAGAATGGTGGCGGGCCTCGTTCAGCCGAGCCGCGGTCGCATTCTGATCGGCAGCGACGACATCACCGTACTGCCGCCGAACAAGCGCGGGCTCGGTCTTGTCTTCCAGTCCTATGCCCTGTTCCCGCATCTCACTGTATACGAGAACGTTGCATTCGGGCTGCGCAGGCGCAAAGTCGCCGGTGCGGAACTCGACAAGCGCGTGAAGGATGCCCTGGCAATGGTCCGGCTCGCGAATTTCGGCGAGCGTTACCCACGCCAGCTTTCAGGCGGTCAGCAGCAGCGTGTCGCAATTGCAAGGGCTCTTGCGCCTCGACCCCGCGTCCTGCTGTTCGACGAACCTCTCTCCAACCTCGATGCGCAACTTCGCGACGAAATGCAGATCGAGCTCAAGCGCCTGCAGCGTGGCCTCGGTATCACCACGCTCTTCGTGACCCATGATCAGGGCGAGGCGCTGTCCATGTCCGACCGCGTCGGGGTGATGGCTAAAGGTGTGATGCAGCAATTCGCGAAGCCGGAGGAAATCTATCACCGGCCGGCGACCGGCTTCGTCGCCAGCTTCATCGGCAAGCCAAACCGGCTTGCCGGAACCATCGCGTCCCGACAAGGAAAGGGCGGCGTCTTGCGCCTGGGTGACGGCATTGAGTTGCCTGCCGCCTCGGTCGACCAACCTGTCGGCGCAAAGGTCGATGTCGTCATCCGCCAGGAGGCAATCCGGCTTCTGAATAACACGGGTGCATCTGACGGTTTTCAGGGCACCATCGTCCTTCGCTCCTTCAGCGGTGCCCGGGTCCAGTATGTCGTGCGCCTCTCAGGAGGAATCGAACTCGTTGCCGAGACAGGGTCGCACGGGCCGAATGCTGCGCTTGCGCCGGATACGCCAGTCATGCTGGCGGTTGATGCCGACTCCGTCTTTGCCATGCCATCCGAGGAAGCCGGCATATGATCTCCGTCCGGCGAAGCCTGATGCTGATCGCACCGTTGGCGTTGGTTCTCGCAGGCTTTTTCCTCATCCCTGTGCTGATGCTGCTGCCGACGAGCTTTGGCGAGTATATGCCGGGTTCAGGCTTGGTGAAGGGTGTCTGGACGCTGGAAAACTATACGCGCATCATCACTGACGAGTATTACCGCGAGGTGGTCTGGCGGACGCTCGGCCTCGGCTTGTCCGTGACCCTCGTCTGTCTGGTTTTAGGATATCCTCTGGCGTTCCTCATTGCCCGTGGCCCGGAGCGCTGGCGATTGCCACTGATCCTGCTCGTGATCTTTCCGATGATGCTGAACCTCGTAGTCCGGTCCTTCGGCTGGATCGCGCTTCTGGCCAATCGCGGCCTCGTCAACAACCTGCTCATCCAGATGGGACTGATCTCGGCGCCGATCAAGCTGATGTTCAACCTGACTGGTCTCATGATCGGCATGACCCACATCTATCTGCCCTTCATGGTGTTGATGCTTGTGGCGGCCATCCGGAACGTTCCGCGTGACGTCGAAGCCGCGGCCGCAACTCTCGGGTCAGGCCGTCTCCACGTCTTCACTTCGGTAACACTGCCTCTGTCCGCGCCAGGAATTCTGGCGGGCTCGATCCTTGTCTTCGTGCTGACCATCAGCGCTCTCGTGACGCCGCGCATGCTGGGCGGACCAACCTACAAGGTCATGGCAACACTGATCTATGATGAATATATGCAGCTTCTCGACTGGCCCAGCGGATCAGCGCTGTCCTTTGCGTTGACGATCATGGCCATCGGCATCATCTGGCTGTCGAGCCGGTTGACCAAACGATGGGCAGGCATGGCATGAGCACAGACGGAGAGACCCATCCCGGCCTCGGCGTCACGATCGCCGCCTTTGCCGTCATCGTGTTCCTGCAGATCCCGGTCATTGTCGTGGTCCTGGCAGCGTTCTCCACCACGTCGTATCTGACCATCCCGCCGCAAGGTCTGACGCTGTCCTGGTTCGGCAAGGTGCTGAGCGACCCGACCTACCTCTCGGCGATCCGCATGAGCCTGATTCTGGCCTGCGGCTCGACCGCGATCTCGCTGGTGATGGGGGTGGCATCCGCTTATGCCCTGTTCCGCAAGTCGATCCCCGGCTCTGAAGCCATCATCGCCTTTCTCATGGCGCCGCTGGTTCTGCCGGCTGTCGTGATCGGCGTCGCACTGCTGCAGTTCTATAGCCTGACCGGCCTGCGCGGCAGCCTGATTGGACTTCTCCTCGCCCATGTCGTGATCACGGTTCCGTACATTGTCCGCTCGGCGCTCGCGAGTCTGAGCGGCCTCGACCTCGCGGTCGAGGAAGCCGCGCGCGTGCTTGGCGCCAGCGGGTTTGAGGCTTTCCGTCTCGTCACCCTTCCGCTGATCCGACCAGGCCTCGTGGCCGGAGCCCTCTTCGCTTTCATTACCTCGCTCGACAATGTTCCCGTTACGATCTTCCTGATCGGCGCCAACCAGACCACGCTGCCGGTTCTGATCTTCTCGTCCGTTGAGATGGGCGTCGATCCGAGCGTCGCAGCGGTCTCGACACTGCTCATTGTCGCAACTGGAATTGTCCTCCTGCTGGCGGAACGTCGTGCCGGCTTTCACCGCTTCGTCTGACACGAGGTCGCATCATGCCGCTGACCAGCAAGGGTTTCCCCCTCTTCCTCACCTTCGATCTCGATGCCGAGACGATGTGGACCGCCCGCGATCCCTCCTATGCCAATCGTCCCATCCTGATGTCGCAGGGGGCTTATGGCTGGAAGGTCGGGACAGGCCGTATTCTGGACCTCCTCGACCGCTATGGCATTAAGGCAACCTTCTTCGTACCCGGTCTCGTGATCGACCAGCGGGAGGGATTGATCGAGGAGATTTTGAAGCGCGGCCATGAACTGGCGCATCACAGCTATTCCCATGCCTGGATCCTTTCGCTGACCCCCGAGCAGGAGCGCGAGGAGATGGAGAAGGGCTTCCAATCCATCAAGCGGGTCAGCGGCAGGGCCCCACGCGGGTGGCGGTCACCGGCTGCCGAAATCAGCCCGATCACCATGCCGATGCTTGTCGAATACGGATTTGACTACTCGTCCAATTTCTTCGACGACGACTCGCCGTACCTGCATGCCGTCAATGGCAAGGAGACGGACATCGTTGAGCTGCCCTTCCGCTGGGTGCTCGATGACGCCCCCTTCTTCCAGTACTCGATCGTTCTGCCCGGTCGCACGATGCAGGCGCCCTCGGCCCTGCTTGAGGCGTGGCGGAGCGAGTTCGACGTGCTCTACGCTGAAGACCGGATGATGATGATCGGCATGCACCCGCAGATCATTGGTCAGCCCTCGCGCATCAAGGTCCTTGAGGGACTGATCGAGCATGCGCTGAAGCACCCGAATGTCTGGATCGGCCGTTGCGACGAGATGGTCGATGACATGCGTCCGAAACTGATCAAGGCGCGCGCGGAGGCGTCGCGATGAGCGGCCTGCTGATCCGGAGGCGCATCCTCGTCACCGGGGGCGCCAAGGGGATTGGGCTCGCCACGGTCCGACGATTCGTCGAGGAAGGGGCCCACGTGGTTGCACTCGACCGGGACGAGGCAGCGCTCGCGATGTTGGCGCAAATATCGACGAGGGGGCCGATTCATGTCGTAACGGCCGACGTTGCAGACGGAACCTCCGTTGCAACTGCGGTCACCAGCGCCGTTGATTTCCTTGGCGGGCTTGATGGTGTGGTCAATGCCGCTGGCATCGACCTCATTGCGGACCTCGAGGCGACGACCCTGACGGAATGGTCCCGCGTGCTCGCTGTCAATCTGACCGGTCCGGTGATCGTGATGCAGGCCGCGTTTCCCCACCTGCGTGCGGCAGGAGGTGGTACGATCGTCAACGTATCCTCTGCGGCCGGGCTGTCACCGCTGAAGCACCGCACGGCCTATTGCGCGTCCAAGGCCGGCTTGCAAATGGCCTCGAAAGCCGTGGCCATGGAAGCCGCCGAATTCGGCATCCGGGTCAACACGGTTTGTCCGGGCGCGGTCGAGACCGAGCTGTTCCGATCGAGCATTGATCATGCTTCCGATCCACAGGCTGCCTATGAGGCTGTCCGCGCCCGCTATGCGCTGCAGCGCGTCGCCTCGCCCGACGAGATCGCCGCGGCAATCCTGTGGCTGACGAGCGGGGAGTCATCCTATGTCACCGGCACGGCGATCGCCGTCGACGGCGGGCGCACCTTCCATTGAGGAGACTGTGATGGGCGAGAGCCAGGGCCGGTTTTCCGGAAAGACCATTGCCATTACGGGCGCGGCTCACGGCATCGGAGCCGCGACCGCGCAGCGGTTCCTGACCGAGGGCGGACGTGTCGCCGTCATCGACCGGGAGGGTGATGGCTTCAACGAGTACCGAGGTGCTTTTCCGTCCGACCGCCTCATGGTCATGGTCGGCGACTGTACCGACGCATCTATCCTGACTGAATTCCATGCGCGCGCCGTGGCGGCTTTTGGGCCTGTTGACATCCTGTTCAACAATGTCGGCCAGAGTGGCCGGGAACGGGCGGCCCACTTCCATGAATCGGAGGAGGACGTGTGGCGCTTCGTGCTCGAGGTGTCGCTCCTGACCACCATGCGCTTGTCGCGGCTCGTTGTGCCGGCTATGCGCGAGCGAGGCGGACGCATTGTCAACATGTCCAGCGACGCCGCCTTTGTGGGCGATGCCGGTCTCACCGACTATGCGGCCGCCAAGATGGGGATTGTCGGGCTCACACGATCGCTCGCCCGCGAACTTGCGCCCTTCGGCGTCACGGTCAACGCGGTCGCGCCCGGCGCCGTTCGGACCCGGGCCCACGATCGGCTGACGCCCGCCGTTATCGAGAAGATCAAAGCCACAACGCCGGCAGGGTACATTGCCGAGCCGGAGGATGTCGCCGGCTGCGTTGCCTTCCTGGCGAGTCGGGAGGCCCGTTACGTTACAGGACAGACGCTCCTGATCGACGGTGGCCGCTGGATGATCTGAAAAGGAGCCCTTATGAGCACCATTGCTGACCTTCCCGCGAGGGATCTCGCCGCTGCAATTCAGACGAAGGCGGTTTCTCCGGTCGAGGCGGTCGAGGCTGCTCTCGCCCGAATTGAGGAACGCCGGGAGCTCAATGCCTTCATGGCGATCTGCGCCGATCGCGCACGAGCGGAGGCGCGAGCGGCTGAGGCCGCTGTCATGAGCGGAGCCCCGCTCGGTCCGCTCCATGGCATTCCGTTTTCGGTCAAAGACCTGACGAACACAGAGGGTGTGGCTACCACGCAGGGCTGTGCGCTGTTCGCGGACTCTGTACCAGCCGCCGACGCCGTTGCTGTCGCTCGCGCACGGGCGGCCGGCGCGATCCTGATCGGCAAAACGACAACACCGGAATTTGGGCACAAGCCATTCACCGAGGGTCCCTTCTTCGGGCGCACACTCAACCCGTGGAGCCACGATCACACCTGCGGCGGCTCGTCAGGCGGCGCGGCGGTTGCAATTGCGGCCGGTATGGGGCCACTGGCGCTGGGCACGGATGGGGGCGGATCAATCCGCATTCCGGCAGCCTGCTGTGGCATCGTGGGGCTGAAGGCGACGCTCGGCGTGATCCCGAACCTGCAGGCGCCGGATCTGTTCGGTGCCAACTCCTTTGTCGGGCCCATGGCGCGCGATGTCTCCGGAACGCAGCTCATGTTCGATGTCCTGAAGGGACCTGATCGGCGCGACCCGTATGGGCAATCTGAAGCCCTGCCACGGCGTGAACATGGTAAAGGCGAGCGCCCGCGGGTCGGCTTCTTGCTTCGCTGCGGCAACATCCTCGATCCGGAAGTCGAGGCATCCGTCGTTACGGCCATGAAGCAGGCCGAGGCTCTCGGCATGATTGTCGAGCCAATTGAGCTCGATCTCGTCTCCATGGAGCCACACTTCCTCTTGCTTCTGCGATCGCTCCTGTTGGCACGGCTGGGTCCTCATGCCGCTCGCTCACCGGAAAAGCTCGACCCAACGTTGCTGGCGACCATGGAGGCAGGGCATACCTATGGTGCCGTGGACTTGCATGAGGCTCAGTTCGCCAGGACAAATTGCTTTCTCCAGATCCAGGATATCCTGTCCCGCTTTGACATAATTGCCTCGCCGACGCTCTCAGCCCCGCCACTTCCCGTTGATCTCGATCCCTTGGGGCGGATCGAGATTGCCCGTCGCGACGCCGGCACGATCCGGGGAGCGTGGTATCCTTATACGTTCCCGTTCAATCTGACGGGACATCCGGCCATCTCTTTGCCCTGCGGCCTCACACGGGACGGACTGCCAATCGGCTTACAGCTCGTCGGCCGGTGGTTCGAGGACAGTTACCTGATCGAGGTGGCGTCTGAATTGGAGGCAAGCCTCCAATTCAGAGCTCATGCGAAGGAGGCACGACCAGCTGGATCTGATCTTGCAGGCAGAGTGGAGAATGGGGCCCGGTAACCGGCGCCGCTACTCTGTGGCTTCTGCATCCGCACGATGGCCATCACGCTCTCCGTCCTGATCGGCCTGAAGGCCCAGCTCACGCCGTTGAGTGTGCTCGTGCCGGTGAATGGGCCGGATAATGGTAAGCCAATCCCGCGATTCCGTGATATCTGTCGCGCCACCGAAGATGATGAAGGCCTGCCTGACTCGCATCCCGGTCGGCTTCGCTTCCGGTCCCTGTGCACCGAACGTGATCTCGGCCGCCAAGCCGCGGTCGCGGCCGTGATCGTCCAGGCCAGGCATGGGCGGCATCGGATATTCGCGCCCATGGCGCAGATGGAATTCGATCACATCGTCGAAGGAATTGGGCGTTGTGAAGAACGATGCCGCGCCTTCGTCGGGAACCATGCCGATCTGCACCTCGGACCGCTCGGCAGCGGCTTGAAGGTCCGGGCTCGATTTCGCGGTCGGATAGGCCCGGTACTCGGCGGCGACGGGCATCAGCGTCAGCATCAAGGCGATGGCCGCCGCGACCGCACCCCTGCCGGTGTTTCCGCCTCGCACAGCTACTGCAAGTGTCATGAAATCCCCCGATCCGTCCCTATGACGGGCACTCCGGAGAGCGCTGGGCCAATCATCGCGCGACGAACTCCACGTGGCGGACCGGCCTCGATTTATCCCCGAGCCAGTTCACGCCCGTCCGACCCTGGTTCCAGCGAAGCTCAGCGCCTCGTGCGAAAAAGTGACCCCGGTTTTTCGCTCAAACGATGCGCTCTCTCCAAGACGGAAGCATCGGATTCAACCCCAAAAGTGGAATCCACTTTTCACGTCCGATGCTTTAAACGGTCGCTGCGTGGCGCACATCCACCATTCGGTGGATGTGCGACCGGCGGCAGCCACTCCACCCTTTCGACGCCCGGCCGGTTGTGTCGCGAATTGGGGGATCCACCTCGATGTCCAACGGCCCCAGGAGATCGGGTCAAGCCGCCTTGTGGAATGTGGTTTACCGCTTGAGAGGCGATGCCAAACTCATGATGTGGGAGACCAGTTCCGCCTGTCGGTTGGTCTGGGTCTTGCGATAGATCGCATCCAAGTGGGTCTTCACCGTCGAGCGGGCGAGTCCCAGGATGTCGGCCACATCAGCGAGCGCGTGGCCCTGAAGAACCTGGCCGAGCACCTGGATCTCGGCCGTGGTGAGATGGAACAAGGCGGCGGCACTCGACAAAGGCGTTGTGAGCACCGCCTCCGGTTCGCGTAGCAGCAGGAGAAGTGGGCTGCCGACCTCCTCTCCTGCCTGCTCCAGTTCAGCCCAGGTCACATGGAGCATCCGCCCGGTCGCATCCACCAACAAGGCATCCAGCCCCTTCTGAGACAGACGGCTGGCAGGAGACGACAGTGCCGCCATGAACTTCAGCGACTCTGGCGTCACCGCAACGAGACGCCCCTTGTGCTCCCGGAAGACCTGCCGGGTGGCAAGCTCCGCGTCAGCCGCGTGGTTGCCGAACAGGATGGTGCCGTCGGGCTCGATGATCAGGGCAGGCGTGGCCAGCGCCTCAAGGGCAGCCCGCAACGTGCCGGTCTCGATCCTCTGCTGTCCGATGGCCCCGGAAATCTCGACTGAGCGCTTGATGTGCGGCGAGAGCATGCGTGCCAGTTCGATGTCTTCATCCGTGAAGGCGCCCTTGGCCTCGCTGCCAATGACTCCCCATGTCGCGAAGGTCGTGACCGTTCGCGTGATCGGAGTGACGACATAATCGTACAGCCCCCTGCCTGCATAGCAAGCCTGCCAGTAGCGGCTGCGATGGAACGCCTCGATGTCGACGTCTCGCGTGCTGCAAACCACCTGGCCCAGCGGTGCTGTCAGACCAAGCGGAAGACCAGGGTTGATCGCGGCGTTGACGACCGCAAGGGTCATCATATCCTCCGGCCAGTTGTAGTGCGCGGCGAGTTTTTGAGTCCTCTCAAGCGGATGAGAGACCATCAGGTCGGCCATTGTGCCGCCGAGCGCCTCTGCGATTTTCCTAAGGACCGCGGGCCACAGGCTCCTGTCGAGGGCACAGTCGTATACGTGACCGACCAGGTCGGAGAAGGCTTCGTCCGGCTTCATGGTTCCCCCAGAGCAGACCCCATCCCCATCACGAACAGATTCACCACCCTAACGCGAGCCAAGTGCCTCGTCCTTCCCCCAAATGGGGGAGGATCAGGCGTCGCCGGCTGAGATCCCAGGATTTGTTTCGGTTCGGTCCGAACTTGAAGGAGATCCGGCAGTGAGCGACAGGACTGGCATCGCCCGTCCCCTTCTGCCCGACTGGCTCAGCAGCTAGAGCCTTTTCCGCAAAAGTGGATGCCGGTTTTGCGAAGAAAAGGCGTCTTTCTCAAACAACAAATGCCTTTTCCGTGAACCGAAGTTCATGGAAAAGGCTCTATGTTCCGGCCGATCCTCGGGAGCTGAAGGGTGCCGCCTCGGCTTGGCTGCGTGAGAACGCAGGTCAGCTCCGGCTGGTGGGCCAGGACGTCTGGTGGGCCCTGGTCCACATCATTGTCGGCATGGTCATCGGGGCCATGATCGCGGTCAGCCACGAGGCCGGCGAGACCGCGCCCGGTCCCCTGGCACAAGCGTTACGGGAGCGGGCGCGCCTGCTCGGTGAGGCCTTCCGCAGCGTCGTGTTCGCGCAGGTGCGGATTTCGGCTCTGAACACCGCCCTTACGGGTTTGTATCTGTTGGGCGTCGTTCCCCTGCTGGGGAGCCCGCTGCCTCTGACGAAAACTCTCATTGCCGTGACCTTCATCGCGGGGCTTCTGCCCGTGGCTCCCCACCTTCAGGCAGCCATTGGGACGGCATATCGCAGGGTGTCGCTTAGTCGCCGGTCCGGCAGGTCGTCGACTTGCCCGCCCGGGTCAGAGTTGCTTCCTTGCCTTTGATCCAGAACTCTACGTCGCCTTGCGTATAGCGCGCCCCATCCGCAGAGAGAGCCTGCGGCAGCGTCATTTCGGTTGAGGATCCAGCATAAACCAGTTTCACCGATCCCATCGAGCTGCTTGGAGGCGAGAACCTGGCTTGGAGCTTTGTGCCATCCACACAGGTGTAATGAACAGGTTTAGGATCTTTGGCAGCCGCTCCAGTGCTGGCGCCTATCAAGACCAGCGCGGTTAATGACGCCCAGCCGTGGGGAGGAGTTGTAAAGTTCATGAGACATTTCCTGACTTACCAGCCGCCTTCCGCAAGGCCGCCTTGATGCTGTCCTGCCATCCCAACCCGTCCTGCTGAATGGATTCGAAGGCGTCCTGGTCCTACCGGCCATCGTTCTCCGACGACCAGCCGTTCGTGTGACAATCCCAAAGGATGATAATCGGCGTTCCTTCCGCGCCTCTGCCAGCCTTGCAAGTTGCAGAGGGTAGACAGCGCAGACGCCTGATGGTTGAGACGCACGCGCCGATGACCGCCTCCCGCCATCTGCTGCAGGGCCCGGGTGACGGGCTTCGCCGTCGCCGCCCGAACCGCGAAGGAGCCGACCTCGTACGGGTTGTCGAAGCCGGTGTGCCCATCGAGGGCCAAGACTTGGACACATGCCAGCGCCATCTCGGGCTCCTCCAAATCCCATCCCCCGCCCCACGGCCTCAAGCCCCGCCCGCACCGACAACGAACGCGACTCCAGCTGTCCTGACAACCGATGGTAGCATGGACCTAAGAGCACGGTTACCCATGGTCCGAGGCAACCCGGAAACGCGGGCAATTTAGGATGTGCCGGTCGGCCCGGTCCGCCTGCCCAGGCAGGACGCTATGATACCGAGGACCTTATGGTTTCGTGGGGGACCTCGCGGTCTTGCAATTAGCCTGTGCCGATCACACTTGCAGCAAGCCCCTTCCCACTCTGAGAGCCTGCCGATGAACGACTCGCGCGCGTCGCGTCCAACACCTCGCGGATATGCCGGCGCCCTTGAGAACCACGCCCTTGAAGAGGCTTGTCTTGCGGAGGATTTAGCCCTTATGGCTGCGATGCTGGAGGACTACGGATGCCCTTGCGCGGCTGATGCGTTCCTTCGCTCAGCGCGGCGGCACCGCGTGCAAAGCCTTCTCCAGAATGCCCAAGCTCTCGCCGCACGAGTGATCTGAGTTCAGCGTGCGCAAGGCATGACCAGCAGCCTCGTCACACCAGGGCCCCTCCCTCAACACAGGCTGCGATCATATCTTGCGACTAACAAAACGTGAGCCCGCATGAACAAATCGCCAGGGCCGTTCGATGGCACGGGTAATCCCGACCCTTTGTCCTACGGCAACCTCGACCGGGCTCTTTCGCGGGAAGATCTGAAACGGTGGCCCGTCTAAAGGCATCTCGTTATGAGCGCCCGTCACGTTCAGGGCTCGGCAAAGTCGCCCTGGGCCCGAGCAGAGAAGCCGGAGGTCAGAAACACCCCGTCGGACCTTCATGGTCTCGATGCCGGCGGTTGGCTCCAAAGCTCTGACCAAGACTGCGCTTCCTGGCTGGCAGACGAAATTCAGGCACCAGTGAATGCCGTACGAACGGTACACATAGGCGTGGCCGGCGGGCCCAAACATCGGCGCATTGCGAGGCGTCGGCCCCCGGAAGCTGTGCGACGAAGGATCGTCGCTGGCGTATGCTTCGGTCTCGACGATCAGGCCGCCAATTCCGTCAACGAGGAGCGTCGCCCCGATCAGATCACGTGCAGCCGTGACGGGATCAAGGGTGAAGAACGATTGGGACAGGTGTGGCTTCAAAGTCGCTTCGACTCTCTTCGGGATCGGACAGTCCGCGTTGTCTGGCACTCAACACCTCATCGATATTCAGGCCACTTCGCCGGCGTCTGCCCCGTCATCCCTTCGCATGATGGAAAGGCCGCCTAACCGGCGGCCTTTCCAATTTGCCCCGGACGAGGCAGCGCCTACCAGGCGAAGTGGATCCGGCGTTCAGCCTCGCAAGCCAGAGCATCGGACGCGGGAAGTGGAACCCACCTTTGGGTCCGATGCTCCCTTCCTGGAATGGAAAGAGCGCATCGTTCCTGCAAAAAACCGGAGCCACTTTCTCGCACGATGCGCTAGGCTACGTCTTCCGATGGGCCGGTGTCATCGTTCCCCTGCAGGTCCGCAACCAGGAGACCGGAGTTCTGGCGGATCTTGCCTTCGATCTCGGCCGCGATCTCGGGATTGTCCTTCAGGAAAGCCTTGGCGTTCTCACGGCCTTGGCCGAGGCGCTGGCTGTCATAGGAGAACCAGGCGCCGGATTTCTCGACGACGTTGGCCTTCACCCCCAGGTCAATCAGCTCGCCCATCTTTGAGATACCCTCGCCGAACATGATGTCGAACTCGACCTGCTTGAACGGCGGCGCAACCTTGTTCTTGACCACCTTCACGCGAACTTGGTTGCCAATCGGCTCATCCCGGTCCTTCAAGGTTGAAGTGCGGCGGATGTCGAGGCGCACCGAGGCATAGAACTTCAGCGCATTGCCGCCTGTGGTGGTCTCAGGGCTGCCGTACATGACGCCGATCTTCATGCGGATCTGATTGATGAAGATCACCATGGTCTTAGTGCGGCTGATCGAACCGGTGAGTTTGCGCAGGGCCTGGCTCATCAGGCGCGCCTGAAGACCCGGACGGCTCTCGCCCATTTCGCCCTCGATCTCGGCCTTCGGCGTGAGAGCGGCAACAGAGTCGATGACGAGGATATCCACCGAGCTTGAGCGCACGAGCGTATCGGCAATCTCGAGCGCCTGTTCGCCGTTGTCTGGCTGGGAGACGAGGAGATCGTCCAGGTTTACACCGAGCTTGCGGGCATAGACGGGGTCAAGAGCATGTTCGGCGTCGATGAAGCCACAGATGCCACCCTTCTTCTGAGCCTCGGCAATGGTCTGGAGCGCAAGCGTTGTCTTACCCGAGGACTCCGGGCCGTAGACCTCGATGATCCGGCCGCGCGGCAGACCGCCGACGCCGAGTGCGATGTCGAGCCCCAGCGACCCGGTAGAGACCGTATCAACTTCGACAACCTGATCGCCGCCTAAACGCATGATGGCGCCCTTGCCGAAAGCCCGTTCAATCTGGCTGACGGCGGTCTCAATCGCCTTTGTCTTATCCATGCTCATCCCGAATCCAGTCCTTAACAGAAGAGCTCCACTCTAAGGAATTGCGTGGCGAAATAAAGAACAAAATGAGAACATATTGTCGCTACCGTGCAGGGGACAAGCTGAGCCGTTGCGAACGAAGCAAGACTTGGGCCTGTAGCGAGGCTCAAGGCTCCGTTGCGTTGAGCGTGGCGTGCTCGGAACGGGCGGCGAATTGGGGACCCGTCCCGTTGTCACTGTTCGAGCGCCACCGCTTTCCGATCGAGATCATCCTGCTGTGCGTGCGATGTTCCAGCAAGTACCTGATCAGCTCCCGTAATCCGGCTGAGATGATGTCGGAGCGCGATGTCAGCATCGATCCAAGCACGATCTTTCGCTGGGTGGAGTGCTATGCTCCAGAGCTCGAAAAGCGGGCTCGCTCGTACCGTGAAGTGCCGTCCGTGTTCGTAGCCATTGTCATTCCTTCCTCTGCTGTGGCCGTAAGGGGCCGGAGCGAGGATAGGTGGCCCTCGACCAGGACAATGACCGCGTGGCCGTTCAGCTCCACGCGCAAGATGAGTTCACCAATTCGCGCAGCTTTCGCCCCGTAATCATCCGGTAACGGTTGCACTCGTCGGAATTGTCACGGATCCTGCCTTCGTCTTGATCTTCGGAGTTCCCAATGGCCCATTCGTTCGTGCCTGCCAGCACCTCTTCTGGCGCTCCTGCCGGTCCCAACCAGCCCGACCTCAACTCCGACGCCGTTTGGCAGGCCAGGGCGGATCTTGCCGCCTGCTTCCGCATGGCAGCCCGGTACGGTCTGGAGGAAGGAATCTGCAACCACTTCTCGGCGCTGGTGCCGGGTTATGATGACCTCTTCATCGTCAACCCTTACGGTTACGCCTTTCGGGAGCTGACGGCCTCCAGGCTGCTGATTTGCGACTTCCACGGTAATGTGGTGTCCGGTGAAGGCCAGCCTGAGGCTACGGCCTTCTACATCCATGCTCGGATCCATCAGAGGATCCCACGCGCCCGGGTAGCGTTTCACACCCACATGCCCTATGCGACCGCCCTTGCCATGACCGAGGGGTATCCCCTCATCTTCGCCGGGCAGACAGCTCTGAAGTTCTATGGCCGCACTGCCGTCGACACGAACTACAACGGGCTTGCTTTGGATGAGCGAGAGGGCGACCGCATCGCGGGAGCGATTGGTGATGCGGACATCGTGTTCATGAAGCATCACGGTGTCATGGTGCTGGGACCGAGCATTGCAGAGGCATGGGATGACCTCTATTATCTTGAACGCGCGTGCCAGGCTCAGTGCCTGGCGCTAGCGACCGGGCGCAAGGTCCTTCCGGTTGATCCGGCGATTGCGGAGGCGGCTTATCGTCAGATGCGGGAGGGTGATCCAGAATCTGCCCGACTGCACTTGGCCTCAATCAGACGCACACTGGATGTCGAGGAACCAGGATATCGGGACTGAGAAAAGGTCCTGGTTCCGACGGAGGGGATGGCACTCCCGTAGCTAGGGCGGGGCAACGGGCATACGGCCGACGCGGAGGCTACTGGTATCGCCCGTGCCTTTGCAGAACCTCGATCTTGTAGCCGTCGGGACCCTGCACGAAGAAGAACTTCGCCATCAACGCACCGTCACGGAAGAACTCTTTGACAGCCGTCGGATCGTACCCGAGTTCCGTATGCCGTTTGTGTTCGGCTTCCAGATCGTCAACAACCATGGCGATGTGGCCGTATCCATCGCCATGGGCATAAGGCTCCTCGCGATCGTGATTGATCGTCAACTCCAGTTCGGTCCCACTCTCCTCGTCGAGGAGATAGACCAGAGTGAAGGTTTCGAACGGGAAGCGCGCCGCCTCCTTGAAGCCGAACGCCTTCTCGTAAAAGGCCTTCGACCGGTTTTCGTCCGCGACCCTGATCATCACATGAATGAACTTGGCCGTCGTGGTTCTCCTCGCCGCCTGTCGCAGACGCCATTCATGCGGCGGCCGTTGTACCGCTACGCTCTTATTGACGTTCCCCGGAAGCCTGACCTTATTGCCTAGGTCCTAGAGGTGGCCGCGTCCAAACCACAATCCATGGCAGGTTCACTGCGGTGTCTCTGCAGGCTTCGGTCGGCCTCCCGCCCCGCATCCATGGCATACAGCCTGAGCCGCGCGATCTTGGGGAGGTGATGACCGAGCGCGGCATCCGAGTCGACCATACAACGATCCGCAGATGGATTATCCGATACCCCCGATCTGTTGGAGAGGTTCAATTCGGGCAAGGGGACTGTCACCGGCAGGTGGCCAATTGATGAGACCTACATCAAAGTTCGAGGCCGGAATGGCGGAACGTCGGTGGGATCAGGTGTGCTGCGCGATTGAGGAGTATGCTTGGCGCTTTGACGGTCGGCGTCACCGAGCCGAAGTTGGCCTACCGGAACGCGAAGCGGCCCGATCCAGATGCTTTGCCGCAAGCTCTTCAAGGCGTCGCGGCTGCAAAGGAGGTCTCCGAAGTGAACGTCAGCGTCCGGCACTGCGGACAAAGCACAGTTCGGCCGCGACAAGATCCTCCAGCGAGCATCCGACAGACTTGAAAAGCGTGATCTCGTCCTTTCCTGATCGCCCTTGGACATCGCCTCGCGTCAGGTCGAAGAGGTCGCCTCGAATATTCTCCCTTCGCAGGGCTCCGCTAGCCAAGGCCTGAACGATCTCCCCTGCTTCGAGCATGGCACCCGCCCGCGTGTCCAGGAAGACACGCGCCCGACGGAGCGCATCATCGTCTGCCTCTCGCATCGTCGGCGTGAATGCCCCGACAAGATCGAGGTGAGTACCCGGCACCAACCAGGCGCCGCGAATGAGCGGTTCCATTGAGAGAGTACCGCATGAAACGATATCCGCCCTGCGCACCTCCTGCTCGAGATCGTTCGCGACGTCCGCTTTGATTCCCTGCTCGGCCAGTTGAGCGACGACCGCCTCCGCCTTGCTCCGGTCGCGTCCCCATACGGCAATTTCCTCGATTGGCCTCACGGCGGCGTGAGCCGCAGCAAGATTTGGGCTGAGCTTGCCGGTACCCACAATGAGGAGTCGGGATGAATCTGGCCTTGAGAGATAACTGGAGGCCAAGGCGGAAGCGGCCGCGGTCCGCCGGGCCGTCAGTTCGCTTCCGTCAAGGGTCGCGATCAACTGCCCGTCCTTGGCGCTCATGAGCATGTAGTAGGATGTGACGGCCGGAAGGCCGACGCGCGCATTGTCCGGGAAGACCGTTGCTGTTTTGAGGCCAATATAGCGACCTTCACTCCATGCGGGCATCAGCAGCAAGGTCGCGTCGCGGGCGTCCGGCACCGAGACGGTGTAGTGAGGCCGCGGAGGACTATGGGCCCCGCGGCGAAATCCCTCCCGGAGAGCGTCGACCAGCGGCTGCCAGTCAAGATTCGCGATGATCTCGCTGTTGGTGAAATGGCGCATGGCTTGGCTCTCGAAGGATCTGAAGAGTGCTTAGGCTGCCAATCGAAATGTCGGCAGCGGGTATCGTGCAGCCTCGGGCATCGGCATGAGCTCGACGGCGGCGCCACTCTCTACCGAGCCTGCGTCACTCGTAATGATGCGGGCCAACAGACTGGCGCCTTCCTCAAGCCCAATTTCGGCCAGGACGATGGGTACTTCATTGTTGAAGGATGGATGATTGGGGCGCATGACGATCGAGAACGATACGATACGGCCACGTCCCGATGCTTCCCTCCAGACGAGGTCGGTCGATCCGGTATAGGGGCAAATAGACCGCGGATAGAAGAACGAACGGCCGCCGGACACGCTCTGCTGGAGCATCAGCTTGCCCTCACGCCAAGCCTCCAGGAGCGGACGGTTGTCCTCGTCCTCAACGGGACGCGGATAATCTAGGGTTTCACTCATTGCACTGCCTCAAGGATGATGCTGCTTGCGGAAAGACCGTGGCCGTAGCCTACCATGCCGTATCCTGCGACGACGCCACGCCGCGCATTGGCGACCTGCCTGTCGCCACCTTCGCCACGCAACTGGCGCACGGCCTCTGTGACGCTTAGGAGCCCACCGGCGATGCCGGCCTGACCGCACGAGAGCTGTCCGCCACCCGTGTTGAGCGGCAGCGTTCCGTCCCAAGCGAAGGTGTTTCGAGCCAGGAACTCGCTCACCTCGCCCTTCCTGCAGAACCCGAGATCCTCGAGCTGAATGGCAACCATGATCGGGTAGTCGTCATAGGCCTGGACAAAATCCATGTCTTCCGGACCGTACCCGGCCTTCGCGAAGAGCTTGCCGGCGAATGTCTCCCACCCACCCCGCAGCGGAGCAATCTCCATTGGGGGGTGATTGTGCCTCTCGAATCCCGAAAGGATCCGCACGCCCTTGCCCGGCTGGGCACGATCCAGGGTCGTCACCACGACTGCCTCCGCCCCGGCACAGGGAAGCACGCAGTCATAGAGACGGATAGGATCCGCAATGATGCGGGCATTCAGGTAATCCTCGATCGTCAACGGCCCACGTAGGAGAGCATGCTCGTTGCGCTGTGCACTCCGCCGCTGGTCGACCGAGATGCGCCCGAGGTCCTCTCGGCGGGTGCCGTAGGTTTCCATGTGCTTGCGCTGGATGATCCCGAACAGGCCATTCGCGCCGCCAAATCCCAGGGGCGTGCCATAGTTCCGGAGACCACGGCTGAAGTTGTCCATGAGCTTGAAGTGACCCCCGACGTCATAGTTGTCACCCGCGATGCACAACACGGTCGTCGCCTGGCCAGTCTCGATGGCGTGCATGGCATTGATCACGCCGGCTACCGGACCGGCGCTGCCCGCTGTCCCGAGATAGGCCCACGACACGGACAAGCCGAGTTGCTCGGCTGCCGTCACCGCATTGTCGGGGTGCAACTCAAAGGAGGAGATAGCGAGGCCATCGACGTCCTTGAAGGTAAGCCCGGCGGAGTCGAGCGCGTTCTTCCCGGCCTCTGACAAGAACGAGAACAACGTCCGGGTCGTCCGTTTCTCGTAGGCCGTCTGGCCGTACCCTGTAATTCCGATCGTGCTGGTCTTCATATCAGCCTCAGATAACGTTGGCGCGCCGCAGCGCATCGATCTCATCCCGGGACAGGCCGAGCCAGTTCCCGAACACCTCTTCGTTCGCCGCACCTGGGTCGCGGCCGGTCCAACGAATGGATCCAGGCGTGTCGCTAAGCTTCGGTACTGGGGATGGCATGCGGATCGGGCCGAGGTGCTCGTCCACGACGGTGCGGATGGCCTCCCGCGCCGCGATATGTGCATCCTCCAGGACGTCCGCGATGTCGTTGATGCGTCCGGCAACGACCTTGTGCTTCAGAAGCTTCTCCAATGCCTCGCCAGTCTTCTGCGTGGCGAGCCACGCGGCAACCTCGGCGTCGATCGCATCGCGGTTGGCAACCCGGTCCGCCATGGTTCCAAAGCGCGGATCGGTCTTGAGGTCGGACCTCCCCATAGCGTCGACAAGACCTTCGTAGATGCGTTGCGATCCACAACTTACTGCAATGCTTCCGCCGTCGGCCGTCGGGTAGACGTTCCGCGGAACGTCTTCCTCCATCTGGTTTCCGAGCAGCGGTTTCTTCTGGCCTGACTGGTCATATCGCACGACGACCGACTCGATGATCCGCAGAAGCGGCTCGTAGAGTGCAACGTCGACGATCTGTCCGACACCCGTACGCACACGGCGGTGGATGGCGGCAAGAGCGCCGAATGCGCCGAAGACGCCGGCCATGTAGTCGCCCATCGGGAATGCCGACACCATCGGCCCTTTGTCCGGATGCCCTGTAAACGAGGCAAGTCCGGAGAAGGCTTCAGCGATCGTCGCATAGCCACCTTGACTCTTGTTCGGCCCTGTCTGTCCCCAGCCGCTCACCCGCACCCACACAATGCGAGGGAAACGCTCGCGCAGCTCGTCCGGTGATAGCCCCCAACGCTCGAGCGTCCCGGGGCGGAAATTCTCAACGACGATGTCGCTCTCACCGATCAGCTTCAAGGTCAGGTCACGAGCCTCGGGCCGCGAGATGTCGAGCGTGATGACATGCTTGTTGCGTGCCATCGTCTTCCACCAGAGAGCGACGCCGTCCTTGTGAGGAGGCCATTCACGGAGGGCATCGGGTTTGCCGGGCTTCTCGACCTTGACGACACGGGCGCCAAAGTCGGCCAACATAGAGCCGACGAAAGGACCCGCCAGCATCGAGCCAAGCTCGAGCACCTTCAGATCGGCAAGTGCCCCTTCAGGAGCAGGTTCCGGGATTGTATTCGCTATCATGATTGGCCTGCTGGATGCGGTGCGGGAATTATCATCCCGCACCCGGACGGAGAGAATCTCGGCTATTTCTGGGTGGCCGCTACCCGGTCGATGCCGACAAAGATGTCGAGAACGACCACAGCCACGATCGCGACGTAGATGGTTGCGGCCGAAATGGCGGCCATCATCGGATCGACGGCATACTGGACGTAGTTGAACAGCTTGACCGGGAGCGGCATGAGGCTCGCGGTCGAGTTGAAGATGCTGAGCTCTACGTTGATCCAGGAGATGATCAGGGCGAAGAGTGTGCCAGCGACAATTCCAGGCTTGATGATCGGGAGTGTCACCAGGAAGAAGGTAGTGACGCCATTGGCGCCGAGATCCTGACCCGCCTCCTCCAGTGACTGGTCGAACCGCTCCAAGGACGCGAGAACGGTCCTCAGGATGTAGGGTACGATGATCACCACGTGCCCGGTGAGCAATGCGAGATAGCTCCGCGCGAAGCCAAGAGCGCTAGCGTATTGCAGAAGAGCCGCCCCGATGACGATGGTCGGCAGGATCAGGGGAGAAAGGAACATGGTGCTCACCAGTCTCCTTCCGGGCAGGGTGCTCCGCGCGATGACCAAAGCTACCGGGACTCCTATGAGGGTCGCGATAACGGTCGAAGCAATGGCGATGGAAGCGCTCACGCCGATGGACTCCAGATACGAGGTGTCGGCGAGGAATTGGTGGTACCAGCGCAAAGTGAACCCGACGGGCGGGAAGCTCAGATACTCGGTCTCGGTGAACGAGACCGCCACGATGATGATGAGTGGCAGCGTCAGGAATACGAACCCGGCCCAGACAATTGCGGTGAGGAAAAAGCGACCGATGCGCTCCGGAAAGGTTGTCATGACTTAACTGCCTTTCTGGTTACGGACTGTCGTTCAATGAAGAATAGGTAAAGTGCGATCAGAATGAGCGTGACAACCAGAAGTCCGACTGCGAGGGCGGCACCGAAGTTGAAGTCGAAGAGGGCACCGTACTGCTCAAAAATCGACATCGCCATGACAACCGTCCGGCCGCCGCTCATGATGCTCGGCACTACATACGCACTGACCGCGAGGGTGAATACAATGAGCGATCCTGCAACCACACCGGGCAGGCTGAGCGGGAAGGTCACCCTCAGGAAAGTCCCAATTCGGCTGGTCCCAAGGTCGAGGGCCGCCTCAACCAGTGATCTGTCGATGGTTTGCAAAACGCTCGCCACGGTCAGGACCATGAATGGAACGAGGATGTAGGTTAGTCCGATAACGATGCTCAACTCAGTGAAGAGAAGCGGAATTGGGCGATCTGTGAGTCCAAGCGCCACCAGGGTGGAATTCACGAGACCCTGTCGGCCCAACAGGATGATCCAGCCAAACGAGCGCACGATGTTGCTCGTGAAGAGCGGCATGATTACGAGAATGTAGCAGATACGGCGACCCATCCGGCTGCGCACGACGTTTACGATATAGTAGGCAATCGGATAGCCGATAAGGAATGAAGCGGCAGTCGAGAGCAGCGACAGCTTGAAGGTCGTGTAGAGTACGCTCGGATAATAGGCATCGGCGAAGATGCGACCGTAGTTCGAGAGGGTCCAGGCTCCCTCCTTGTCCTGAAAGCTGGCCACAACGACGACCAGAAACGGGACGATGAAGAAGGCCGCCATGAAGGCGACAGGTACGCCAAGCAGGATGGCTGCCCAGAAGTTCTTTATCCTCATGGCCGCTCCTCTGCTCGTCGTGGACTCTTCACGATGAGGAGTCCGGAGGAGATCCTTGCCTTCGGCTGCATGCTCATCATGTTGGCTCTCATCGGGTCAGGACCCGGCCACTGTCACGGCGCCAAGACAGGGTAACCGCCTCTCCGCGGCTGTACTCGGGACCTCCGACGAGCGCCGGCTGCTGGGCAACGAAGACCTGACCGCCTTCAGCCTCGGCATAGATCCGCGTCGCATTGCCCACGAAGACAACATCTCGAATCTTGGCGCGAACGACGGCCAGCCCATCTGTGGCTGAGGTTGAGCCGTGGACCAGCCCAATGGCCTCCGGCCTCAGCAGGTAAGTGACGTCGGCCCCGATGGGAGCCGAGTGGGATACGTCGAATTCCAGCATGCCCACTGTACTGACAAGGGTCCGCGCGCCCGAGACCTTACAGGTGATCAGGTTGGCATCGCCGATAAAGTCAGCCACGTACCGCTCGGACGGCGCGTGATAGATATCCCGACCGCGACCGATCTGGGCAATGCGCCCGGAATTCATCACGGCAACACGGTCCGCCATGACCAGGGCCTCTTCCTGGTCATGGGTTACGAATATGAATGTCATGCCGAGCTTCTGCTGAAGCGCCTTCAGCTCAATCTGCATCTGTTTACGCAACTTCAGATCGAGGGCGCCGAGCGGTTCGTCCAACAGAAGGACCTTCGGCTTGTTGGCAATCGCCCGTGCCAGTGCGACACGCTGCTGTTGCCCTCCCGACAATTGAGATGGGAAGCGATCAGCATAGCTGACCATTCCAACCGTCGCGAGGGCTTCGTCTACGATTCCCGCGACTGCTTTGCGGTCGATGCCTGCCCGGCGCGGACCGAAGGCGACGTTCTGGGCAACTGTCAGATGGGGGAACAATGCATAGTTCTGAAAGACCGTGTTCACGGGGCGTCGGTTCGGCGGAAGTCCCTTCATCGAACGCCCGTCGATGGACACGTCCCCCTCCTCGATGTCGATGAACCCGGCGATGGAACGCAAAAGGGTTGTCTTCCCGCATCCGCTCGGGCCGAGCAATGCAACAAACTCGCCTTTGGCAATCTCGATCGAGACATTGTTCAGCACGACCAAATCACCGTATCGCTTGGTGAGGTGCTCTACCCTGATGAAGCCGTCCGACATCCGCTCTTTCCTCTGCATTGGTCCTCAAGGATTTACGAGACAGGTACCTGGAGGTTCATCAACGGCACATGATGCTGGCAGCCATACATGTCTCCGTCACCTGCCGATCCTTGCGCTCGCGGTCGAATGATAGTGATCTTCATCGCATTGGCCATCTCGATCTCGAAGAAGGACGAGATCTGGGAGATATCAATCCCATAGGCGACGGCAACACTCTGCGGACTGATTGCTCCAGTGGAGCGAACGGCTTCATATCGCTCCTTGTCCCGGAACAGGATATCGAACGTAATGCGGTAGGGGCCGGCGTTCTTGCTGCGCACGATATCCGCGAGGTCCTTTAGTGGGCGGGAAGTCATATCAGAGATCCTCGAAATGCACGGGAAATAGCTCAGTGGGCGATCTGACCTTCATCAGGTGATAGGCACTGAATTCGTAGACGGGACCGATATCCAGATCCGATGGTGAGTACGGAAAGGCAAGGTTGCCGGAGGTGTTTTTCACGCTGGGGTAATGATAGTGCAGCATTGCGCCGCTGATCTGGTGACATGCCGCGTGGGCCAATGCCTGGTCCTTTGCAACGACGTCGATCACGAGCCCGACCTCACGAGCCGGAGTGGATTCTCGCTCCAGCTCCTTCATCACGCCGTCGCGTCCATAGACATGGAAGGTAATCGTCAGTTCTTCCGGAGCGAAGTAGGCATGCGCCTTGGCCTTCACGTCTTCCAGGATGCTGTCGAGCGCACCGACGGTCGTTGGACAGCGGATCCCGGCAATGCAGATCGAACGATACCCGGCAAGACGTGCGCCTTCGAGCTTTACATAGTAGTCCTCGGTCTCGGTCAGACTTGCGCCGCGCACACGGACCTGACGGTCGCCGAGTTGTTCGAAGGAGCAGTCGTTGAGTGAGATTTCGTGGCCAGGACCAGCCTGTTTGAAAGGATTCTCACGCTCGTAGAGGGAATGCGCCGCGACTGATTTTACGGATGCCCGCCTCTTCAGGCTGCCCGGCTCGAGCACGAAATGGTCGTCGTGGATCGTGCCAAGCATCACGTCCATCGCGAACGGCTCTGCCGAGAAAGCCCCGCACTCAAGAATCTTTCCCATATGGATAGCCAACGCGGGATCGCTGCCGCGCCAGATCGGATATGAGGCGATGACTGAGTCGTCGCAGGCTCGTCCGGCGATGATCACGTCCGCACCGCCATCAAGGGCTGCACAGATCGGCTCGTGTCCCATCTGAGCCACGAGACTGACCGTCTCGTCGAGCATCTGCCCGGTCAGCGGCGTGCCGGCCTCGAAATCCACGACCTCACCCGCATTGACCGCCTCCTTCGCTCGCTCAATGGGGATGTCGGAATAAATCCAGGCCAGCTTGAAGGTCAGGCCGAGATCCCTTGCAATATTGCGAACGATCGCGACCGTTCGGTCGACCTGGACACCCGATCCCGCGCCACCGGCACTGCCAACGATGACAGGAATTTTGGCCTTGCGACCTGCCTGGATAAGCGCTGTCAACTCGCGCTTGATGCTTACGTCCGACACGAGAGGCTTGCCGGAGCCAAGATAGTGCGGTCCGGGATCCGTCGATCCGGCATCGACCGCGATCACCGCTGGCCCGAGCGACATCCCACGCGCCAGCGCATCGTCACCAAAGCCGTACCCCAACGTTCCCGTTGGGGTGAGAACCGTAATGGCACCCATAATTCACCTCAAGGCAGACTGCCGATCAACTAACTGAATCCCGCCAAATACTTTGCTCATGCATGTGCTTGGTGCGGGAAATTTCGTCTACATTGAGGTCTGACGAGGGGGATCCGTCAAATTGCTTGTGTGGGCTCAGCCATAACCAGAGGATATGGCTGAGCCCAAACGCTTACTATCGGTTTCAGGCCCGCGAATGGACAAAGCCATCTCAGTCAGCCTCTCCGTCAACCGCTTCTTGACGTGGGCAATGAGTGCCTTTGATCCGAGAGATGCTTCCCGGAAAGACGGAGTGATGATCCAGATGTCCTGAACGACCGTAGGTGAGAAGGGCTTCACGACAAGCTCGTTAGGCCCGAACCCAACTGTGCTGAGCGGATCTACTATGGCAACACCCACTCCAGCCGAAACGAAGGAGCAGCAGGCCTCGGTCAATTGTGCCTTCAGGATTACGTTCCGCTCGACGCCACGATCTGCAAACGCTTGATCGATCTTGACCTGTGCACGGTCCTCCTCGACAAGGGACACGAATCGCTCGCCCTCCAAGTCACGTGCATCGACAGTCGCCCGTTCCGCCAGTCGATGGTTCGGCGGGAGCACGCAAACCGCCTCCATGGAACAGAGTTTCTCGAACTGCACTCCAGGACGATCAGAGACGGTCATTCCGAAGCCCAGATCGACACCCTGGGAGGCAACCCGATCCACGAGAAGCCAGGAATTGCGACTTGCCATCGTGACCCGGAGTGAGGGCTTGGTTTCGATGAATTCGGCAAGAATCGGGGGCAGGACCCGCGTGCCGAGCGATGGAAAAGTGACGAGTTTGATCTCACCATAGTCGAACTGTCGTATGGCTCGGGCCCGCGCAGCAACCGAATCGACCCCGAGGAAAACACGCTCCACCTCGGAATAGAGCATTTGGCCCTCGGCGGTCGGGATGACGCCATTCTTCTGCCGGTGGAAGAGAGTGAAGCCGCAACTGCGTTCCAGCAGATAGATCAGCTTGCTGACTGCGGGCTGGGAGAGATGCAGCTTTTCGGCCGCTCGCGTGAAGCTTCCCAACTCCATGATCGCCTTAAAAGCTTCGAGTTGCCGGATATTCATAACTTCAGGTTATCTCAGCGGTTTGAATTTCGATTTGCCCTGTACCAAAAGACATTTCCTCATAGCGCGTCCAGAGGGCGCATGCCAACAAGAAGGAGGATCGAGAGATGATCACAAGCACACGCAGCGTATTGGCTGCCACTGTACTGCTGACCGGCGTCGGCAACGCGCTGCCAGCGGTCGCGCAGGAGTCGATTACGGTCGCGACCTATGGCGGCGAATGGGGTACGGCCATGCAGGCCTGCATCATCGATCCATTCACGCGCGACACCGGAATCCGCGTCGTCCCCGAGCCGGGCGTTTCCGGCGTGACCTTGAGCAAGCTCCGCCAGCAGAAGGACAGCCCCACATTGGATGCGGTCTGGCTCGATGGCGGCGTTTCCGAGGTTGCAGCGGCCGACAAGCTCCTGAAGCCGATCGATCCCGCCAAAGTGACTGCGGTTACCGGGCTCATCGCGGAGGGGATTTACAAGGACGAAGCAGGAGCTGTCTTCGCGGTCAGTACCGGCTTTTACTCGGTTGGCTTGGCTTACAGCACCAGGGACATCAAAGAGGCGCCCACCTCGTGGCTCGATTTGTGGAAGCCTGAATATGCGGGCGCAGTCACCTTCCCGAGTCCTGCAAACGCCATGGGTGTACCGTTCATCGTCCACCTGGCCGGCTTGGTTGGCGGCAGCGTCGAAAACGTGACCCCAGCTTTCGACAAGTTGAAGCGATTGAAGGTCACCGCTTATTTTGACAGTGCGGGCGCGGGAACTAACCTGTTCCAGAGTGGAGAAGTCATCGTGGGAGCTCATTATGCCAATTCGGCATATGCCATGAGGGATCAAAAGCTTCCGATTGAATTCGTCGTTCCCAAGGAAGGCGCCATCGGCGGCGACATCCGTCTTCATCTCGTGGCGAACAGCAAGAAGCAGGAAGCGGCTGAGAAGTTCGTCAACTATGCAATCGGCAAGGACCCTGCAAAATGTATGGCAGAGAGGATCTATGTCGGTCCGGCGACTTCGGGCGTGGAGCTAAGCGACAACGCCAAGCAACGCATGCCGTGGGGCCCTGAGGGGTCGATCAAAAGTTTGGCATTGCCCGACTGGAATAAGATCAATGCAAATCGCGCAGCTATCATTGAGGCTTTCAACCGGAATGTCGCTCTAAAGAAGTGACTCCTGAGCCCAGGGAAAGATGGCGCGGCCATCGGCTCCCATAGTACTTTATTCGCCAGAAGGCAGGCCGGACTTCATCCGACCTGCCTCAAGACAAGCGTATGAAGGGCATCAATCCTCTTCTCCCTACAACACGCGGCGTCGCTATTCAGTGACTAGAGCGTCGGACGTGAAAAGTGGAGTTCACTTTTGGGATTCCCTCCGATGCTCCCTCCTAGGTGAGCGCATCGTTCTTGCAAAAAGCCGTGACACTTTTCCGCACGATGCGCCAAACGGCAACGGCAGCGGCTACCCAGTAGAATAAAGTCCGCCGTGTATGAATGAACGTAGCTGCCGCCCGTCCTGCAAAGCCCAAGGGGACAAACGCTTACCGAAGCATCCGTTGAAGAAGCAGGGCTGCCCGCCCAAGCGGTCGATCACGGCCACGCTGGGTCTTATGCGGCTGCTCCGACGGGAGCCGGCAATGCAGGGTTTCCAATTACCGGGAGATCTGCAGAGATGTGTCAGTGTGTTCTCGGCCGTCCGGGATCTCTTCCCTCCGCCCCGTTCCCGCCGCTCTGCCCTTGCCATCCACCTTTACCGACCCACCGCCATCGCGGCACGGAAGTCTGCAGCCGGGACTGAGGTAGAAACCGGTCAGAAGATCGTGTTCGCCTCAGTGCGCCCTCATGTGGGTTAATGCGACACTCCCCCGAAACTTCCGATTGTTTGCGGCGCTCGTGGATGGCTGCACCTACCAGGCAGTCTGTGTCAGGTGATGCAGTGAGGCCGTGGACCGGTGGATCGATCAGCAGACATATTCGTTCTTGACATTGGGCTGCGAGAGGCGGACCTTTTCTCCGCTGCAGTGGTGCAGCGCGCCGGTCCTTGAAAAGAGCGGTGCATTCCTGCGGAAGGAGGTTCTGATGCAACCACCTCCGAACTTGGCCGCGATGACCACTGAGGTACGCGGACCGGCCTCAGCCTAGCGAACATCGAGGGACGGCAGACTGGGAGCGGCCTCTGGGGCCGCAGCAGTCAGACAGGGCTCCGCTTGTGCCCCTCCCGGCCTTGTTGATTGCTCTTAATCTGAGATGACCTGTCAACATTCAGGGAGGTTTGCCATGCGCCCGCTTCTGTTCACGACAGCCCTACTCCTTGTCACAACAGGTAGTGTGCTGGCCCAGGACCAGAATTCCGGTCACGCAATGCGTCCCGACCAACTCCAGTGGATGCCAGCGCCATCGGTCCTACCAAAAGGAGCAGAAGCGGCCGTCTTGTCTGGCGACCCCTCCAAGACCGGACCATTCACGATAAGGCTGAAAGCTCCTGCGGGTTACAAAATTCCGGCTCACAGTCATCCCACGGCGGAGCGGATCACCGTCATCTCAGGCGACTTCCACTTTGGCATGGGCGACAAGCTCGATCAGGCCAAGGCGGAAAAGCTCGGCAGTGGCGGCTTCGTCGATCTCCCGGCCAACATGAATCACTACGCCTTCATGAACACAGACGCGGTGGTGCAGATCGACTCGATGGGGCCTTTTGCCATTACCTACGCCAATCCGGCGGATGATCCGAGCAAGTCGCAGTGAGACGGCTCGCTAATCGCACGCGAAGCAACGAAGAGATGGAGGACACCGTGTGTTATTATCGCGGAACATATGGATCGGAGAATGGAGCGAAGACTGAAGCTGGTCGTCAAAGGGAGCTTCAGGCTAAGCGCACCGAAGCGGTCGATAAGCTGAAGCAGGAAGCCGATAGGGCGGCGCAGAAGGTGGCATCCGCCCCAACAAGAGAGCCCATTCCGGCAAAGTAACTTTTGGATTCGAGCTACGCCCTGCTCTGCGGAAGAGGCTCGGCGCCTGTTCTGTGAGAAGAGTGATCCAGAGTGGCCATGGCGGCGATGATCGTGCTCGTGAGGAGCCCGCCGCGCACCCGCTATTCCCGTCGTCCGAGCCGCGCGGCAAGCAAACCACCATGGTCACGGACAGGCTGATGCTCAACATCAGCCTGTACCGCTCCAGAGTTGCCTCCCGCATTGGGTGTTTGTCCAGTGTCATATGTCGAAGGCAGCGCAAGTTCGCCCAAATGCTGCTCGTCTGCCGCTTGCGTGGAGGCTTCGGGCCTTTTTACCGGGATGGAGCGAGGGGGCACTCACTCTCCAGGCTCTGTTCTGCGGCGGATAAAACCTCGATCCGACCAGGAAAGTCATTCCGGCGCCCAAAGCGGACGTAATCCTGGAAATTGAGCATGGTCCGGTGCGGTTGATCAAGAAGGATCCCATCCCGGACTTCGAGCACGAAGAAGCGCCCTTCCGGGTTGATCCCATCCACTCGTCTGACCACACCTTCGGAAAAGTTCTTCCATGGATTGGTTTGATGAAAATAGACGCAACTTCGTCACCAACGGCAAGCTTCGTTGTCAGTGCCTCACACATGTCGAGCAACTTCTCCTGTGCTCGGCAGACGCTGACAGGCCCACATGGCAGCCTGCGTTCGGTTGGCAACCCCGATCTTTCGCAAAATGGCTTTGACGTGGACCTTGATGGTGGCTTCGCTGATCTCCAGCTTGCGGGCAATTACCTTGTTAGGCTCTCCTTTGGTCAAGCACTCGAGGATTTCTGTCTCTCGTGCTGAGAGCTTGCAAGTCTGCACATCAGGCAGTGTCAGTTCGGCTACATTGTTGTCATGGAGCGGATGCTCTTGTTCCTGCGGGGGCGCATCCATGAGCGTGTGCAGAACCGCAGAGGGCAGAATATTCTCGCCGAGCATCACCAGTTCGAACGATTTGATCAGGACCTCCCGAGCAGAGTCTGCGAGACAGAAACCATTCACGCCTGCCCCGTGCCCGAGCCGTACCATGCTGGAATCGAACTGATCCGCCATGACAACGATCCGAGCTTGCGGGAACTGCTCCTTCACGTGTCTGACAACCTCAACCAAGCGACTGGTGTTCTGCTTGTGCTCGATGACCACCAGGGCTGGCTCTGACTCTGTCCGATGAAGCCGTCCTGAGACAGCAGGAAAAACAGCCTCGATAAGAGCAAAAGGCGTCCCTTGGAGGATGGTCTGAAGCCCTGAGCACAGAAGGAGGTTGTCGCAGATGAGCGTCGTTGGGATGGTCAGGGTGAGGTCACTGGATGGAAACTCAGTATCGAACGAGCGATTGTGAATAAGCGGCAGCATTGGCGCAGTCATTCGTGACCCTCACATAGTGCTCAAGTTAAGCAAATGTAGATTGGCTCAATGTGACCCGTCTGTCGGAAACCAGACCATATCGCGTTATCCGATAGTCTAAGAGGTTGATCCTCATTACGTTGGGATTGTTAAGCTTAGTGATATCTGCAGACGACTGTAAATATACCCACCTTTACGAACAATGCTCTATGTAAAAGGCACAGGAGAAGTGCCATAGATGAGGGCGACCTCAAGGTGATCAACGGTTCGGGAAGAGCCCCAACATTCTGCCGCTCCGAGATGATCTTGCTCCTCCAGCCGGTTCGGCATATCGCTCTGCTCATTCCAACAGCCAAGCACAGGGTGGCTCCTCAGTTCCGGGGCAGGCACGCCGTCCCGTGCGTTGCACCCACGATCAATCCCGCAAATTGCTATTCCTACGTGATTTGACCGAAAAACAATTCGTAGCTGCGACGGCGCGGAACGGGTTCAATAAGAATCAGGGGCTCCTCAATACCTTTCGCCACCCTGATCTGCCGGAGCCGATGTTTGTGACACTGACCATCCAAGCCATTGGCTATCGGGGAGCCTTGAAGGCCGCTCTTGAGGCCCTCAAGCAGACTGAGAATGCCAGAGCGAGAAAGGGGGGAAGGCTCATAATGCGGCCGCCTATTGCCTACTCTCAATAGACGGTTTGCGAGATCCTTTGGCCCACAGGAGATCTCATTCAAACGGTTCTATCAGTGACGTAGGCGATACTCTGGACAGAAACCTCACCAACGATCTTCCGCATCTCCGGCGCGTTGCTCGCCGTTCCTTCTGTTCCGCTCTACCGCGACCGTTCAGTCTCCTCCCCTTCCTAGAGCCGAGGCCGGCACACCTCGTATCCAAGGGGCGAAGCAAGCGTGCCAGTCCAAGGATCTCAAGCTGCGCTTTCAGCGTTGAAGCTGTGCCATGCTGCACAAGGGAGGTCGCTATGCCGCGTTTCATGATCACGCTCGCGGGACTGGCATGCAGCGCCATGCTGGCCAGTTCCGCTCAGGCCCAATCGACCACCTCGCTCAGTGGTGGTCCTGCCAACTTCTTCGAGCGGTTGTTCGGAGGCCCGGCCTCGCCGACGGTCCGCCAAGTGGTCATCTGGCGGGGCATGCAGCAGCCGGGCACCATCGTCATCTCAACCAGCCAACGCCGGCTCTACTATGTGCTCGGTCAGGGTCGGGCGCTTCAATACGGCATTGGGGTCGGCCGACCGGGCTTCACCTGGACGGGCACCAGGACGGTCAGCATGAAGCGGGAATGGCCTGACTGGAGCCCGCCCGCCGCTATGCTGCGGCGGCGCCCCGATCTGCCGCGCTACATGAAAGGAGGTCTGGGCAACCCTCTCGGCGCCCGGGCTCTCTATCTCGGCTCGTCACTGTACCGGATCCACGGTTCGAACGAGCCGGAAACCATCGGCTATGCCGTCTCATCCGGGTGCATCCGCATGACCAATGCCGATGTCGCTGATCTCTATAACCGAACGCGGGTTGGAACCAGGGTCGTGGTCTTACCCTGACAGGACCTGATGCGATCGACCATGCCAGCCGCTCGGCCGTGGCTTGATGCCATGGCCAAAGTTTACAGGTCATGGGAGAGTGTCGAGGTTGCATTGCGTCGGCGTAATCCTGGCCGACCTTCATCATCTACTGCCGTGCCATCTCGTGGCTGATGACCTCGGCAGGAAACGGGTAGCGGACATAGCCAGGATGACGGGTCGGCATGCCGGCGCGTATGCCGGCATCTCGTCACGGCCGCGTTAACTTTATGGTGCCGGGTGAACAATCCATCCCCGCAGATCATGGCTGACCTGAGCGTCTCGTCACGGAGCTTACTGAACCACCCGCTTTCTGCAGGCGTTGGTGCTCGGATCTCTTTAGCGACTGAGGTATGTCATGAAACGGATTCTCATTCCGGGTTTTCTCGTCATCGCCACTCTGAGCGGGATGGCTTCAGCCGAAGCCAAGGGCTGCATCAAAGGAGCCATAGTTGGCGGCGCTGCCGGGCATGTGGCAGGTCATGGCAAGCTCGGCGCAGTGGCCGGATGCATCGTTGGGCACCACGAAGCAAACAAGAATGACCAGGAGAAGCAAAACCAGAAACCCTCCCGATAAGCGGACGGCTGCTGGATTGCCAGAGCGGCGCGGCTAGCGCATCGTGCGGACCCAGCGGGCCGCTAGCGAAAAGTGGACCCGGTTTTCACGGCCGTGGCCCTTCGGGTCTGCTCGCAACGATGCGCTCTTCTAAGGAGGGAGCATCGGATTCGATCCCAAAAGTGCAAGTCCACTTTTCACGTCCGATACTCTAGTGCCTCAAGGTTTGCATGACTTGCGTTCTATCCCGGTGACCTCAATCGGTCGCGAGATCAGCCTGACCCAAACCCCACCGCCAGGGCGGAGCGTGATGGAAGGCTTCGGCTGAACCAGCCGGCCCGTTTGCCATTCCAGCCGAAACCGTTGAGCCACGGTTGCGAGGATCAGCACCGCCTCCATCATGGCAAACCGGCTCCCGATGCAGATACGTGGCCCCCCACCAAACGGCAGATAAGCAAAGCGTGGCAGTTTCTTTGCCAGATCGCCTGCCCACCGTTCGGGCCTGAAGGCTTGCGGGTCGTCGAACCATCGCGGATCCCGGTGCATGACCCAAGGACTCATGTAGACCGTGGTGCCCGCCGGCACGGGGTACCCGCCAATTTCACAATCCGCCAGCGCCTCGCGGCCAATGGCATAGGCGGGCGGGTACAACCGCAAGGCCTCGCTCACCACCTGTTCAGTGAACTGAAGGCGAGGCAAATCATCGACTGTCGGTGATCGCCCTCCCAGGACCGTATGCACTTCCTCGGAAAGCTGCGCATCCGCAGCGGGGTACAATCCGAGCAGATACCACGTCCAGGAAAGGGTCAGGGCTGTGGTCTCGTGCCCAGCGAGGAGCATGGTGATCACCTCGTCTCGGATCTGGCGCTCACCCATGGGCTGACCTGCCTCATCGCGTGCGAGCATCAATTGGGACAGGAGATCGCCACGATCCTCACTCCTGTTCTGCCGATCCGCGATAATTCGGGCCACCAACTGGTCCAGGCGCTGCACCCCTCGCCGGTAACGGAGATTGCCGGGGAGCGGAATCGCATCGGGAAACCAGAACGGCCGCCGAAACCGGATTGAGATCTGCTCCATGACATCATCGGTGGCTCGGCTGACCCTAGCCACATCCTGGTTCATCTCGGCATCGAACAAGGTCTTGGCGGCAATCTGCAGGGTCAGCGCCATCGCGTCCTGGTGCACGTCGAGAACCTGCCCGGACTGCCATTGCCCGAGCATGCGCTCGGTATATTGCACCATGGTGTCACCGTAGCGGTTCATCCGCGACGCCGCAAAAGCGGGCGCTGCCAGACGCCGCTGCTGGTGCCAGAACTTCCCTTCGCTGGTGAGCAGTCCCTGGCCAAAGATGGCTCCGACATGACGCCAGAAGAAGCGGTGCTTGACGAAGTTCTGGTGGTTCTTGACCAGAACGAATTCCACCAAGTCAGGATGGTTGAGGAGAAGGGCTGGCCAGGCAGCCAAGCGAAAGCTGACGACATCGCCATATTGGCGTGCGCACTGCGTAAAGAATCCCAGGACATCGCGTCCGAGGTCGGGCAAACTGCCGAGGAGCGGCAGGCCTTTTGGACCAGGAGCCTTGCGCAGTGATGCCCCGGGTGAGACGTGCGTGACCATGGCTCCTCCGCACCGTCCGAGACCGAGAGGATGAACCATCCAACTCCCCTGTCAACCTGAACCAGAGGAGCGGCTGCTTCCGTGGGTCGGCAGTGGAACAGGATTGCCCTTGCATGCGCTCCAAACGGTCGGCTTCAGATCAAACTGAGAAGCACCCTGCGCGATCCAAATGTCCGGTGCTTGCGCCAAGCAGATATGCCGTCTTCTGCCGAAACAGGCCGACCTCGGGCGTTCGCCAAGGCGAGATCGAGGTCTCTTCGAGGGAGAGGCCAGCATAGTGCTTCATGCTGCACGCCCTTTCCTGATGGTTGTGAAGATCCCCCAATGCTATCATCAGCTCGAAGCACTGCCCTCTCACCATCGCTGTTGCGAATAGGGCTCAAGCCGAATACCCCACCTGAACACCGAGGTCGAAGACCCGGTTAACCGCCGGCCTCCTGATAGCCGGTTGCTCGCCAACGGTGACCGTATCCAAGTTATACCGTCGCGCTGTTTCCGTGCGGGAAGAGGAGAAGCCTATCATGTCGAGATTGGCGATCGCATTCGCGTTAGCACTGGCCGCGACCAATGCCGACGCTCAAGATGCTCCGTTCAGACAGTCGCAGGCTCCGGGTGCTACAGGCACGAATGGAACACAGCCGATCCTGTTTGATGGACGGATGAAGGGTGATGGTGTCCGCCGAGGAGTGCAGGAGAAGAATCGCCATCCCAGCGCTGGTGCCATCATCGTGCAACCGAAAGCGAGCGAGCCTGAGCGCAAAAGATGAGGCCGGGCAGCCGTTCGTCAGGGACCAGACCCTGGGGAGCTATGATCAGGAAAGCCTGCGCTGTTCAAACTGTGAGATACGATCCAGATAGTCGGCTATCTTGGCCCGGTTCCTAAGCAAGGCTTTCGGGCCAGAGAAGCCGTCGAACAGCCATTTATGCCCCTTGAACGAGTTCCAATTCGTCCTGGTGCCATACTCGGCCACCCACTGAAGCAGATCTTGAAAGCGTGTCTGGCTGCCTCCACCTTGTATCCCGCGCCGTCGAATGTTGGCGATGCATTCTTCCTCAGGCAGATCCAGCCAGATCAAGGTCGTGGCGCGGCCCAGCGCCATCTGAATGAGCTGGCCGTAGACGCCCTCCATAATCCAATAATCCGCCTCACGCGCAATTTGCACGTCCTTGTCGCGCAAAGTCCGATCTCGAACGATGCCATAGTTGCCCGGCTCCCAATGCAGATCGTCGAGATGGATCACCCGATGCCCGAAAACATCACCAAGCTTGCGGGCAAGCCAAGTCTTGCCGCATCCGCCGTTGCCCATGATCAAGATTCGGCCGAACTTTCCGTCTTGCTCCACTGCCACCTCCAAGGGCCGTTCCGCACGAGACACACGGCCTTCTGCGAATTACGCAGTCTCGAAGTGGCCGGTGATTGCCGCCACCAGCCACGCGATGGCGATCCAACTGAGGCCTCCCAGCGCGAACAGGGCCCCGGCCGAGATGCCTGAGGTCCGGTCCATCCAGAGCGCATTCATGATCCGGCTCGGCTGGTCCGCCGCGCTTGCGGCCATCCCCGTGGAGCCGCTGATGCCCGCACCGGAGCCCACGAACATGAGCGCTCCAAGGACGCCCATCCCAAGTCCGACATAGCTGGCCATATCGAGCAGTTGCGAGGCAGAACTCCGGCCCAGGAGCCAAGCTGCCGCTGCCGTGACGACGAAGGCCAGGACGTTCAGGGAAACCAACCCCTTGGCAATGCTCTTCATGTCGATCGGATCTCCACAGCGGGAAAGTATAGGTCGCAAGCCCGCAAATGGCACCTCAGCATTATGTGGACTATCTTCTCACCTCACACGTGCTTGAGGGTGGTTTTGTCCCTTATGGCGCCTAGTCAGCAGCAAGCGCGGGAAAGAGGAGCATCGATCATGAAGGCGTCCATCATTTTCGACTGCGAGTTTCTGTGCGTCCAGGGCTCGCAAGGCAGGTTCTGGTGCGCGGCTCACGACCCCGATCCGGTAATCGCGCAGATCGGTGCCGTGAAGCTCGGCCTGCAGGGCGACTTCCCTCTCTTGGAGACATTCAGAGCTTACGTTCAGCCCATGGACCGGTTCGGCAACCGGTATCCACTCGACCCGTTCTTCACCAAGCTGACCGGCATTTCCGAAGACAACATCCAGGCGGACGGAGTACCGCTACAGGAAGCTCTTGCCGGATTTGACCGCTTCTCAGACGGCGCAAGGTCCTGGTCATGGGGGAAGGACGAACTGAACATGGTGGCCATCAGTTGCTATGTCGCGGGCATTCCTTGGTCCATTCCGGCCCATCGCTTCGACAACGCCGTCAAGCTCGTGATCGCGGCGGGAATGCCGATCGAGGACATAGCGAAGACGCCAAGCAACAAGCTGGCAGACTACTTCGGCGTCGAGCACCCTCCGTTGCAGGGGCATGACGCCCTCGACGATGCCCTCTCGATGGCGTATGCGCTGCAACACCTGCTGAGGACCGGCAGGTTGCAGCCCGACGTCTTCGACCGCACCTAGCCTGTCAATCTCTCCGTGAAGGATTCGCCGTCCTGAGTGACAGGCGATATCGGCATGACCTTCAAGGATCCGAATTGACCACGCGTTAACCTGACGGTACCGCGGGGGTATCCCTCGCAGCTCTCCGCTCTGATGCCTATTCCGCTCGAGCCGCTACGCCGGCGAGAGCGGGTGATGCAGGGGGCCGGTTACCGGGGCCTACAGTGGTTTGTGGGTGTGTTCTCTGCCGTCCGCAATCTCTTCGTTTCGCCCCGTTCCCGCCACTCTGGCCCTTGCCATTCACCTTCACGGCTCAAGGCTATGGCGGCGTGGAAGTTGGCAGCTGGCCTTGTCTGAGCCTGTCAGTTGACCGCATTGGCCTCGGTGCGCCACCATCGGTGAATGTGACAACGCCTCGTCTCAGGCAATGGCGAGCGCAAGCGCGTCGGGCGTGCGCCACATGCAGCAGCCTCTCGAACCCCGGCCGCCCATCGGCGTTGGTGGAGAACATCGCGGACGGTCAGACCGTCAGCACCATTTGGAGGACGCGGCCATGACCAGTGCCGTTAGATCCCACCTCATTTGGGTTCTTGTCGGGATCCTCGGAGCCTTTGCCCTGGCGCTGATCGCCGTTGAGCGCGGCGAGCACGTCAACGCGCTCTGGATCGTCGTGGCTGCCATCGCCACCTATCTCATCGCCTACCGCTACTACTCCCTCTTCATCGCCAGGCGCGTGATGCAGCTCGATCCGGATCGCGCCACCCCGGCCGTCCGGCACAATGACGGGCTCGATTACATACCGACCAATCGCTACGTGCTGTTCGGCCACCACTTCGCCGCCATCGCTGGGGCGGGACCGCTTGTCGGACCCGTGCTCGCCGCCCAGATGGGCTACCTACCGGGTGTCATGTGGATCCTGGCCGGCGTGGTGATCGCCGGCGCGGTGCAGGACTTCATGGTGCTGTTCGTCTCCATGCGCCGCGACGGCCGCTCCCTGGGTGAACTGATCCGAGCGGAGCTCGGGCCGGTGCCGGGAGTCATCGCGCTCTTCGGCACCTTCATGATCATGGTCATCATCCTGGCCGTGCTGGCTCTGATCGTCGTCAAAGCGCTGGCCGAGAGCCCATGGGGCACCTTCACGGTCGCCGCCACGATCCCGATCGCCATCCTCATGGGGCTATACCTGCGTTATATCCGGCCGGGCGCCATCGGCGAGGTATCAGTCATCGGCTTCGTGCTGCTGATGCTGGCCATCGTGTACGGCCAGCCTGTTGCTACGAGCCCGACCTGGGGATCGGCCTTCACCTTCACCGGCACCCAGCTGTGCTGGCTCCTCATCGGCTATGGCTTCATCGCCTCGATCCTGCCGGTTTGGCTGCTCCTGGCCCCGCGCGACTATCTCTCGACCTTTCTCAAGATCGGCGCCATCGCGGCACTGGCGCTCGGCATCGTAGTGGTGGCCCCGGACCTCAAGATGCCCGCGCTGACCCGCTTCGTGGACGGCACCGGTCCAGTCTGGTCCGGCTCCCTGTTCCCGTTCCTGTTCATCACTATCGCCTGCGGGTCCGTATCGGGCTTCCATGCCCTGATCGCGTCCGGCACCACGCCGAAGCTCATTGACAACGAGGTGAACGCCCGCTTCATCGGTTATGGAGGGATGCTGATGGAGTCGTTCGTGGCGATCATGGCTCTGGTCGCAGCCAGCATCATCGAGCCCGGCATCTACTTCACCATGAACAGCCCCTCCGCGCAGATTGGCACAACCGCCGAGAGCGCGGCGGCCAAGGCTACCGCATGGGGCTTTCCCGTGACGCCGCAGCGGATCGAGGAAACGGCGCGAGACGTGGGTGAGCACAGTATCATCTCCCGCACCGGCGGCGCGCCGACGCTGGCGGTGGGAATGGCCCAGATCTTCTCCAACATCGTTGGCGGCAAGGCAATGATGGCATTCTGGTACCATTTCGCCATCCTGTTCGAGGCGCTGTTCATCCTCACCGCGGTGGATGCCGGCACGCGGGCCGGACGCTTCATGCTGCAGGACCTGCTCGGATTCTTCATACCGAGGTTCCGGGCCACGGCTTCCTGGGGATCGAGCATCGCGGCAACAGCCCTGTGTGTCGGTGCCTGGGGCTACTTCCTTTATCAGGGGGTTACAGATCCGCTAGGCGGGGTCAACACGCTGTGGCCCCTGTTCGGGATCTCAAACCAGATGCTGGCCGCAGTCGCCCTTGTCCTGTGCACGGTGGTGATCTTCCGGATGAAGCGGGAGCGCTACGCCTGGGTCACAATCCTGCCGGCGGCGTGGCTGGTCGTGTGCACGTTGACTGCCGGCCTGCAGAAGATTTTCCATCCCGATCCGACCATCGGCTTCCTGTCGCACGCCAGCCGGTTCTCGGACGCACTGGCCCGAGGTGAGGTGCTGGCGCCGGCCCGGGATCCGAGCCAGATGAGCCAGATCATCTGGAACGACCGCATCGACGCGGCGCTGTCGGTTCTGTTCGTGCTCGTGGTGGTGAGTATCCTCTATTACGGTATTCGGTCGTGCTTCGAGGCCTATCGGGCTGACCGCTGGACCGCCCGGGAGGCGTCGGCCACAGGAGATCTATTGCAAGAGGATGCTGCAGCCGCGGTCTCCGCCATGCGCTGAGGAGAGGATTCATGCCGGACACCAATCTAAGCGAGCGCTGGAGCGGGTTCGCCAAATGCGTGTGCCAAGGCGTCCGCCTGATGGTGGGCGTTCCCGACTACGACACCTATGTCGAGCACATGCGGCGGACGCATCCTGACCGGCCTGTCATGAGCTACGCGGAGTTCTTCCGCGATCGCCAGAACGCCCGCTACGGCGCCGCCGGTGGGAGCGGTTTCCGCTGCTGTTGACGCAGAATGCCAGCCCGTCCCCGACGGCGAGGCCGCGGATCAGCCCCGCAGCCAGGAGCTCGACGCGGCTGCGGAGCGCCTAGAGCCTCGGACGCAAAAGTGGGTACCGGTTTTGCGTGAAAAGATGCTCAAAAGCACTGACTTACAGCATCGGATGTGGGTTCGACTTCACGTCCGATGCTGTAGCGCATCGTGCGAAAACGTGGTCCCGGTTTTTCGCCGGAACGATGCGCTGTTTCCAAGAAGAAGGCATCGGAGGGAATGCCAGAACAGCACGATCTGCCCAGGCGTGATCACCTGCGTTGCCTTATTTGACGAAGACGAGGTTGCCGCCCCAGACCAGACCGAAGAATGCAAAGGCGAGAAGGACCGCCTTCCTCATCGGCGTCACACCGCCCGCATTAAGCCACCATCGACGCGGATGTTCTGGCCAGTGATGTAGCCCGCTCCCTCCGAGGCCAGGAAAGCGATGGTCGCGGCCACCTCCTCGCTCGTGCCGTAACGCTTCATAGGCACGCTGTCGCGACGCTCCTCCGTGGCCGGCAGGCTGTCGATCCAGCCCGGCAGCACGTTGTTCATCCGCACGTTATCGGCCGCATACTGGTCGGCGAAGATCTTCGTGAAGGATGCCAGGCCTGCCCGGGCTACGGCCGATGTCGGGAACATGGTGCTCGGCTCGAACGCCCAGGCCGTCGAGATGTTGATGATCGAGCCCGCCCTCTGCTGCACCATGATCGGGGCCACGAGCCGGGTCGGGCGCACCACGTTCAGGAAGTAGACGTCGATGCCCTGATGCCACTGCTCGTCGGTGATCTCGAGGATCCGTGCACGGGGTCCATGGCCGGCACTGTTGACCAGCACGTCGATCCGGCCCCACTTCTCCATTGTCGCATCGACAAGCCGCTTCAGATCGTCGTTGGATTGGTTCGAGCCCGTCACGCCGATGCCGCCAAGTTCCTGGGCCAGGGCCTCGCCCTTGCCGGAGGAGGACAGGACCGCAAGCTTGAACCCGTCGGCCGCCAATCGGCGGGCCGCAGCGGCGCCCATGCCGCTGCCGCCTGCGGTAATCAGCGCCACTTTTTCTACTGACATCGTCGTCTCCATCTTGTTGGTATGGCGGCAGATCATGCCGCCTGTCACGCATCTCCTAAGTATGATATCAGGAACGGATAGGTCGCACGAACCAGTTTTGCTCTCATCTTCCAGTAGAAAATCTATTGCATGACGGACAGTCTCCGGCACCTCCCCTCCCTGAATGGCCTGCGTGTCTTCGAGGTTGTCACGCGGCACCTGAACTTCCGGCTCGCGGCCGAGGAGCTCGGCGTCACACAAGGCGCGGTCGCCCAGCAGATCCGGGGCTTGGAGGCGGAGCTTGGGCTGAAGCTGTTCGAGCGACATCCCCGAACCCTGGCTCTCACGGAAGCCGGCCGAAGCTATGTCGCTAACATCCGCCGCGCCTTCGAGCTGATCTCGGACGCCACCGAGACGCTGAAACCGGAGCCCCAGCACCTGACGATCAGCGTCACGCCGACCTTTGCCTCGAAGTGGCTGATTCCACGCCTTCCCGACTTCACGGCATCCCATCCCGAGATCGATCTCAGAATCCTCGCCAGCGATCGGATCTCCAACTTCCAGACCGATGCGGTCGATCTGGCGGTTCGCTATGGGCACCCTCCCTTTGGGCCGGGGCTGAACGCGGAGCTTCTCTTCGAGCAGGTCGTGGTGGCCGTCGGGAGCCCGCTCCTGATCGAGAAGCTGGGACGCCCCGAAGAAGGCGTCAACCTCACGCGCTATCCTCTCCTGCACGATGCCCATAATGTCTGGCCGCAGTTCCTCGACCAGGCATTCCCGCACGGCGCATCCGCCCCTACCAAGAACATCCGCTTCAACCAGACATCGCTCGCCATCGAGGCGGCGATTGCCGGTCAGGGATTGGCGCTCACCAGCCTGTTCTTCGTCGAGGACGATCTCGCCGCCGGACGCCTCGTCCGCCTGTTCGCCACAGAGCTGCGGGTCGGGTCGGATTTCTACATCGTCTCTCCCCGCAAGCCGCGACATGCGGCATCAGTGGCAGCGGTCAGGGCGTGGCTTGCTCGTGGCGCACGAAGAAGGTCGGCTGACGTAGCCTGAGTGAGGCATGCGGAAAGGCGCTCAGCGTGCACCGAGGCGACATGAGCGAGCCGATTGCTCGCCCGTGGTTCTCGCTGTTCACACGGGCTTGCTACCGGCAGCTTCATCTCAGCGAAAGCGCGGCATCGAAGCGCCCACTCTATGGCCAAGAAGTCCATGGCCATCGTCAGTCGCACCTGCTGCACCCGAGGGCACAAGCCTTCGGCGCGTTGCGAGGCCTGGCGGGAGTACATCGCCCCAAAGACGACATCGCGTCCATCAGTCGGACCGTCTCTGTTTTGCGCCTCGTGCGAAAAAGTGGTCCCGATTCTTCGCACGAGGCGCTCTTTTCAAGAACGGAGCATCGGATCCGATCCCAAAAGTGGATTCCACTTTTCACGTCCGATGCTCTGGTGAAAGTCATGCAAGGGACTGGGTATCGCCGTCGATTGCGATAGCCTGACCCGAGATCGTCCGTCCGCGCGGTGAACACAGAAAGACGATCTGATCGGCAATCTGCTGCGGCGCCACGGCGGCTTTCAAGGAGACGTTCCGAAGGAACTCGTCCTCCATCTCCTCGTAGCTGATCCCACGTACCTGAGCCTTGCTCCCGATCACGCGGCGGATCCGCTCGCCTTCCACAACACCGGGAAGGATAGCATTGACCCGGATCCCGAGCGGCCCCAGCTCTATGGCGAGGGTTTTCGTGAAGCCCACCGCTGCCCATTTCGACGCAGAGTAGGGGGAGCGAAGGGGAAAGCCGAAACGGCCTGCCGCGGATGAAAGATTGATGATGGACGCGTTCTTACTCTCGCGCAGATGCGGGACTGCAAGACGGGCGCAGTTGAACTGTCCCGTGATGTTGACCTGAAGCGTTCGATCCCAGTCCTCGGGATCGACCTCATCCACCCGCGCCGTTGGTCCCGCGACCCCGGCATTGTTCACGAGAACATCCAACCCGCCGAGAGCGGAAAGAGCTTCGTCGAAAAGGCGACTCACATCCGACCGGCTCGCAACGTCGGCGTGGGAACGTGTGATATCCGGATCGCTCGCCGCCAGCGCGGCGAGCGCCGCGTTGTCGACGTCACACACATGAACCTTCGCGCCCTCACGGACAAAGCTTCTGGCGATTTCCAGGCCAATGCCGGCAGCTCCCGCCGTCACGAGAACGCGCAAACCTCGAATGTCCAAGTCCATTGCCGTCCCTTCCCATCCCTGAACAGGCCTCCTGGCGGCCGTTCTTGAATCAACCCGCAAAAGAGATAGGGCCAGGCTGATCTGGCCCTATCGGCTTCGGTTGCGATCAACCCTTCACGAGGGGACAGCCGCCTTCGTTGAGAGGCCGGAAGGCCTGATCGGCTGGGATCGTGGCAAGCTGCTTGTAGAGATCCCAGGGACCTTTCGACTCGGCCGGCTTCTTGACCTCGAACAGATACATGTCATGGACCTTGCGGCCGTCCTGACGGATCATGCCCTTGCCGAACAGCGGATCGTCGGTGGGCATCTCCTTCATCTTGGACATGACGCTCGCGGTTTCCTTACCCTTCAGGGCTTCGACGGCCTTGAGGTAATGGAGTGCGCCGGCATAGACGCCCGCATGGACCATGGTCGGCATCTTGCCCCCGTTCCTGTCGGCGAAGCGCTTCGACCAAGCCCGGGTCTCTTCGTTCTGATCCCAGTAGAATGCCTCGGTCAGCACGAGACCCTGAGCCACCTGAAGACCGAGAGCGTGAATATCCGTGATGAAGACGAGAAGTCCGGCGAGGCTCTGGCCGCCCTGGACGATTCCGAACTCCGCCGCCTGCTTCATCGTATTGGTGAAGTCACCACCCGCATTGGCAAGCCCGATGACCTTGGCGCCCGAGGATTGAGCCTGCAGCAGGAAGGATGCGAAGTCTTGGCCCGGGAAAGGATGCCGAACCGTGCCGACGACCTTACCGCCCGCCTTGGTCACCAGGGCCGCAGTGTCACGCTCCAGGGCATGCCCGAAGGCATAGTCCGCCGTGACGAAGAACCACGTGTTTTCTCCCCGCTTCACCATGGCACCGCCGGTCCCGTTCGCAAGCGCCCAGGTGTCGTAGGTCCAGTGAACGGTGTTGGGCGAGCATTGAGATCCGGTCAGATCCGAGGTGCCGCCGCCCGAATTGATCAGGATCTTGTTCTTCTCGCGGGCAATGCCGTTCACGGCGAGCGCGACCGAGGAAGTCGGAACGTCGAGGATGACGTCGACCCCCTCCTGATCGTACCATTGCCGTGCGATGCTGGCGCCGATATCCGGCTTGTTCTGGTGATCCGCCGCGACGATGTCGACCTTGATGCCCTTCTCGGCCGCTTTGAAATCTTCAGCGGCCATGCGGGCCGCGATCACGGATCCTTCGCCGGTCAGCTCGGAATAAACGCCGGAACGGTCGTTTAGGACGCCCAGCTTGACCGAGGTTTGCGCCTGTGCCCCTCCTGTCATGACCATCGCGACCAGAGCGCTGAGAACATAGCCCGTCTTCATTATTTCCTCCCTGTTTGGAACGTCCATCTTAGGCATTCCTGTGAACGCTTGAAAAGCACAGGCCACAAGCCTGCTTTTCTCTTGTCCGAAGCGGCACCCGAAGACCGTCACAGGACACAGCACTTCGGTGACAGCTCACTGGCAAGGTGGTCTATCGACCCCACTCAGAAAGCGGTGTTGTCAGGTCCCTTGGTCTGGAGCATGCGGCGCGCGTCGTCGGGTGTGGCGATAGTGAGGGAAAGCTCCTCGAGGATGCGGCGGATCTTGCGGACCTGATCGGCATTGGACGGCGCGAGTTCGCCCTTGCCCAGATAAAGATTGTCTTCCAGGCCCACCCGCACATGACCGCCGAGGATGGAGCCCATGGTCACGAACGGCAGTTGATGGCGGCCAGCGGCAAGAATGGAGAGATAATAGTCGTTTCCGAAAAGGCGGTCGGCCGTCGCCTTCATGTGCATCAGGTTCTCCGGCTCCGGACCGATGCCGCCGAGGATCCCGAAAATGGACTGTACGAAGAAGGGCGGCTGCACGAGCCCGCGGTCGGCGAAATGGGCGAGATTATAGAGATGGCCGACATCGTAGCACTCGAATTCAAAGCGAGTTCCGAGCGCACCAAGTTCGGTCATCCCCCGCTCGATCTGCGCGAACGTATTGGAGAGGATGAAATCTTTCGTCATCTCAAGATAGGGCTTCTCCCAGTCGTTCTTGAACGACCCGACGCGTGCGCCCGCACCGGAGATGTTGAAATTGAAGGAGCCCATATTCATGGATGCGATCTCGGGCTGCGCCCATTTTGCTGCGGCGAGACGCTCATCGAGTGACATTCCGAGCCCTCCGCCGGTGGTGATGTTCACGATGGCGTCGCAGCCCTCCTTGATGGCCGGCAGGAACTGCCTGAACACTTCGGGGCTCTGCGTCGGGCGACCGGTCTGCGGGTCTCGGGCGTGCAGGTGAAGGATCGCAGCACCGGCTTCCGCCGCCGCGATGGCGCTCTCGGCGATCTGCTGCGGCGTCACCGGTAAGTGAGGCGACATGCTTGGAGTATGGATGGATCCGGTTATCGCGCAGCTGATGATGACTTTCTCGGATCGCCTCATTCAAACCTCCCTGGTCGGAAACCGCCTTGCCGATTGAGAATATTTGCTAAGCTATGCTGGACGGCTGGCGCCTGTCCATAGACCGTCATGTCCCGGAGGATCCTAGCTGCATCACAGTTCAGATCTCGAGACGCGAACAGCAACGGAGCCGCCTGGAAGGTGAGCGCTGGCTCAGGACGTGGACATTGACGTCTTGTCGGCCTTGGTCCGCGAGGGTTGATAAGGTCTGACGGAGTGGGTCTGAAGCCGCACGAGCGCAGCGCTCAAGCGCGTTGCCTCCTCATAGCGGGTCTCATCGTGTGGCGGCTGATCGGATCGGCCGCTGGCGAGCGCCTCCCCGGCCGTCACCAGACGCTGGAGCGGCTTGGCGAGCCAAGCCGCGAACAGATACAGCAGAACCAAGCCCACGAGGACGCCTGCACCGAGTATGGTCCAGAAGGCCCGCGCAATGGATCGGATCGGATCGAGCACCGTGTTTGTATCAGCCCGCACGATGACGCTCCAGCCGAAGCCGGGCATGTCCTCCCAGACCACCGGGACGACTACCGTCATATAGTTCTTCCCATCACCCCACCGCTCGCGGAGCGAGATGGAAGCGCCCTGCCCGGCTGCGACTGCCGATCCGACCGACAAAGTCGTTCCCTCGAGATTGGAGGGGCCCGACAAGACTGCACGGTCTCGCGAAACGAGGAGGAGTTCGACCCCCTGCCCTCTGAAAGCGTGAAGTCCATCCTTGACTAGGGCCCAATCGAAATGGGCGCCGATCACACCCGTCGTGCCTGCCTGCGCGTTCTTGATCGGAGCCGAGAAATCCACGAAGCGACGCGGCTCTGGGGTCGCGGGGAGAAGTTTTTCGAGAAGCAAGGCCTCGTGTACGTCGGTCGCTGCCGGGCCGTTGAGACCCCGGCGAAACCAAGGTCTCTCGGCGACGCTCGCCCCTTCGAGCATCCCCTGTGACGCGGCGATCACCTTTCCCGTGACATCGGCCACCCCGATCCAGGTATAGCGTCGATCGACGCTGCTCAGCAAGGTCAGCTGACGGCGGGCCTCCTCGGGATCCCCCATATTGGCGATGCGCGACATGCCTTCGACATCTTGCCAGAGGCGATACATCTGCCGTCCGAGTTGATTGGCCGCGATGTCTCCGAGGACCCGCAGACGAGCGGCATTCGCCGTTTCCGCCCGTCTCTGCATGGCATCCGTAAACATCATGCCGGCCACGATGGCTGGCGCGAGCATCAGCAAGGCGCCGATCACGAACACAAGTGTTTTCAACCCAACGCGCATGTTCGCACTCCCTTGCTTCACGCCTATCGAGACACCAGGCTCCGCATCCAGCCTCGAACCATTTCAGGAATATCTCCCCGGCCGGCCCCTGGCCTGACATCGGCCGTGTGGAGCTTGCGCAGAATCCCGTCGCGCTGCTCAGGTGTCGGGCGCAGGGAAAGATGGTAGCCGTCGCTCGTCTCCGCTGAGACGCGGATGGCGACATCGCCCACCTCGGCCAGAGTGATTGTCCCCATGACGCCTACTGGAAGGTGCGACACGCCCCGAACCCGTGCATGATCGACGCCCAGCTCAAGCACCCATGACGAGAACCGTTGCATGCCGACCGACAGAAGGGCCATCTCGACGGAATCGCGCTGAGGCCGGTTGACGCGAGGGCGTTCGACGCAGACCAGCATGGTGACGGTGAGCACCAGCAGGTTGTACAGCGTCCAGAACAGGATGATCCGGATGCCGTCCCCGGCCTTCGCCACATGGCCGAAATGTTCCGGAAAGAGCAACGGCAGGACGAGACCCAGCACGGTCAGCGCGAAGAGAACGGCAAACGGCTTCATCATCGGCCATTGCACGATTGTCCTGGTCCGGTCGCCGCCTTTGGCGGTGACCCGGAACTTGTGCGGCCCCTTGGTCAGCAGGCCCATTGCGACCGCGCGGGTGATCGGCCATGCGGCAATGAGCTGAGAGACGTCGTTGAGCACAGGCCAGATCAGACCGCCCGAAATCCAGTTCAGAGAGATGAGGACGGCGGCGTAGTACGGAAGGTAGTAGGAGATGAGATCCGGCACGGAGGCGTTGACGACCACGATGCCGAAGAACCAGTAGAGCAGCGGACAGACGAGCGCGGTCAGGCGGAACGGGAACGTCGTCGTCCAGAACAGCACCGAGTCGAGAAGGCTCAGACGCTGCATGAATCGAAGGTTGTTGAAGCCGAGGGGGTTGTAGACGTTGCGTACGATCTGCATCATCCCCAGACACCAGCGTCCGCGCTGCACGACATATTCGTGCAGGCCTTCCGGAGCGAGACCTTCGGTCAGCGCCTCGTTGAGGTAGACGGTCCGGTAGCCATGGCTATCCAGCCGGATGCTCAGGAGGAAGTCCTCCGTCACGCTATCGGTCGGCAAACCGCCGATCTCGCGGAGCGCCGAGACGCGAACCATCGAGGAGGTCCCGCAGCAGACGGCCACGCCCCAGGCGTCCCGCGCTGGCTCAAGATGATCGAAGAAGAAGCGCTGCTCGTCCGGATAGGAGGACGCAATATAGAGATTGTGCTGAATCGGGTCCGGGTTGAAGAAGTGCTGCGGCGTCTGGACAAGGCCGACCTTGGGATCATGGAACAGCGCAACGGCGCGGCGGACGAAATTGCGGTGTGGGACGAAGTCCGCGTCGAGGACCGCCACGAAATCCGGAGCATCGTCCTCCTTCAGGCGCTGATCCAGGGTATAGTTGATGTTGCCCGCCTTCGCGTGATCGTTCGTCGGCCGTGTCCTGTGCTCAGCCCCGTAGCGGCGGCAGGCCTCGGTCAGCCATTCGCGGCGTCCGTCATCGAGAACGAAGACGCGCAGATTGGGGTAATCCAGCGCTTGCGCGCCCGCGAGCGTTCGCTCCAGAACCTCGAGTTCCTCGTTGTAGGTCGCGATATAGAGATCGACCCGCGGCGGAGCGCTCCCCCACCAGCCCAGGTTGCGGTCGGCTTCCTCGTGGCGCTCCTTGCGCCGCATGAGAACCAGGTAGGCCAGCGTGGACGACACCAGCGACAGGGCTTCGATAGCCACGAAGATCGAGCCCACGACCGAGTCCGTCGTCAGCCCGTTGCCCGGCACGGTTTCCGTGATCCGCCACAGCATGTAGCGCCAACCAAGGAAGATCGTGAGGCTCAGCAGAAGGATTCGGATCCAGCCGACCTTCGGAGTCGCATTCGGCAGAAGCAGCAGGGCGAGCCCGGCCACGATGGCGAGGCCGGCAAAGCTCGACAGGTCTTGGTCCAGGACGAGCATCTAGAAGCCGAAATTCGTCAGTGACCGCCGGAGGCTCGTGAGGGGGCCGCCGGAAAAGACTATCCGTCCGGTACGGCCGACAGCGCAGGAAAGATCCGGATTGCTGGTCAACTCCGGAACGCTCAGGGCGACATCGAAGCGGGTCAGGTGCTCCGGGCTTGGGCCGATGGCAAGTGTGGTATAGAGGCTAGCCGCTCCGGATCCGCCGAGGCGGGTGATCGTTCCCTCGAAGATCCGGCTGTCACCGTTGAGCCTGAACTGGGCCGGCATTCCGACTCGGAGACCGGAATAGACCCGCTCGCTCACGCTGGTCGTGACCATGACGGCGGAGCAGTCGACGAACCGGACGAGATCCTGCCCCTGATTGACGTGCTCTCCGCTGCTGGCCAGAAAATTCCAGACGATGCCCGGGCTCTGCATCGAGAGTTCGGCGGCCGTCAGGCGATTGACGCGAACCCGCTCTGCCGCAATCTGTTCGGAGGTGAGATCGAGCCGCCGCCTGACGTTCTCGGCCTCCGCGCTCAACTCGGCCAGCCGAAGGTCGAACTCGCGGATGCGCTGAATCGAGAACGGCGCGTCATTGTATGAATCGCCGATAAAGACGCCGTTCTGCGCCGACGAGAGCTCCGTTGAGAGATAGCTGACGCGCTCGCGGGCGCTTGCGATATCCTGTTGGGCCACGTCGTACTGCGCCTTGGCCTTGTCAAGGGTGATCGCAGTCTGGACTCCCCGTGAACTGAGTTCCCGGGTCCGGTCCAAGGCACTTTCCGCCTCGCGGAACCGCGCCTCCGCCGAGTTCACGGCAGCCTGCGCTTCGGCGATGCGGGACCGGATCTGACGCAAGCGCCCTTCCTGGTAGCTCGTTGCCTGCTCCTGAAGAACCTTGCGGGCTTCATTGACCGCCGCGGATTGAGCCTGAAGCCGCGCCAGATCCGCCTCAAGCGTGGAACGAGTCCGTTCCAGGTCGATCAGGCGGGCCGTGTCGAACCGCTCATCCGTGATGCGTACCACGGCCTCTTCGGGAGAGACTTGTGCTCCGATAGTCCGTACGGAGAACTCGGCCACTCCCTGAATGGGCGCTCGGAGGACGGCCGTGCGGGCGTTGATTGTGGCGTCGGCGCTCGTGCCCAACAGGTATTCACCGACGACGATATAAAGTCCGCCAAGAACCAGAACCGCGCCCAAAATAACTCGAAAGATCTTCATGATACGGGCGCCGTTCCGAACCTATGGCATGGAGATTGTTCAAACGTCGCCCACTCTCAGATCCTGCGCCTTCTGCGCGTTCGGATCGAATCAACCGGGTCGGCCGTCAACGGAAAGGGTACCTCCAAAGTGGTAGAGTCACAACTCCAGCGAGCCAACCCAAAAAGGCAGCGCCGAGTTCCATGAGGCTCATGCAACCAGCTCACCGGATCTCGAGTGTCTCGGACTTGGGAAGTGGATTTGCCCTTTTTGGGATTCAATCCGATGCTGTCACCATTCCTTGTCATGGCCGCACTTGGTTCACGGCCATCCACGTCTTCATGCATCGCACCAGGTCAAAGACGTGGATACCCGGCTCAGGGCCGGGCATGAAGGCGACGGACGCAAGTGCGGCGGTCTCATTCGCGACCGGTCCCGTGACCGTCCAGGGCTTCGTCATCGTGGACATGATCCGGGATTTGCATAATCCGCGAAGGTCTGGGACCATGGACAGAGGAACGGAGGATTTGGATGGACATGCAGCATGTTCGGCTCAGTCATTTGTCCCATGGCGGCGGCTGCGGCTGTAAACTGGCGCCGGCGGTCCTCCAGCAGCTTCTCTCCGAGCAGCCCGCCGCAGGGCCATTTCGGGAACTCCTGGTCGGCACCGAGACGGCGGACGATGCGGCCGTCTGGCAGTTGAACGAGGAGACCTGCATCATCGCGACCACGGACTTCTTCATGCCAATGGTGGATGATCCCTTCGATTTCGGGCGCATCGCAGCGACCAATGCCATTTCCGACGTTTATGCGATGGGTGGCCGACCGATCATGGCGCTTGCGATCCTCGGCATGCCCCTCGGCAAAATAGCACCTGCGACTGTTCGCGAAATCCTTAGGGGCGGCGCGACGATCTGCGCCGAAGCCGGAATTCCCGTGGCCGGCGGCCATTCCATCGACTGTCCCGAACCGGTCTACGGGCTCGCCGTCGTCGGGACGGCAAAGCTCGGCGAGATCCGCCGGAACAGCGGCGCGAAAGCCGGAGATGCGCTTATCCTAACGAAAGCCCTAGGAGTCGGCATCTATTCGGCTGCGTTCAAGAAAGACGCGCTTCCCACCGACGCCTATGCGGAAATGATGAATTCGGTCACTCTCCTGAATCGGATCGGCGCCGAGCTTGCCCAGGATCCCGATGTCCACGCCGTCACGGACGTCACGGGGTTCGGCATTCTCGGTCATGGCCTTGAAATGGCCCGCGGATCCGGACTGACCCTGACCGTCGACTCCTCCCGCCTCCCTCTGTTCCGCGAAGCCGTGTCGCTTGCCCAGGGAGGCTACGTCACGGGTGCTTCAACCCGCAACTGGGACAGCTACGGGGGTTCTATCGTGCTTCCCGACGGCCTCGAGCTCTGGCAGAGGCAGCTTCTCACGGATCCTCAAACGTCCGGCGGTCTCCTCGTCGCCTGCGCGCCGGAGAGGGCGGAAGAAATTGTCGGACTTACCGTCAAGGCCGGCTATCCATCCGCCCGGATCGTCGGTCGAGCGGAGTCCGGCCCTCCGCAGATCCGAGTGATTTAGGAACTTTCCGGAACCTGCCGCGCTTCGTCACGTTGCTCCGATGCTCGAGCCGAGAGGAGCTGGATGCCATGCGAGCCCCCTTGATCCTTGTCGTCGCAACCTTCGGCCTGTCGACCCCCTGTTGGGCGCAAAATGCGGCACAGTCGCCTTGCCCGGAGGCGCCCTCGACGACGGCCGCCACTCCGCCCGATCCGCATAATCAGGCCTCCGGCACTTCACCGGGAACGGCGGGCTCATCCGGGTGGACGGGGGGGGTCGGTGGCTCCTTTATCGGCACGACTCCGAAAGGGCCCACCCCGCAATCGCCCTCGGAGCATCCCGCTACGGCGAGCGGTCTCGATCCGATGAACAGCGCCGCCGCGCCCAACCAGGCCGATTCGTCCCGCGGTTGCATGCCATCGCGCTGACCGCGCCCTCTAGAGCATCGTTGTGACGGAAAACCGGGTCGACTTTTCGCTCGCGCGGCCCGCCGGGTCCGCACGATTCTCTACAGCATCGGACGTGAAATCGAACTCACGTCCGATGCTGTAACATTTTGCTTTTGAGCACCTTTTCACGCAAAACCGGTTCCCACTTTTGCGTCCGATGCTCTCCTTGCTTGAGCACCTTTTCACGCAAAACCGGTTCCCACTTTTGCGTCCGATGCTCTAGCTGACGGGCAGTCACCTCCGACCCTGCGACAGGCCGCTTGGCGAGGATGGCGGAAGAGAGTGGGAGTCGAACCCACCGAGGACCGGCTCGCAGCCCCACCCGGATTTGAAGTCCGGACGCCCCACCGGGGACGATTCTCCTCCCTGTCCTTTCTCCCGCGTTTGCCGAAAAAGTTCGAGTCGATGCGAATTGATGCGACGAAGATCGCCGCGACGCAAGGTTACGCCGTGCCGGTCGAAGAATTCGAGGATCTGGATGGCGACCTTACGGCCGCTCAGAACGCAGTCGCGGAATTGCGCTGCCGTGAACTGCCCGCCTGCCGCACCCGCGGCAAGCTTTTCGAGGATGCCGACCATTTCGGCAACGGTATCGCGCAGAAAGAAGTGATCATGCGCAACTTCGTCAAGCCGGCCGAGGCGGCTGAGGACCTTGCACAGAGCACGGATCTCGTCCTCGGGCAGTTCCAGAAGATTGGCGATGTCACGGACGCGGGGCGGGCGAAAGCGCTCCCCGCCCGACAGAAGCGGTTGTACGATCTCCCATAAACGCTCCTCGCCCGCATCGAGGCGCACCTCATGGCCAGGAAGGTGGATCCACGCACCGTCGACCCTGATCCTGTCCGCAGCGACAAGAACCTGGAGCGCGGACCGAAATCCCGCGATCGGAAGACGCGGTTCGCTTTGGAGGCGCAGTCGCTCGAGGCCCATGCCCTGCAGGTCCGGGTTCTCGGCGTGATACGCCGCGAGAGCGTCGACGATATGGGTTTCGAAAACCCGCCAGCGCTCCCGCTCGAGGGCCAGCGTCGACGCGCCCGCCGCGAGACGAACCAGACCGAGCCGGTCGGCAATGGTCGTCGCAACAGCGGGAGTCATCGATCGGTCTCGGGCAAAGGTCGCCAGATCGAAGACATGCGGATGCACCGCCGCAAGTGCTGCCATGGCGGCCGCCGGCTCGCTCTGCGCCTGGGCATGAAGCTGCGCTCGGCGCTCGGCTCCACGCCTGTGCCGGGCTGGGGCTCGCAGATCGATGAGGATGCCGCCTCCGATCGTCCGTTGTGCCGACGTGTCACGCAGGACGAAGCGATCATGGGCTGCGGCGGCGATCGGGCGGTCGAGGACAAGCTGGACGAAAGCTTCCCCGCCCGGCAACAACGGCTCGTCCTCGAGCAGGACAATCCGCGCGCCGACCTCCGCCGCCGCATGGTGCAGGCGGACAGGATGCCACTGGCCGACCGGCTTCCTTTCGGTTTTGAGAAGACGGAGGCGAGCGTCGATCCTGTCGGTCGGAGCATGAAGCGCCGGTGCGAGGACCACATCGCCGCGGCCGACCGTATCCTTCGAGATGCCGTCTCCGGCCAGATTCAAGGCACAACGCTCGCCCGCCACGCCCCGCTGCGCCGGACGGTTCTGGGCACGGATGGAGCGAACCCGCGCGGCATGTCCGGCCGGGCTTATGACCACCTGGTCGCCCACCGATACCGAACCGGACAGGATCGTCCCCGTCACCACCGTCCCGGCTCCCGCCAGAGTGAAGCTGCGGTCGACGGAGAGGCGGAACAGACCGTCCGCAGGGCGCTGACGCAGGACGCTCGCAGCCTGCAGGTGTTGCTTCAGGGCATCGACACCCTCTCCCGTGACGACGGAGACGGGAATGATCGGATGGTTCGCCAGAGACGTACCGGCGAGAACGCCACGGATCTGTTCGCAGGCCTCCATGCGCCGCTCGTCATCTGCCAGATCGGCCTTGCTGAGGACTACGACGCCATGATCGATGCCGAGAAGGTCGATAATGGCAAGATGCTCGAGGGTCTGCGGCTTCACCGCATCGTCCGCCGCTACCACCAGCATCACGAAGTCGATGCCGCTCGCGCCCGCCACCATGGAATGAACGAAGCGTTCATGCCCCGGAACGTCCACGAAGCCGATGACATCCCCGTTACCCTGAGGCCAGTAGGCGAAGCCGAGATCGACCGTGATGCCGCGTGCCTTCTCCTCCTTCAGGCGATCCGTATCGACGCCTGTCAGCGTTTTGACGAGCGCGGTCTTTCCATGATCGATATGCCCGGACGTGCCGACGATCACGAGGCGCCCCCAGGCTTAAGCGACGAGAGGTTCTCCCGAAACAGGTTCTCGTGGTCAAGGCACCGGAGATCGAAGATGAGGGCACCCTCGGCGATGCGGCCGATCACGGGACGTGGCAAGCGTCTGAACGCGGTGCTCAGCTGTTCAAGGGCTCGCCCGCCCCCCTTCGGTTTCAGCGACAGTCCGAAACTCGCAATCGTATCGAGCGGAAGCGCCCCCGAACCGATCTGGCTTCGACATGGCACGGCCTCGACAACGACAGCGGCTCCCAGGACTTCGGCCAGGACCGGTGCGAGACGAGACGCCTGCTTCCGAACGTCTTTCACGGACCGCGCCAGGAAGCGCATGGTGGGAAGCCTCTCGGTGAGCCGGTCGGGATCGCGATAGAGTTTCAGGGTCGCCTCACAGGCCGCAAGCCGCATCTTGTCGACCCGCAACGCGCGCTTCATGGGGTTGCGGTTGATGGCGGCGATGAGGTCCTTGCGCCCGACGATGAAGCCCGCCTGCGGCCCGCCGAGGAGCTTGTCGCCCGAGAAGGTGACGAGATCCGCACCCTCATCCACGGCCTCACGAACCGTGGGCTCCTTTCTCAGTCCGAACCGGGAGAGATCGACGAGCGTTCCCGAACCGAGATCATTGACGAGAGGCACGTTGTGCTGCCGTGCGATTTTGGCGAGATCGCGAGCGTCAACCTCCGCCGTGAATCCTTCGATGCGATAGTTCGAGGTGTGGACCTTGAGGATGAGCCCGGTTTCAGGTCCGAGTGCATTCACATAATCGCGCGGATGGGTGCGGTTCGTCGTCCCCACCTCGCGCAGCAGTGCCCCTGCCCCTGCCATGATCTCGGGCATTCGGAATGCACCACCGATCTCGATGAGTTCTCCGCGGGAGACGACCGCTTCCCTGCCCGTTGAGAGCGTATTGAGGACAAGGAGCACCGCGGCCGCATTATTGTTGACGAGGGTCGCGTCCTCCGCCCCTGTCAGCTCGCAGACGAGGGCGCGGACGTGATCGTCCCGCTCTCCGCGCTTGCCGCTGTCGAGATCGAATTCGAGGGACACCGCATGGCGCATGGCGGCCGTTGCGGCCTCGATGGCTTCCTCGGCGAGGATCGCGCGGCCGAGATTGGTGTGCAGCACCGTGCCGGTGAGGTTGAAAAGCCGCTTCATGCGCGTGTCGGCACGAACATCGATCCGGGACAGGACAGACGCGACGATATCCCTCTCGTCGATCGATGTTCCGGGCTTCAGGATCTCACGGAGTTCTCCCAGAGTTTCCCGGATCGCGAGCGTAGTCTCGGAACGACCGTGTTGTGCAACCGCAGCCACGAGGTCTGGGCGGCGCAGCAGACGATCCACCGACGGAAGGCGGCGCAGGCTTGAGGGAGACGCGTCGTCCATGGCTCAGACCCCCAGCAGGAAGGGGTTGAAGCCGCCGCGCTGGAATTCGCCGTCCCGGAGAAGGAGGTCGAGCCCCATGCTTGCGATGTCGTCTGCGACCGGGTCCAGGGCAGCGTCCTTCTGCTGGTGGAGAATCTTCACATAGCCGCGGCAATTGTCGCAGCACTCCGCCTTGATGGTTCCTGGTCCCCCGTCGACTTCCTGATAGCCGATTCCTTTCGTGGAACTGCACAGCACACATGTCACTCGCACGACATTCCAGAGGGTGCCGCACAGGGAGCAGGAGCAGTAGCGTGTGCCCTCAGCTCCGATCCATCCGACCACCAGGGACGTGGTCGGAGGACTGCCGCAGCAGGGACATGCGCCATCCCCGACCCGGACCAGCCGGTTTTTGTCGAGCTTCGCCGCCAGCCGGGCGAAATGGACTTGCAGCCCAGCCGCCACATAGACGTGCTCGGCGAGCGCATCGGCCGAGATCGAATCCGTCAGAACGCCGTGGATGATCTCACCCAGTCGTTCCCGCGGAGCCGCTTTGATCGTCTCAAGCGCGCTTTGCGCCTCCGGCGGCTTGGCCAGCGGCGTGACCGCGTCAAACAGGCGTTCCAGGGTCTCACCCAAGACCTCATCGCGTTCGACACGGCTTCTATCGAGGGGCGGCATGCCGAATTCATGCGCCCGCTCGAGAATTTCCGACGACGGAAGATCAGGTTCGGGCAGATCGTCCTGGATACGGTTTTGAGCAGCCGAGATCCCTGCAACGAACCGCAGGTAGGGCGCAAGCTCGCTTGATTGCGCCAGAGTTTCGAGGCGCAGATGCCGAGCCTCGAAAAGGGCTCTCGGATCCGGCAATCGGACGAAGGGTGGGGCCGGAACGCGACCGATGGATGCTGGGTTCGGCTCGACGGAACTGGAATGTGTCATGCAACCTCACGAACCGCACGGGTCACGTGTCATGGCGCCACCTACTCGGCAGGCGTCGCCGGCTTCTTCGTTCTATGGCGCTCCGCCAGCTCCTTCAACCAGCGGCGGTGGTGTTTCCAGGCCCAGCCGCCGGTGACCGAACCACGCGTCATCGCCCGAAGCGTGCCGCGCGTCCAGATCGCCGCATAGACATGGACGATCCAGATGCAGATGAGCGCGACCGCTGCGAGAGAATGAATGAGAACCGCGGCGCGCTTCTGTGGAATGGTCGTCCAGTCGGAGAAATACTGATCCCAGATCGCGAGGCCCGTCAGGATCAGGCCAATGATCAGGAGCGCCATGACCCAGAAATTGAACTTCTGAATCGCATTATAGCGGCCGACCTCGGGCAGCCTGTCCTCGTTTCCGGCAATCACATCACTGGTATGCGCAAGCCATTCCGTGTCGGATTTCTCCGGCAGATTGGCGCGCCAGAAGCGGATGAAGAGGCCAGCGAAGCTGAAGAACAGGACGACGCCGATCCAGGGATGAAAGGCACGAGCGTTTTGTCCGCCACCGAACAGGCCCGTCAGGAAGAACAGTGACGGATGGAAGAAGGCAAGGCCCGACAGCGCGAGAAGAATGAGCGAAGCCGCCGTGATCCAGTGATTGATCCGAGCCGGCAGGTTGTACCGGCCCACGACAACCGGCTTGCCGGGATAAATCGCATCTTCCTTCGCGATGTCCGTGACAGCCATCAGGTCTTCTCCTTCACGAGATCCTCGGCTTTCTCCTCATCCTCCCGTGTGACACGGTTGGGGCTGACCAGAGCCGCATGGAGGACGCCCGCCGCGGCTGCAAGACCCATCGCTGCGAAGCCCAGATACTTCGTCATACCCTTCCAGGCATTGACGACAGGGCTGATCTTCGGATCCTTCGGCAGACCCGAATAGATTTCGGGCTGATCATTGTGATGCAGAACGTACATCACATGCGTTCCGCCCACCCCTGGCGGATCATAGAGGCCGGCATTCTCGTAGCCGCGGGATTTGAGATCCTTGATCCGACTGTCGGCGAGGTTCTTCATATCCTCTTTGGTGCCGAAGGTAATCGCGTGGGTCGGACAGGCCTTCGCGCAGGCCGGCCCCTGCCCAACGGCGACGCGGTCGGAGCAGAGAGTACATTTGTAGGCCGTATGATCGACCTTCGAAATGCGCGGGATGTTGAAGGGGCATCCCTTGATGCAATAGCCGCAGCCGATGCAGTTCTCGTGGATGAAATCCACGATTCCGTTGGAGTACTGCACGATGGCTCCGGGCGCGGGGCAGGCCTTCAGGCAGCCTGGATCCGCACAATGCATGCAGCCATCCTTGCGGATCAGCCATTCGAGGTTCCCCGTCTGCGGATTGTCCCATTCGGTGAACCGCATCAGGGTGAACATGTCCGGCGTCAGATCATGCGGGTTCTCATAGACGCCCACATTGGTTTCGATGTCCGGATGCGTATCGTTCCATTCGATGCAGGCCGATTGGCAGGCCTTGCAGCCGATGCATTTCGACACGTCGATGAGCTTCGCGACCGGCTCCAACTGACGGGCCGGCGGCGGAACCGTCGATGCGGAACGGCGAACGAGATCCCGCTCCGACAGGTTCGAGGCTGTGGCAGCGACGGGAGGATTGCTGGTTGCGGTATGGGGACTTGGTTCCATTCCACTCCTCCTCAGACCGACGCCGGAGCTGTCGTGGGTTCGATATTGACGAGGAACGCCTTGTACTCAGGCGTCTCGATGTTGGCGTCGCCCACGAACGGCGTGAGGGAATTCGGCCCCCATCCCTTCCGGGCCACCCCGCTGAAGCCCCAATGCAGCGGGATGCCGACCACGTGGACCGGCTTGCCGTCGCAGATGAGAGGCTTGATGCGCTTCGTCACGACGGCTTTCGCCTTCACCTCACCGCGCTTGGACCACACCCGCACCCAGGAGCCGGGCGCAATGCCCTTCTCGGCTGCGAGCTGCTCCGAGATCTCGACGAAGAACTCCGGCTGGAGCGCCGCGTTCACCCGGTTGTGCTTCGTCCAGTAGTGGAAATGCTCCGTCAGCCTGTACGAGGTCGCCGCATAGGGAAACTCCTCCGAAGTGGCGAACTGCGCCACATCGCTCTGGAAGACCCGCGCCACCGGGTTGCCCCGGATCCTGGGCGCCACGACGTTGGCGATCGGCGCCTCGAACGGCTCGTAATGCACAGGGAAGGGTCCATCCCGCATGAGGCCGCGGGCGAAGAGACGCGACACGCCCTCCTGGTTCATGATGAAGGGGCCAACCTCATCGGGCTTCGCGTTGGGCGCGATGTCCGGAACGTCGTAGCCTGACCATTTCGTTCCGTCCCAGGCGATCAGCTTGCGGGTCGGATCCCACGGATTGCCCTGCAGGTCCGCGGAGGCGCGATTGTAGAGGATGCGCCGGTTGAGAGGCCATGAGAAGGACCAGTTCGGATAGGCGCCGGTGTCGTCCGGATCCGAATTATCCCGACGCGCCATGTTGTTCCCGGCCTCGTTGAAGCAGCCGGAATAGATCCAGCAGCCGCAGGCGGTGGTACCGTCGTCACGCAGGACCGAGAAATTGACGACCTGCTTGCCCTTCTCCAGCACCACCTTCGTGGGGTCGGCCGGGTCATAGAGGGTCTCGACAGCGTAGCCGTTGAGCTCCATGGCGAGTTCTTCCGGAGAGGGCTCGTTCGGATCCCGATAGTTCCAGGTGAGATTGAGGATCGGGTCCGGAAAGGGTCCTCCCTCCTTCTGGTAGAGGTCCCGCAGCCGGCGATAGATCTGCCCTATGATCCACGTATCGTGCTTCGCCTCTCCGGGAGGGGTGCCGCCCGCCCAGTGCCATTGCAGCCAGCGGCTGGAATTGACGAGCGAGCCGTCATCCTCCGCAAAGCAGGTGGACGGCAACTGGATCACCTCCGTCTGGATGGAAGCGGAGCTCACGTTGTTGTACTCGCCGTGGTTCTCCCAGAACCGGGACGTTTCCGTCTCCAGCGGATCCATGGTCACGAGCCATTTCAGCTTCGACAGAGACTCCGTGATCTTCTGACGGTTCGGGAAGGCCAGAAGCGGATTGAAGCCCTGGCAGAAATAGCCGTTCACCTGGCCCTGGTGCATCATCTCGAAATAGCGCAGCACGTCGTAGGCCGGCACGTCGAGCTTGGGCAGGTACTGATAGGCGAAGTCGTTCTGTGGCGTCGCAGCATCACCCCACAGCGCCTTCTGGATACTGACGAAGAACTTCTTGTAATTCTGCCAGTAGCTGGTCTGGTTCGGCCGCAGCGGCTTAAATGCCCGGCTCGACATATAAGTCGTAAAATCGACCTCTTTCTCGACAGGGATGTTGAGGTAGCCCGGCAGAAGGTTCGACATCAGGCCGATATCGGTGAGCCCCTGGATATTCGAATGCCCGCGCAAGGCATTCATGCCGCCGCCGCGCACGCCGATATTGCCGAGAATGAGCTGCAGCATCGCCATCGTGCGGATGTTCTGCGATCCCTTGGAATGCTGCGTCCAGCCGAGCGCATACATCGACGTCATGGTCTTCGTCGGAGACGAGCACTCCGAGATCATCTGCGCCACCTTCAGGAACTTGTCCTTGGGCGTGCCGCAGATCCGCTCGACCATGTCGGGCGTGTAAGTGGCGACATGGGTCTTGAGCAGGTTCCAGACGCAACGCGGGTTCTGCAGCGTGTCGTCGACCACCGCGAAGCCGTCCGGGCCGATGTCGTATTCCCAGGTCGAGCGATCGTAGTCGCGCTTGTTCTCGTCGTAGCCCGTGAACAGGCCATCCTTATAGGCGAAGCCGTCCTTCACGACATAGGACGCATTCGTGAAGGCCTTCACGTATTCCCACTGAATCTTGTCGTTCTGGATGCAGTAGTTGATCACGCCGAGCAGGAACGCGATATCGGTGCCCTGCCGAATGGGTGCATAGAAATCGGAGACCGATGCCGAGCGCGTGAAGCGCGGATCGACGACGATGAGCTTCGCGCCGCGATTGGCCTTAGCTTCCGTGACCCATTTGAAGCCGCACGGATGAGCTTCGGCAGCGTTGCCGCCCATGATGATGACGAGATCCGTATTCCGGATATCCGTCCATGAATTGGTCATCGCGCCACGACCGAAAGTTGGGCCCAGACTGGACACCGTGGGGCCGTGTCAAACGCGCGCCTGATTATCGAATGCGACGATTCCTGTGCTGCGAACGACCTTGTAGGTCAGATAAGCGGTCTCATTCGTGGTCGCCGAAGCGGCAAGAAAACCCACCGTCGTCCAGCGATTGACGGGAACACCAGCCGTGTTAGCGGCGATGAAGTTCGCATCGCGATCATCCTTCATCAGCCTTGCGATACGGTCGAGCGCCTGATCCCACGAAACCCGTTCGAACTTGTCTCCACCGGGCTTGCGGATCATCGGGTACTTCAGCCGAGTGTCAGCCTTCACGAAGTCCTTCAGGGCCGCGCCCTTCGGGCAGAGCGTCCCCCGGTTCGTCGGATGATCCGCATCGCCCTCGATATGGGTGATATCGGCCGCCTCGCCCTTCCGAAGGTCGCCCTTGGAATACATGATGATGCCGCAAGCCACCGAGCAATACGGACAGGTATTGCGCGTCTCCATCGTGTTCAGCAGCTTGAACGGTCTGACGGCCGCAACCTGTGCCGCCTCAAGCTCTGAGAACCCGAAGGCCCCTAACGTGGTACCGGCAACACCCACGCCGGCGGCTTTGAGGAAGCCGCGTCGTGAGAGTTCCATGTTCATGGTAACCCTCCCTACGGTTTTGCACTGCAGCAACTTCTCTTTGCACGACTAGAGTAGTTTTGAACATTTCCACTGTCAAACCATAGCAAGAATGGTCCGAACGGAGTCCCGATTTACTTGCGGCCGCGTTTCACGAATTGGTGAGTGAAAGGCCGAGCCTGCCCAAGCCTTCGCTTAAGTGCTGCGATTAAATTTCTGATGCCTGAGAGAGAGCATGCACTTCGAATGCGCGGGCGGCACGGTCAACCCCTCCGCCGCCCTCTGCACCCGTGCCCGGAGCCCGTTTGAGGCGCCTACGCCGTATCGGAGGCTGTCCGTCTCCATCCCAGGCCTGACAGATGTCCGGGCGGCAAACGGGCTTTCTGTTCAGTTCAGCCCGTCACGCCTCGGTTCACCACAACCAAACCGTTATATACTTTCAGTGCAGAAGAGAGGAGGCATCATAACCGGCCCGGGACCCTGCTCCTCGAGCAGGTGGTCCGCCGGCAACGCCTCCGAAAGGCTCGGCCAGACCCGCCATTCGATGAGCGACCCATCGAGCTGAAGAGAGTCCCAAAGGCAGATATGCGCACGACGATCATGTTTTCTCTGAAAGAACGTTGATCAGCTCGGGAACGGCAGCTTGCTCGTATCCGGCGCCGTATGCGTCGTCATAGATGTGGAGGATGGCCGTGGCGGCACCGTTCTGCGCTGCGACGTCACGGGTCATCTCGACATAGTAGCCGATATCCTTGCGAGCATTGGCGATACTGAAGCGGAAGCTGGAAGCATCATGCGCGAGAATGAACGGCTTGAGACGCTCGAGCACGACGCCGGCCCCTCCTCCCTTCCCGAGAACCTCGATCAGCACATCGGGACTGATGCCCGCTTTCGCGGAACAGGCGGCCGCCTCCGCCAGGACGGCGGAAAAGCCCAGCGACACGAAATTATGCAGGAGTTTGAGCGTGTGGCCTGCGCCAACATCTCCGGCGTAGTTGATATTCTCGGCATAACTGCGCATCAGGGGGAGAAGCGCCTCGAACAGATCCCTGTCGCCTCCGACAATCAGGTTCAAGCGCCCTTCTGCAGCCTCCTTCGGCGTTCTCGTCATCGGCGCGTCAAGAAACCGGCCTCCGGCCGCAGCGACGGCAGCCGCGATTTTTTTCGTGGATTCAGGAATTGCCGTTGAGCAATCAATGATCACGGATCCAGGACGAAGCCCTTTGAGGACGCCATCCTCCCGGAAGAGAACGTCCTCCACCTGTGGCGTTCCGGTAACGCAGATGATGATGATGTCGGAATTCGCCGCGATATCGGAGCAGGTGCCGAAGGAAACGGCGCCGTCACCGAGCAGATCATCGACGGGCTGATTGCCGGGATGATCCAGGAAAGCGATAGGCCATCCGGCCCGCTGAATATTCCGGGCGATGCCGTGTCCCATCAGGCCGACACCGATGACGCCAATGCGGGACTTGACTTCTTCTTTACTCACTTCCTCGTTCCTTTCGCTACTGGCACCGAGCACTGTTCTACCCCCTAGAGTATCGGACGTGAAAAGTGGAATCCACTTTTTGGATTGCATCCGATGCTCCCTCAGAGAGCACCGAACGCAAAAGTGGGAACCGGTTGTGGGTGAAAGATGCTCAAGACCAAAGCCTTGACGAACGCATCGCCCGAGCGGACCCGAAGGGCCGCACGATGCCCTAGCCTCAAGCGGCCTTGACGCCGGAGAGGAAGCTCGCGACCTCGTGGTCGAGATCGCTGGAGTGGCGCGCCAGCTCCTGGGCGGCGCCCAGCACCTGATGCGCCGCGGCCCCGGTCTCGCCGGCCCCGTTCTGCACATCCGCGATGCTGCCGGTCACCGCCTCGGTGCCGCGCGCGGCTTCCTGCACGTTGCGCGAGATTTCCGCCGTCGCCACACCCTGCTCCTCCATGGCGGCCGAGATCGACACGGAGATCTGCGACATCTCGCCGATCGTGCGGGCGATGTCGTGGATCGCCTGCACCGCTTCGGCGGTCGCCTGCTGCACCGCGCCGATCTGGGTCGAGATCTCTTCGGTTGCCTTCGAAGTCTGGGTCGCGAGGTTTTTCACCTCGGAGGCCACGACTGCGAAGCCCTTGCCGGCTTCGCCTGCGCGCGCCGCCTCGATGGTGGCGTTGAGCGCCAGCAGGTTGGTCTGGCCCGCAATCGTGCTGATCAGCTGCACCACGTCGCCGATGCGCTCGGCCGAGGCCGCCAGCGCCTGCACGGTCTCGTTGGTGCGCCGGGCATCGGACACCGCCTGCTCGGCGATGCGCGAGGACTGGCCGACCTGAGAGGCGATCTCGCGGATCGAGATCGACAGCTCCTCGGTGGCGGCCGCCACCGTCTGCACATTGGCCGAGGTCTGCTCCGCCGCGGAGGCGACGCTCACCAACTGGCTCGTGGTCTGATCGGCCACGGACGTCATCGACTGGGCCGTGGCCTCCATCTCGGTGGCGGCTGCCGACAGCCCTTGCGTCAGGGCCGAGACCTTGCTCTCGAAGCGTTGCGTGAGCGCGTCAAGCACGGCGGCCCGGCGCATCTTGGCGCCTGCCTCTAGCGCCGCGGCCTGATCCGCCGCCGTCTTGGCAATCATCGCCTCCTTGAACACCTGCACGGCAGCGGCCATCCGGCCGATCTCATCCGTGCGGCTGCGAGCTGGGATTTCCGCGCTCGTGTCGCCGGAGGCGAGAACACCCATGGTCGAGGTCAACGCCTGCACGGGTTTCACCAGTCCAAGGGAGAGATACCAGGCGCAGCCGATCAGGACGACAAGCAGGCCCGCGGCCAAATACCCGGCTTCGAACACACGATCCATGAAGATTGCATCAAGATCATCGGTATAAACACCCGTGCCAATAACCCACTGCCAAGGCGAGAAATCGAAGGCATATGCGATCTTTGGGGACGGTAGCGTCTCCCCGGCGCGCGGGAACTGGAAGTTCACGTATCCGCCGCCTCGCTTTGCAGCGTCAATGATTTCCGCATTGAAGCGGACACCGTGTGCGTCCTTGCTGTTCAGCAAGTTCTTGCCTTCGTTCTTGGCATTTCCGCCGTGAACGAGGTTCAGGCCCTCATAGGTATAGACAAAGAAGTAATCGTTGTTCCCGAAACGAATGGCCCGCATCTCGGCCTTGGCGCGCTCCTGAGCAGCTTCCTTCGTAAGGAGGCCCGCATCCGCGTCGGCGGCGAGACTCTTGATAATGGACACGACAGCCTGGACTTGGGACGTGATTGCCTGTTCACGCTCACGATAGATGGCGCTGCGCAGGGCGAGGACTTGAACCGCGATAGCGATCAGGCTGATGAGAACGGCGACGGCAACCAGCACGCCGAGGCGCTTGGAAATCGTAAACGACATGAGTTCTGCCCGGTATATGTTCTTGCTTTTTCGTCTACCCGTGCTGCCGCGAGAGACCTTCGCCCCAATGCCGCGATCGATCAGGTTCCTTCTGCATAACGATCCAGGCTTGTCTGGCGCTTTCTAGTCTCTCGGGGCGGAACTCAAACCAACCCTCGGCACCATTGCCATAAACAATGCTCCGGTCTGGTTCAGGCACACCGGATATGCCTATTCTGAAACCAAGAACGCTTGAGCATTTGCAGAACCGCCAGACGGCTGCGGAAAATCTCCCGCTTCTTTCGCCAGCCCCGAACCCTGCATGCGCCAGGCGACGACGGCGAGCCAAGACATCCATGCCAGGCTTAAGACCCAGGCCAGCACGATCGCGACAGAATGCATCAGCGAGAAGCCGCCGGAGCCGACCACCCAGCCCTGCACCAGGTACGCGAGGCCGGAAAGTCCCATCAGGTATCCTATCGACCGCGGGATCCCGGATGTCCGCACCATCGCGGCCGCGAACAGGAGCAACCCGAGTCCCAGCGCGAAGTCCTGGTAGCTCCTCACCCCCCACTCGAGCCAGCGGATGGTTTCAGCGCTTGCAAAGCGCGCCGCCTTCTCGGCTTCCGGGGCGTTCGCCCACGCGTTCACCGCCTGCTTGAGAGCGACGCCGTCCACGGCTTGGAGGACGCCGTACAGGGCCAGCGTCGCCGCGATCGACGCGGCACCGAAGCCACCCGCCCATCTCACCGCCTCAACCTGGATGTTCAGGGAGAAAACCAGGGAGAGCAGTCCCGCCAGCATGATCGTCATGCTCGCAAACTGGCCGAGGTGCACGGCCGTCCAGATCCCATCGCCGGCATACGCGGCGAAGATGGCAGGATGATTGTTGGCGTCCCCGCCGGCGTGAAATTGCGTGATCACGATGAACAGGAGTTGTCCCGCGAGCAGCAGGCTGGCCGAAAGGCGCAGCGACATACGCGGGCTGAATGTTCTGTTATTCATAACCATGCTCCACGTCCGATCCATCGGACGACGCCGAAATGTATCATCTTCATCGCGTGACATAGAAGTGCATCATCATAGCGGTGTGGTGCCTTGAAAGGCTTCCCGCAGCCCCTCCAGACAATGCTTCCGCTGGGATGGACGACAACAGGATCCCTTGAGGGCTCGCAGCCGACTCCTGTCGGACCTTCGGTCCTTTCACAGCAATCCATTCTACACGGTCCCGCGCGGGTCTTGACCTTACCATCGTGGGAAGCCCCAGGCTTTCCATTGCTCATCGATGCAGATGCGGAGAAACACCATGACCGATGCCCGGATCGTCAATGCACATGAGGGCCACGCCCATCATCACGACCATGGCGGTCATGCCGGGCACCGCCATCCTGGCGGCGAGCCGAAGGGAGACGCCGGCAAGATGAAGGATCCGGTTTGCGGAATGATGATGGACCCGCACACCACCCCACATCGGGCTCAGTACGAGGGCAAGCCGTACTCCTTCTGCTCGTCCGGCTGCCAGTCGAAGTTCATGGCCGAACCCACGAAATACGCCAATCCTGCAGTGGCCAGGAAGGTGGAACCTGTACCTGAAGGCACGATCTACACCTGTCCCATGCACCCCGAGATCCGCCAGGTCGGCCCTGGCTCGTGCCCGATCTGCGGCATGGCGCTCGAACCGGTCGTTGCGACGGCTGAAATCGGCCCAAGCCACGAACTCGTCGATATGACACGCCGGTTCCGGATCGGCCTGATCCTGGCTCTGCCCGTCTTCATCCTGGAGATGGGCGGGCATCTTTTCGCGTTCGATCACGTGATTCCCCGCACCCTCTCCAACTGGGTCCAGTTCGCGCTGGCAAGCCCGGTCGTGCTCTGGGCCGGATGGCCGTTCTTCGAGCGCGGCTGGCAATCGCTGAAGAACCGCAGCCTCAACATGTTCACGCTCATCGCCATGGGCACCGGCGTGGCGTGGGCGTACAGCGTGGCCGCGACGCTGGCGCCCGATATCTTCCCAGCTGCCTTCCGTGGGCACGATGGCTCGGTCGCGGTGTACTTCGAGGCGGCCGCCGTCATCACGGTCCTCGTCCTGCTCGGCCAAATCCTGGAATTGCGCGCACGCGAGAGCACGAGCGGCGCCATCCGCGCGCTCCTCGATCTCGCCCCCAAGACAGCCCGGCTGATCCGCGAGGACGGAACCGAAGAAGAGGTCCAGCTCGATACCGTCCAAGTGGGCGACCGCCTGCGGGTGCGCCCCGGCGAGAAGGTCCCGGTCGATGGCATCGTCGTCGAGGGGCGCAGCTCCATCGACGAATCGATGGTGACGGGCGAGTCAATGCCCGTGACCAAGGACGTCGGCGCCAAGGCCATCGGCGGCACCATGAACCAGTCCGGTAGCCTCGTCATCGAGGCGCAGAAGGTCGGCCGTGATACGATGCTGTCCCAGATCGTCCAGCTCGTTGCTGATGCCCAGCGCAGCCGCGCCCCGATCCAGCGTCTGGCCGATCGGGTCTCGGGGTATTTCGTGCCGGCGGTCATCGCCGTGGCGCTCCTGGCCTTCGCGGCGTGGGGAATCTGGGGACCGGAGCCCCGGCTCGCCTTCGGCCTTGTGGCGGCGGTGTCCGTTCTCATTATCGCTTGTCCCTGCGCTCTTGGGCTCGCTACCCCGATGTCGATCATGGTGGGCGTCGGTCGCGGGGCCCAGGCCGGCGTGCTGATCAAGAACGCCGAGGCGCTGGAGCACATGGAGAAGGTCGACACTCTGGTCGTCGACAAGACCGGTACGCTGACCGAGGGCAGGCCGTCAGTCACCGCCATCGTCCCGGCGCAAGGCTTCACGGAGGTCGAGGTGCTGCGCCTGTCCGCGAGCGCCGAGCGGCCGAGCGAACACCCGCTCGCCCTCGCCATCGTCGAGGCGGCCGAAAGGCGGGGCGTCGCAATGGCGCCGGTCACTGACTTCGACTCGCCCACCGGGCAGGGAGCGCTCGGCATGGTCGAGGGCCGGCGCATCGTGCTCGGCAGCGCCAAGTTCCTGGCCGAGCACGGCATCGATGTCGCTCCCCTGGCACAAAAGGCCGACCGGCTGCGCGAGGACGGCGCGACCGCGATCTTCGCCGGGATCGACGGGAGGGTGGCGGGTGCCATCGCCATCGCCGACCCGGTGAAGGCCTCAACGCCCGAGGCGCTGGCCGGCCTGAAGGAGGAGGGCATCTGCGTCGTGATGCTGACCGGCGACAACTGGGTGACCGCCAATGCGGTCGCGCGCCGGCTCGGAATCGACGAAGTCGAGGCCGAGGTACTGCCTGACCAGAAAAGCGCCGTAGTCGAGAAGTTCAAGCGCGAGGGCCGCGTGGTGGCCATGGCAGGCGATGGCGTCAACGATGCACCGGCGCTGGCGACAGCCGATGTCGGGATCGCGATGGGCACCGGCACCGATGTGGCGATGGAGAGCGCGGGCGTGACCCTGCTGAAGGGCGACCTGACCGGAATCGTGCGGGCGCGGCGGCTGTCACATGCCACGATGGGCAACATCCGCCAGAACCTGTTCTTCGCTTTTCTCTACAATGCGCTCGGGGTGCCCGTGGCGGCAGGCGTGCTGTACCCGATCTTCGGCATCCTGCTCTCTCCGATCATCGCGGCGGCCGCCATGGCTTTGTCCTCGGTCAGCGTGATCGGCAACGCGATCCGCCTGCGCATGGTGAAACTCTGACCTCGCGCAGGGCCGGTCGGGCGGTCGCTTCATGAACTCTACAGGCACCGCTCAGAACAGTTTCCCGGCCCAGCTGAGGAACACCATCCGATGAGACCGTCGCTTTCGAAGCGGAACCGGCAAGACGACTTTCAAGACGACTTTATGGTAAGACGACTCGGCCGGCGGAAGCTATCTCCGCAAAGGTTCTCCTTTGAGAGCCAGCCTTGCCAGTTCGATGGCGGTGCTCCGGAGCTCATCGTCCACGTAATCGCCAGCATTCACCTGGGCCGGCGACACGGAGGGCTCCGAGAGCCGATCCCCTTCAACTGAGAAGGTATAGGTTCGTCCATCGGGCGTGAAAGTCAGCACGATCCGGTCGCCATGACGCTCAAGGTGGAAATCGTCGGTCATCGGTGACTGCATCATATCTCTCTCCGTGATGATGCGATGGTGGCCCTTACGAGGCATCGGCGAACGTCTTCAGTCGGCTGGAGCATCGAACGCGGGAAGTGGGAACCGGTTTCGCGTGAAAAGATGCTCACAAACATAGACTGACGGCATCGGATGTGGGTTCGGGCCCGATTGCCGCTTGACCTTACCATCGTGGGGAGGCGCAAGGATACCAGCAGCATCACCAAGTACCCGAGACCCGCCCATGTGCGATAGCAGCCCGAAGGAAATCCCCATGCTCGACCGCCGCCGCTTTCTGACCATTCTCGGTGTCTCTGGCGTGGTCCTCATGACGGGACGCGCCTCCGCGCAGGCAGCCCTGCCGAAGATGGTCGTGACCAAGGATCCGAACTGCGGCTGCTGCAGCGGCTGGGTCGTGCACATGGAAGCCGCCGGCTTCCCGATGGAAGTTGTCACCACGCCCCACGTCGACCAAGTGAAGGTTCGGCTCGGCGTACCCGAGGCTCTCGCCTCCTGCCACACGGCCGAGGTAGAGGGCTACGTGATCGAAGGACACGTGCCGGCAGACGCAGTCAAGCGACTGCTGGCCGAGAGGCCCCGGGCGAAGGGATTAGCCGTTCCCGGCATGCCGATGGGTTCTCCCGGAATGGAGATGGCCGGAACGGAGCCGGACACCTACGACGTCATCCTATTCGGCCCCTCAGGCCAGACGGCCTTCGTTCGCTACCGGGGCGTGAATCGCGTTTGATCCCCTGCAGCCAACGCGGCAACGCCACCACGGACCAGATTGCATTGTTCGGCATCGCGGGCGTCTGTTTCCCTACGATCTCAGCGTGCAGCGGCTGAGGTCGTCCGTATCGATTGGTGCAGGGCCTACCCGGCACGCCATTCCGGTCCGCGCTCCGGTCTCGCTTCCGCAAGTGCGCGACGAACTCCCTCGGCATCATGATCTGTCGCGTACACCGGGGTTCCTGGCTGTTGCCGCCAGGACTCGTCCAGGCCTCCAGCGTCGACGCCATCGAACCCGAGTTCGTCGACAATCCGAAGCACAACGGCTTTGGCCTCAGGATCATCCCCCGCGACCGGCAAGGCAATGCGACCGGGGGTGCCTCGCGGTTGACCGCGCTCGAGCAGGTGCCGAGCATAGATGTTGTTGAACGCCTTGATCACCGGCCGGCCCAGTTGCCGCTCGACCCATCGGCTTTCAGGCATCCCATTTTCGATGTCGTCGATACGACCGTCGCGCTGCTGCGGATAGTAGTTGCCTGTGTCGATGACGACGACATCGGCACCGACACCATCGAACAAACCGGCCGGCAGGTCAGGAATGTTCTTCTCCGGGATCGTGACGACGATGAGATCCTTGTCGCGCACTGCCTCCGCGACCCAAACCGCCTTGGCCCCGGTTTCCTGCGCCAAGGGGGCGAGCGTCCCAGGGTCCCGCGAGTTGGCCACGACCACCTCGTGCCCCAGCGCAGTCAGGCGCCGGGTCAGGTTGCCCCCGATGTTCCCTGCACCGATGATTCCAATCCTCATGTCTGACTCCCTTGGAGTGCGGTTCTCCGAGCCGAATGTCGATCTTCGAGATCCAGGCGGATTCGCGTGTCGACAACCCGGAGGACCAGGGCGAACGTCACAGGATACAATCTAGGGCGCCCCACTCGCTGGACATTGCCCCGGATGATGACCCAAAGCGCCCGCCCGCTTTCAGGAATCTGAGCCGTGCCGATTGTTCCTGCCTCGCACGGTCATCCTGCTGGAGCATCGTGCGAAGAAGTGGAAACCGGTTTTGCATGAAAGCATGCTCGAACACAGAGGCTTACTGCATCGGATATGGGTTCGATGTCACGTCCGATGCCGTTGAGTGATGGCCCCTATAGGGAAACGTCGGCATCGGCCGTCAATCGACTTCCGCGAGAAACTGTCGGATCTCGTCTGTCAGCCAATCGCGCACCGCACAAACCTTGGGCTGATGCCGATCGCCCGGGCGATAGACAAGGTCGTAGCCACGCTCGGCATTGAGCCGTAACTGGGGAAACGGGGCAACCAGCCGTCCGGCAGCAAGGTCTTCCGCCACCAGGGCGCTGCGTCCCAGGGCCACGCCCTCCCCGCGAATGGCTGCCTCGGTCGCCATGCTGCCATGACTGTAGATCGGGCCACGTCCCCTGGGAACGCCATCCACCCCCGCCATTGCAAACCATTGCTCCCAGTTGGCCAGCATACGGTCGTCATACACCAGGCGGTCTTCATGCAACAGCCTGCACTCGGCTAGGCTCTCAACCGACGGCAGTCCACCCATCTTGGCTCGATAGGCCGGGCTGCACACCGGCGTGATCGTTTCTTCCAGGATCCGCTCCGCGACGACGTGCGGATAGCGGCCAATGCCGTAGCGCACCGCTGCATCGATCTGCCCGTTGGACAGGTCGACATTGGTATCCGTTATGTCGAGATGGATATCGAGTTCGGGATGCCGAGCCATCAGCCGATGCAGGCGTGGCCCTAGCCACTTGCTCGCGAATGAGATCCCTGTGCTGATGGTCAGCCGCCCTGCACTCTTCGGCCCACGGAGACTTTCGGCTGATCGGGTCAGGTCTGTAAGGAGGCGAGTGACGGCCAGGAGGAACTCGGCCCCCTCGTTGGTCAGGACGATCCGGCGGGTCAGGCGCAGAAACAATGCTACGCCAAGATGATCTTCGAGGTTCTTGATGTGCCGGCTTACCGCCCCGTGGGTGACATGTAACTCCTCTGCCGCCAGCGTCATGCTCAAGAGGCGTCCGGTTGCCTCGAAGGCGCGCAGGGTTTGCAGAGGGGGAAGCCGGTCAAACATGGGGCCACACGCGTGAGTGTGGCTCACACGTTACGTGAGAACAAATGGTTTGTCAGCCATATTCCTCCATTCTACCAATCGGGACAGACGCGATGGCGTCACTTCACCTCCGCGCGGGGCAGTTCATGTCGAGCCAGAGCACAGCGGGCACCTCTCCTGTCCCTTCCCTTTCGCCTATCGCCCCCCGCCATGCGACCCCATCCATGCGCAGCCTCGCGGCGATGCTGCTGCTCGCAATCATGTGGGGACTGTCCATTCCGGTCACGAAACTCGGCCTGCTTACACTGCCGCCGCTGACGCTGACCGCGCTCCGGTTTGCCATCGCCGTGCCGTTACTGGTGCTCTTCACCCTTGGCAGAAAGCAACCTCCCTGGCGAGCGCTGCCCAGCATTGCGGCACTCGGAGTCTTGGGCATCGGCGTGGGCCAAGTCGCTCAGGCCTTTGGCGTCGCCGGCACGTCGGCTTCGGTCGGGACCATCATCTCAGCCGCCATTCCCATCTTCGTCGTGATGTTTGCAGCCCTCAGACTCAAGCAGCCCGTGTCGCGTCGGCAAAAGCTGGGATTGCTGGCGGCCTTCGCCGGCATTGCGCTGGTTGCGTTGGGAAATACGAACGAGACAAGTGTCGTGCTCCAAACCAGCATTGCCGGTGCCGGTCTCATGTTGCTCTCCGCGCTTGCCGTCGCGTTCTATTATGTCTGGAGCGTCGAACTTTCCCACGAATACGGAACCGTCACCGTAGCGGCCTGGAGCACCCTGTTTGGCTTCGTTGCGCTGCTGCCCTGGGCAGGCTGGGAGATGTGGCACGTTCCATTTCACGTCACGGCCCAGGCGCTCTGGGCTGGGGTCTATCTCGGGCTCGCAGTGAGCGTCGCGGGTCTGTTCCTGTGGCTCAACATCCTGCGCACAGTTCCGACCGGGACTGCCGCCAGCGTCCAGTACCTTCAGCCGGTGTTCGGTGTTGCCGCTTCATCCGCGATATTCGGCGACCGGATCGGGGGCCTTTTTGCCGTCGGCGTGACTTTGGTCCTGGGCGGTCTCGCTCTGGCCATAAGCTCTCGCAGCAAGACTGACCAAGCGACTTGAGATGTCGCCGTAGTGTCGGCGGAGACCCTATGATCTCGCCTGGCTCGAGCATCGGACGTGAAAGGTGGAATTCACTTTTTGGGATCGAATCCGATGCTCTCTTCTTAGAGGAGCGCATCGTTTGAGCGGACCCGGCGGGCCGCGCTAACGGAAACCAGGTCCACTTTATCGCACGATGAGCTACCAGACAGAATAGAATTGCAGCTCTCGGTATCGGTCGGGCCGTTTGCCAACGTATCAGTGCTCGACTATCGGCCGGGACCTCACCGCTACTTTTGGTCCTCGATCATGATGAGTCGAGCTGTCCAGATCGTCCCAGCGACTGTCGCACGGGCTTCAACGCTTCACTTGCAATGGGCAAAACGGGCGCAGTCGATCAGAGCCAAACCAGTTCCAGGACGGTACTCAGAATGCCATTCGCTACCGCCAGGACCGCAAGAGCGGTCAAGACGCCAGGAATGAACATGCCTGCCCGGCTCGGACGCGTGGCGCTCATCCATTGCGGCAACGGAGCCGCCTCCTCGTGAGGATCGCGCAGCTCCCGTAATCTATCGACAGCTGGTTTCTTAGAAAAGGGAAGGATGTGCCGCACAGAAGCACCACCAGAGTTGCCGCCTTGTGGAGTGGTGGCAATCTCGAACGGAATCGCACTCGCCAGCCGATCTCGCTCACCAGCAACATTACCTGCAGAATCGAGGTACCACGCGTGATGGAGTGGCAAGCCATCGTCTGCATCAGCGAACAAACGCATTTTCTCATTCGTCATCGTCACAACTCCCCAATGAAGACAGGCGGCCGAAATGTCCTACGACCGGATGCTATGGCCAACCCTAGGCACTCTGTCGTCACGCGGCATGCCGCTGATAATCGGATCTGCCCTCGCCTCCAGCCGGCAGCTTGTGGCTCGCAGTAATCAGTCCATGGAGGATCTCCAGCACGGCAGCTGGATTCGGTTGAGCGAGGATGATGTCGCCATGATCGGATGGTCTGGCCTCGGGCGCCGCGACGACGGCGGGACGTGTCGGATAGCTGTCGTGATACTCATCGGCAAGAATCCAGCCGTCGATCAGCATGGGCATGTCGGCCCGGGTATAGAGCCAGTCGATGGGCTGTTGCCAATCCCGTAGGATGAGAAATGCCTCCTCGCCCGTGACCGCCGTAACCACCTTGTATCCTATGCCTCGGAGCCACCGGATGAGCGCCTCCCGGAAGACCGGATTGTTATCGACGATAAGAATGCGATCGTAATGGTTCGTATCCACGATGGCCTCCCACGCACGTTCTGTCTCGGATCGTCTCGTGCCATTCAGTTCAACGGGCCGTTCGGAGTCACTTAGCTTCAGAGACCTCGCTGATCTGAGCTTTATTCCCGCAACGCGCTCGCCTCAGCAGATTGGGCTTAGTCACTGTGCTCAATCGCACCTGCCGACAGCCCGGCCGCGAAATTATCGGATCTCGGGGGAATAAACCTGACGTTCATCCAGTCTGGATGGAGAGCGCAGCATCAGCATCGAGAGCGCCGAATGTCACTAACTCCTCGCCCTGGGGCCCTCGCCCATGATCAATCGAGGCATGGTCCAGCGAGCCACTTGGAGCGCTTTGCCCATGGGTTCTCTTCAGCGGCACGAGAGGTCCAATCATGAATGGCAAGGCGGAAATCTTGCGCATCGCCTTTCCGGGGGCACTCATGACAATGATCCCCGCGTCGGGCCAACGGTTGGCAGGTCCAATGGTCGACCAACGGCCTTCGAGCCCCTCGATCGCATCCGGAGATGTGACAGCCAAGGACGATGAGGGTACAATTCCGCGACGCGCGGAGGAACCTGTGCCGGTCTCCTTGTCGCCTTTAACAGCTAAGCAAGCCGATCTCGCTGGACGTTTCCGCGAACTGATGCTCCCGCACCTGGATGCCGCGTACAACCTGGCGCGCTATCTCCTGCGAGACCCTGTCGCTGCGGAGGACGTCGCGCAGGATGCCTTCTTGCGGGCGTTCCGCGCCTTCGAAGGGTACAGGGGCGGTGATCCGAAAGCCTGGATCCTGGCGATCGTGCGGAACTGCTGTCACACCTGGGCAAAAGCCTCGGCGTCGGACCTCATGGTT